>JAJZDL010000203.1 GCA_021851465.1 Acidobacteriota bacterium
CTTTGGCAGCAAGCAGGCAGTGACGGCGGCGGTGGACTCACGGGACGGGATGACGCCGAACTTCCTGACCGACAGCGACCTGGTCAACAGCATGAACGCTGTGGACAGCCATGCGATCTGGAGCCTGCTGGACGCGAAGGGGACGCAGACAATGATGAACAGCATGCTTGCGGGGGCGTCTCAGTTTGGCGACTACGACACCGTGAAGAACCGGCTGAAGAGCTCGCGGTACACCATGGACTTTGCAAACGGGGTGAAGTTCGACATGTCTGTGTTGACGTCCGACACGATGACGGCGGCGACGGTGGCCACGCTGATGAAAGGTCTGCAATTGCTGAAGGAGCAACAGGGGTCGCCGATGGAGAAGACTGCGTTGGATGCGACGACCATCGACTCCAGCGCTGGGATGCTGACGGTGGATTATTCGTCATCCGACAGCCAGTTTGCCAGCCTGCTTACGTCTCCACTATTTCAGACGGTTGTGAAGTAAGGCGGGGAGATTTTGCAGTGTGGAAGGGGCCTGGGACGCTAGACGTTCCAGGCCTCTTCGTTGTGTGCGACAGAGGACAGCCTCGATAGGCGAGCGGGTACGGAACGGAGCTTTGCAGCTTGGACTAACGCCTGAACAGGCAACCTTGTATGCACCCCAGCTACGAGCACGGCGTTGCCAGCGATGGGGGTGCTGCGTGCCGAATGAGATGCGGGGACTCTTCGCTGCGCTCAGGATGACAATTTTGCGATGGGAAGGAGAATCGGGGATGTTGGGTGCCGATTTAATCAAGCGCGATAGAGAAGATGCTCTAGGCTAGAGGTATGTTTACAGGACTGGTTGAGACGACGGGCGCGGTGATCTCGTATACGCCGACGGCGGGCGCGGCGCGGCTGACTATTGCGGCGCCGGGGATAGTGGAGCGGCTGAAGCTGGGCGACAGCGTTGCGGTGTGCGGGGTGTGCCTGACGGCGGTGGCGATCGAGGCGGAGGCGCGTCCGGCGCGCTTCTCGGCGGACCTGGCGGCGGAAACGATTGCGCGGACGACGCTCTCGCGATTGGGGCCGGGGTCGCTGGTGAACCTGGAGCTGCCGACGTCCGCGGGTACGCCGCTGGGCGGGCATGTGGTGCAGGGGCATGTAGACGGGGTGGGGAGGCTGCTTGCGCTCGATCCGGTGGCTGGCGGTGGGCAGACGGACTGGGTGCTGCGGCTGAGACTGCCTGCGGCGTTGATGCGCTATGTGGTGCAGAAGGGGTCGATTGCGGTGGAGGGGATCAGCCTGACGGTGGCGGGGATCGAGGGCGAGGAGATCTGGATTGCGATTGTGCCGCACACCTACTCGGCGACCAACCTGCACGCGCTGGAGCCTGGGATGTCGGTGAACATCGAGGTGGATGTGATGGCAAAGTACGCGGAACGGCGCGCGGAGGCCGGTGCGGCAGCTTGCGGTTTTACGGTGGAGACGCTGCTGGCGAACGGGTACTGAGGCGGGGAGGCGTTTTTCTCACCGCTGAAGATCAAAGCAGTGCCGCATCCATCCGCGAGGATCTCATCCGCGCGCGGGGAGCTTGCGGACAGGGATGCGGCGCAGGCGCTATGCGGTGGAGCTGTCCCAGTCGTAGCCCTGTTCTCCGTGCTGCGAGAGGTCGAGGCCCTGCTCCTCCTCGTCTTCGCTGACGCGCAGGCCGACCAGGTGATCGACGACGAAGAGAATAACCAGTGTGCCAGCGATGGCGAGGCCCCAGCCGATGGCGGCGGCAGTCAACTGGTGCAGCACTTGGGCAGGGTTTCCGTCGATCCATCCGGTGGGGCGCGCGTGGCCATTGGCGTTCTTCCCGAAGATGGGGTTGACGGCGCTGGTGGCGAAGATGCCGGTGAGCAGCGCGCCCATGGTGCCACCGACGCCGTGAACGCCAAAGGCATCGAGCGAGTCGTCGTAGCCGAACCAGACCTTCACCTTGACGACCATGAAGAAGCAGACGGCCCCGGCGATGAGGCCGATGAAGACGGCAGAGGCGGGTTGGACGAACCCTGCGGCCTGGGTGATGGTGGCCAGGCCGGCGACCGATCCGGAGATTGCACCGAGGGCGCTGGGCTTGCCGCTGCGCAGCCACTCCGCCGCGCCCCAACTGATGGCCCCAGCCGCGGCGGCAAACTGAGTGTTGACGAAGGCGCTGGTGGCCAGCGCGCCCGCGCCCAGCGCGGAGCCTGCGTTGAAGCCGAACCAACCCACCCAAAGGAGGCTGGCGCCGATGAAGCAGAGCACCATGCTGTGCGGCGGCGATGGCTCCCTGGAGTAGCCGAGGCGCTTGCCGAGATAGAGAGCGGTGACCAGCGCGGAGACCCCGGAGGTGATGTGGACCACGGTGCCGCCGGCGAAGTCGAGACAGGGGTAGCGTCCTCCGCCAGCGGCGTTCAGCAGCCCTCCGACGCCCCATACCATGTGTGCAATGGGGCTGTAGACGAGCAGAGCCCACAGGACGGAGAAGAGCAGCATGGCGGAGAACTTCATGCGCTCGGCGAAGGCCCCGGCGATGAGGGCCGGTGTAATGATGGCGAACATGAGCTGGTAGACCATGAAGGACTGCTCGGGGATGGTGGGCGCGTAGGCCGGGTTCGGCGCGAGGCCCACGCCGTGCAGGAATGCGTTGTGCAGGCCGCCGATGTAGGCGTTGCCGGGGCCAAAGGCCAGCGAGTACCCGCAGACGAACCACAGAACGGTGATGACGGCCATCATGGCGAAGCTCTGCATCATGGTGCCAAGCACGTTCTTCTTGCGGACGAGGCCGCTGTAGAAGAGTGCGAGGCCGGGGCCGGTCATGAGCAGCACGAGCAGGGCGCTGGTGAGCACCCAGGCGTTGTCGCCGGCGGATTGCGCGGATGCGGTGGCGGAGGCCGCAGCTGATGCAGCGGTTGCGGCAGCGGCCCTGTACTCGGCCATCTGCCGCTCCAATTGCGCGATGCGATCGTCGGTGGCGGCCCGGTCGGCTGGTGGGATGCGATCCGCAGTGACGATGCGAGGTGCAACCATTGAGCGGCTGGGCGTTGTGAAGCAGGCGAGGAAGAGAAGCGGGATGAAGAATGACCGAAGTTTTTTTACGGAGCGAAGGTGCATGGCCGGTGTGCTCACTGATCGATTGGATGACGACGGATGCTGGATGCAGCCGTCGCAGGAATTGTAATGAAACTCCATCCGTTTGTATGTATCGAGAAGGCTACTGGGGGAGGCAGGCGTGCCGGCTGTCGGCGGAGGGAGTTGCGCAGGGGGTGGTTGCGTAGGTTGCGCGCAGGCTGGAGCTGGCGAAGTTGGCGAGATGGAGGAAGCGGCCGGGGAGGACGCCGAGCATCAGCGTAGCGGCTGCGGCGAGGGTGAGCGCGAGGCCCGCGGCGACGCCGATTGCCGGAGCAGGCGCGGGGATCTGGCTGGTGGATGTGGCGGCCTCTTCCGGCCTTGCGTAGACGGAGGCGAGCAGTCGCAGGTAGTAGAAGCAGGCGATGCCGCTGTTGAGCAGGGCGATGACGGCGAGCCAGACGTGGCCTGCCTGGAGGACGGCGGTAAAGACGTAGAACTTGGCGAAGAAGCCGCCGGTGAAGGGAATTCCGATCAGCGAAAGCAGAAAGACGCTCAGCAGGGTGGCGAGGAGGGGACGGCGCAGGGCGAGGCCGCGATAGTCCTCGACGGTGCGCAGGGCCTCGTTGAAGCCGCCGGCCTGAGTGACCACGGCAAAGGCGCCGACGTTCATGGCAGCGTATGCGGCGGCGTAGAAGCAGGCGGCAGCGATGCCGGCGGGGGTGAAGGCGGTGAAGGCGGCGAGCAGGTATCCGGCGTGGGCGATGCTGGAGTAGGCGAGCATTCGCTTGACGTCGGTCTGCTTGAGCGCACCGAGGTTGCCGATGGTCATGGAGAGCGCGGCGAGGCCCCATAGGAGCAGAGACCAGCGGTGCTGCATCATGGGAAAGCCGGTGAAGAGGACGCGCAGCAGGACGGCGAAGGCGGCGGCCTTGGGCGCGGTGGACATAAATCCGACGACCGGGGCGGGCGCGCCCTGATAGACGTCTGGTGTCCAGAGATGGAAGGGCGCGGCGGAGACCTTGAAGCCGAGGCCGACAAGCATCATGGCGAGCGCGAGGAAGGCCATGTGTGGGGTTGCGCTCGCGCCAAGAGCGGCGGCGATGGCGGCGATGGAGGTGGAGCCGGTGGCCCCGTAGACCAGTGCGATGCCGTAGAGGAAGAATGCGGTGGCGAAGGAGCCGAGCAGGAAGTACTTGAGGGAGGACTCGGCGCTTGTGGGTTGGCCTTTGCGAAAGCCAGCGAGGATGTAGGTGGAGATGGAGGAGATTTCGAGGCCGATAAAGACCATCAGGAGATCGACCGAGCAGGTCATCAGCATCATGCCGACGGCCCCGAAGAGGACGAGGGCGAAGTACTCGCCCGCGTGGCTGGCGTGGCCCTGAAAGTAATCGAGCGAGCCGAGGAGCGTGGCGACGACGACTGCGGCGATGAGAAGGTGGAAGAAGATGCTGAAGGGATCGACCTGGACGCTGCCGCTGAAGGCGGAGATCATGCCGAGGCGAAGTTGGTAGTAGCCGATGAAGCCGGTGGCCGATGCGCCGGCGATGGCCAGCCAACCGAGGGGTTTGCGGCTGGTGGCGGGCTTAAGCACCGCCTCGATGAGCATGATGAGAATGGCTGTGAGGGTGAGAACGGACTCGGGCAGGAGGGCGATGATGGAGGCGGGAAGGGTCATTAGCGCGCGCCTCCCAAGGTGGCTTGCAGCGATGTGGTTTGATGCGCCACGGATTCGGTGGGCGGCGATGCCTGCGTGTGTGTGAGGCGGGCGGCGATGGGCGCGCCGAAGGTGTCGATGGCGCGCATCCAGAGTGGCGAGGCGATGCCCATGGCGAGAAAGAGCGCGACCATTGGCCAGAGGGCGA
>JAJZDL010000204.1 GCA_021851465.1 Acidobacteriota bacterium
TCCTCAGCATGGCAAGCCTCCATCGCATTCTTAGAACCTGTCCAGAAACAGTTCTTCTCATCGAAAATTTACGAATTGTCATTCGGATCCTGAACTTGTCGAAGGGGAAGAATCCCCTCATCTTTTGTTCGTAACGCGCAGTGATGCATCATTGGCAAAATTGCCCTAATTTCGCACTGCCCGCACGCGAGCAACCCTGCCCTCGACCGGGGCATCCGAACCAAACAGAACGCTGGAAGCAATCTATTGCTATTGTGCGGAGGTGCCCATGTCCGCCATCCCCAGTTCTTTGGTTAGCTTCTCATCGCATCTGGCCGGCCCCTCGCCGGATCGCGGCAAGTCGGTGGCCTCCGTCCTCTCTCCGCGCTACCCAGATACACACACCCCGGTTCGCCCCACACAGACCGGGCAGTTCAAACTCCATACCCCCGCACCGAGACTCTCCGCGCTTTTTGCCCTCTCGAAGGAGCCTGAAGACGCGCACATCACCGGCGGCACTCGCTCCCTGGATCGCCGCCTTCTCGCGCTCGACCTCTACCCCATACCGGACGTCCTTCCCGCGCTAAGCTGACACCGCGCGCACCATCCTTCAGGGAAGTTATTGCGCCTGTCCCGTCGTTCCACCCCCGTTTGCAGGCGTGTTCCCCTCCGGCTGCGCTCCCCCGGAAGGCGCAGCGCCTCCGCTCGCGGAACCTCCGTTCTCCGGCGGTCGCGGCGGAGGAGGAGGCCCCACGCGTGTCGCCTCGAAGTTCGTCACCTTCCAACTGCCGTTCGGCTGCCGTGAGTACACCCGCGTATAGCGAAACGTCCCATGCATCGGCACGCCCTCGTCCGTGCCCTCCACCTCGGCCCGCGACGTGACGATCGCCGTCGTCCCAATCAGCTTCACATGCACGTCCATCAGGTCGATCCGGCTCAGCGGCATGGTTCGCGTGCGCAGCCGCTCCAGTTGCTGCTCCTTCGTCACCACCTGCCCGCTCATCGTGATGCCCACATAATCGTCGGAGAGCAGCTTGTCCATGGTCGCAACGTCGCCGCTCAGCTCCGCCTTGCGCCACACCTGCTCCAACTGCTCCACCTCGTGCTTGTACTGGTCGTTCCGCTTCGGATGCGGATGCTGTCCTTCCGCCTGCCCAGCCGACAGCCACAACGCCGCCGCCAGCAACGCAAACCCCAGAACACTCCTGCCGGGCCGGGAACATCGGTGTTGAATACGTTGTTGCGCCATAGCCCACCGGCCACCTCTTCGGCCTGACGCATAGTAGTCCGCCGCAGCCTGCGCAGTCAAAGCAGCCCACAAAGGCCGCGTCTTCCTTCGTATTGATGTTCCACTCCCGCGCCGCGCGTCCCAAGCGCACCGCACCTCGCGCCCGCCGCCTGCACTCACCCTACCGCGTCGAGCTGCTCCACCTGCCGCGACAGCATCTTCTTGTACAGGCCCGCCGCCGCATACTGCTGGAAGTGCGCCGAACCGCGATGCGCCTCCAGCGCCGCCGCGTCCACATACTGCTCGTAGATCAGCACCGTCGCCGGCTCGCCTTCCACGAAGTGTGCGATATAACTCACGCACCCAGGCTCCTGCCGCGTCGCCGCAGTCAGTCGCAGCAGCATCTCCGCAACCGCCGCCCGCTCCGCACCGTCAAACCGCATCCGCACCGTAAAGCTGATCATCCGGCCCCTCACACTCTGCCCCGCGCCTACGCCAGCACTGCGTCGAACGCCGCCATCGTCATCGTCTGCTCCCGGTCCGGCCCGGTCGATACCATCCCGATCCTCGCCCCAGACTCCCGCTCCATGAAGTTCAGATACTCCTGCGCCAGCTTCGGCAGCCGCTCGAACTCCGTAATCCCCTCCGTCGAGCAGGCCCACCCCTTCAGCTTCGTGTACACCGGCTGGATCGTCTCAAACCCGCGCATCTCCGCCGGAATCGTCTCTGTCAGCCTCCCGCCGATCTTGTACCCCGTGCACACCGGAATCTCCGCGCACTCGTCCATCACATCCATCTTCGTCACCACCAGCCACTCCGTCCCGTTAATCATGTTGGAGTAGCGCAGCAGTGGAAGATCCAGCCAGCCACATCGTCGCGGCCTTCCCGTGACCGCCCCGTACTCCTGCCCACGCGCCCGCAGCAGCGTCGCTGAGTCGTCGTGGATCTCCGTCGGGAACGGCCCCTCCCCCACCCGCGTCACATACGCCTTCGTCACCGCGATCACCGTCCCGATCCGGTTTGGCCCAACTCCCGTCCCCGTCACCGCGCCGCCCGCCGTCGAGCTCGACGACGTCACATACGGATACGTCCCGTGGTCGATGTCCAGCAGCGCTCCCTGCGCCCCCTCGAACATCACCTTCTCGCCCTTCTCGATCACCTCGTTCAGCAGCTCCGCCGTGTCCGTCACAAACGGAGCAATCTGCTCCGCCGCTCGCGCGTACTCCTCGTACATCGCCTTCGGATCCAGAGGGGCCGTCCCAAACAGCGCCGCCGCAATCGTGTTCTTCTCGTGGCACGCGTTCTCAATGTGCGTCCGAAGCAACGCCGTATTCAGCAGGTCGATCACACGCAGCCCGCTGCGGTGCATCTTGTCCTCGTACGCCGGCCCGATCCCGCGGCTCGTCGTCCCGATCTTCGTCCGTCCGGGCGCATTCTCCGCCGCCAGCTCGATCATCCGGTGGTACGGTAGGATCACCTGCGCTCTGTTCGACACAAACAACTGCCCGTCCCGCCCGCTCGCTATCGCCAGCCCGGCCTCCCGCAGCTTCTTCACCTCGCTCAGAAACGCCATCGGATCCAGCACCACGCCGTTTCCGATCACGCCCCGGCACCCAGGCCGCAGTACCCCGCACGGAATCAGTTGCAGAACGAACTTCTTCCCGCCAATAATCACCGTATGCCCGGCGTTGTGCCCGCCTGCATAGCGCGCCACCACGCTGAACCGTTCGCTCAGCACATCTACGATCTTGCCCTTGCCCTCATCGCCCCACTGCGCACCGAGGATCACTGCCGTCTTACGCTGAATCGCCAAAAAATCGCTCCAAAAGGGTTAGGTACGCCCGAGCCGACAGCCCGCCACGCCCATCACCGATTCTATACTGCCGCCATCGCCCCCCACCTTTTGGCCGTCACCACCCCCCCACAATCTCCGTCATGCCCCACCACCACCGTCATCGCCACCTCCTCCACCGTCATCCCGAGCGAACACTCCCCCGTCATTTCGAGCGAGCGCAGTGCCCTGCTCAAGCCCGCTCAGGTAAAGCGCCAACGGCGCGCCCTATCCTAGTCTGAGCCGAAGGCCCAGGAGGCCGCTCGGCAAAAGACGCGGATCTTCCCTTCTCTGCGTGCAAAAGTCCGCAGGACAGGGTATCTCTGATCTATATCGGTTGCGAGACTGCCACACATGGCAAGATCGGCGATGCGATCTGCGGCCAATCGGGCGATGGAGCGGGAGACCGGGATCGAACCGGCGACATTCAGCTTGGGAAGCTGACGTTCTACCACTGAACTACTCCCGCTTCATGCAGAATTATACCGTGCGCAACCGGCTCCATGTACCGGCGCGCTCCACGTCTTTCACCGCCGCTGTCTCTCGCGCCGCCGCCAGAGCGGAATCGCACGTCGAACGCCCTTGCTCGGCACTCGTCCGCGCCAAGCCGTACAATAGAAGTTGATCTTTTTCTCTAGGAAAATACTCGCACAATGTCGTCAAACGGTTATCAAATGCGGTACTCGCGCATCCACAACATGCGCTCGCTCTTCAGCCTCTTCTCCAACGATCTCGCCATCGACCTGGGAACGGCCAACACGCTGGTCTACGCGCATGGCAAGGGAATCGTCGTCAACGAGCCTTCCATCATCGCGGTCAACACCAACACCAACGAGGTCGAGGCCGTCGGCAAGGAGGCCAAGGAGATGCTCGGCCGCACGCCGGGCAACATCGTCGCCATCAAGCCCATGAAGGACGGCGTCATCGCTGACTTCCGCCACACCGAGAAGATGCTGAACTACTTCATCATGAAGGCGCACAACAACCGCAAGCGCATGGTGCATCCGCGCATCGTCATCGGCGTGCCCTCGGAGATCACGCAGGTGGAGAAGCGCGCCGTCATGGACTCCGCTTACCGCGCCAAGGCCAGCGAGGTCCACCTCGTCGAACAGGCCATGGTTGCCGCCATCGGCGCGGGCCTGCCCATCACCGAGCCCGGCGGAAACATGGTCGTCGATATCGGCGGCGGAACCACAGACATCGCCGTCATCTCGCTCGCCGGCATCGTCTACTCCAAGTCCGTGCGCATGGCCGGAAACCAGATGGACGAGGCCGTCGTCACCTACCTCAAGCGAAAGTACAACTTGCTGATCGGCGAGCGCACCGCAGAGCAGATCAAGATGCAGCTTGGCTCTGCCTACCCAATCGAAAAGCCGCTGACCATGGAGATCAAGGGCCGCAACCTCATCGAAGGCGTGCCCAAGACCATCATCATCGAGGACTCCGAGGTGCGCGAGGCACTCGCCGAGTGCATCTCGACGATCATCAACGCCATCCGCGTCGCGCTGGAACGCACCCCGCCGGAGCTCTCCGCGGACATCTCCGACCGCGGCATCGTCCTCACCGGCGGAGGAGCCCTCATCAAGAACCTCGACAAGCGCATCCGAGAGGAGACAGGCCTGCCCGTCTCCGTCGCCGACGACCCCTTGGCTTCGGTCGTCCTCGGCACCGGGAAGATGCTCTCCGACTTCAAGCTGCTGCGCAAGATATCCATCGACTGACCGCCACCCGTTTGCGCTGCCCTGCACGCCGCCAGGCGATTGATTGGCTGCTCGTGCCTCGCCAGTGGTACCATAATTAAGCAGAAGCACTCAGGCACGTCGCGCACATCGATCATCCTTTGCGCGCACAAGCCGCCT
>JAJZDL010000205.1 GCA_021851465.1 Acidobacteriota bacterium
GCAACATCGCCAGGGGAACCGAGCTGGGGCTGAGGGCGAAGGAGATCATGGGGGAAGGGCATCTGGTGGACGACGACATCGTCAACCAGATGGTGCTGCATCGCCTAAAGGAGAAGGACACGCACCGCGGCTGCATACTGGATGGCTATCCGCGCACATTGGAGCAGGCTAAATTCCTCGACCAGACATTTGCCGATCCTATGATTTTGCCGCGGCTTTCGGTCATTGCCATCAGCATTGTGGTTGTGTATGAGAGCTTGTTGCAGCGCATTACCGGCCGGCGTATCTGTCCCGTCTGCAAGCACATCTACAATATATATTCGAGCCCTCCCAGGGTGGCCGGCATTTGCGACCTCAATGGCTCCACGCTGGTGCAGCGCTCGGACGACACAGAGGCTGTTTTTATCGAGCGCATGAAGACCTTCAACTCGCAGACTGCTCCTGTGATGGCGCACTACCGGGAGATGGGACGGTTCGAAGAGGTGGACGGCGACCAGAGCGCGGAGGCGGTCAACGTTGCCATCGAGCAGGCCATTGCCAAACTGCGCCGCGTTGCTCGATGACATGCGCGGGGCAGCAGGGAGGGCTTATGGATGCCGCAGGTTTTATTGGCAACGCCGCTATGCGGATGCCGTACTTGGGTAGGGCTGAATCCGCGACTCGATGAAGGGCACACGGATGTTACAAAGAAAGGACTGAACATATCTCCGGGCTTGTCCCTGGGGCCAAAGCCCGGTTGATCGAGTGGTACTTATGGCGGAGCTGGGGCGTTTTCACCGATGGTGTAGAGTGTTGCGGGTCGAACAAGATGCGGGGATTCTTCGCTGCGCTCAGAATGACAATTCGTAAAGAGGGCTGCGCTCAGAATGACAATTCATTTGCCTCTATACCAATGGTGAAGATGCGTTAGGGAAGGCCTGAACAAGTCTCAATTTTGCCCCGCAGCTTGCGAACGACCGAGATTCTGGGCCAAAATCGGCCCAGAATGACGACCGTTATAGGGACAATAGACTTAATCAGAGGTTCCTTAAGCTTCTTCAGTAGCGAACAACGGCGACTTACCTTTATGGCGATTTTTATCAAGACAGCACGCGAGATTGAAAAGATGCGCCGCTCCGGCGAGGCCTTGCGGCAGGTGCATGAGGCGGTGCGTCCGTTTGTTGTGCCGGGCGCCAGCACGATGGATCTGGAGAAGGTTGCCGCGGCCAAGATGGATTCGCTGCGCGCCATCTCCGCATTCAAGGGGTACCATGGGTTTCCGGCTGTGCTGTGCACCTCTGTGAACGAGGCGGTGGTTCACGGTATTCCTTCGGCCAAACGGATTCTGGCAGAGGGCGATATTGTCTCGGTGGACTGCGGGGTCATTGTGGAGGGCTTCTACTCGGACTGCGCAGTGACGTATGCGGTCGGCACGCCAAGCGCCTCTACGCAGAAGCTGCTCGACGTTACCCAGGCATCTTTGGAGCGGGCGATCCAGCAGGCTCAAGTGGGCGGGCGGCTGGGCGACATTTCGGCGGCTGTGCAGGAGATGTGCGAGGGCGAGGGGTTTGGCGTTGTGCGCGAGTTTGTCGGGCATGGCATCGGCAAATCCATGCACGAAGACCCACAGGTTCCCAACTACGGGACCCGGGGCAAGGGGCCGCGACTGAAGGCGGGCATGGTGCTGGCCATCGAGCCGATGATCAATGCGGGCGGGGCCGCGGTGAAGGTGCTGCCGGACGGCTGGACCACGCTGACCGTGGACGGAAGCCTGAGCGCCCACTTTGAGCACACGGTGGCCATCACAAAAGACGGGCCACTGGTGCTGACGCGTTAGGATTTGCGGTGCATTTAGGTGTACACTTATAAGTGCTGTGTGCCCATGCGCGCGGCGTAGATTGTTCGGGCGGGTTCGATACGTCCGCGTTTATCGAAGGAGAGCGTTTGTCGAAGGAAGATGCGATTGAAGTGATGGCGGTGGTGGTTGAGACGCTGCCCAATGCGATGTTCAAGGTCGAGCTTGAGAACAAGCACCAGGCCCTCGCGCACGTATCTGGACGCATGCGCAAGAACTTCATTCGTATCCTCCCCGGCGACCGCGTGGCGATCGAGTTGAGCCCGTACGACCTCAACCGCGGTCGCATCGTCTACCGTTACAAGTAGAGAAGCAGCACTGAGCGATTGGCGATTTGCCACTGGCTACAAGCTGGAAACCGAAGCAATGCAACGCGCGCCGGTGGAGTGTATCCACAAAACTAGAACGGCGGCCCCAGGAGTTTTATGAAAGTACGCGCCTCAGTCAAGAAGATCTGCGATAAGTGCAAAGTCATCAACCGTCGCGGCGTGGTTCGTGTGATTTGCGAAAACGCCAAGCATAAACAGCGCCAAGGCTAATCGTCGGAACCGTTCTCTCGAACGACGAAGAGCCAGCAACCGCATTACCCGGCACCGCCAGGCTAGTTAGCCGCAGTCAAGGCTTGCGTTGAACCCGGCGGCACGACCGCAAACCGAAGACCCGCTGCAGTGGACGACTGAGCCACGAGCCCAAACGAAAAGGAAACCCATGGCAAGAATCTCTGGAGTCGATGTTCCCAACCATAAACAGGTTCGCATCGGGCTCACATCCATCTTCGGCATCGGCGACTCGCGCGCGGCAAAGATCCTTGCCGAAGCGGACGTCGATCCCTACGCAAAGGTCGGGACGCTCGACGAGGATGCGTTGAACCGCATCCGCCACGTTATTGAGGGGCAGGGCCAGATAGAAGGCGACCTGCGCAAGGATGTCTCGCTGAACATCAAGCGCCTGATCGAGATCCAGTCCTATCGCGGACTTCGCCACCGCCGTTCGCTGCCCGTCCGGGGCCAGCGCACCCACACCAACGCCCGCACCCGCAAAGGCCCCCGCAAGGGCACGGTTGCCGGCAAGAAGAAAGCGACCAAATAACCCATGGCGAAGACACAGAACAAAGCAGCCGGGGCCAAGCCCGCGGGCAAGAACAAGAAGTTCAAGAAGCGGGAGCGGAAGAACGTCCCGTACGGCCTGGTGTTCATCCAGGCGAGCTTCAACAACACCATTGTGACCATCACCGACCAGGCAGGGAACACGCTGAGCTGGAAGTCGTCCGGCTCGTTGGGCTTCCGCGGCTCGCGCAAGGGAACTCCATTCGCGGCGCAGCAGGCGGCCGCGGGCGCAGCCAATGCAGCGCGCGACCACGGTCTGCGCTCGGTGGATGTGCGTGTCTCCGGTCCAGGTTCCGGTCGCGAGTCCGCGATCCGCGCTCTTGCAACGACAGGCATCGAGGTCCGCAGCATCCGCGACGTTACGCCGATGCCGCACAATGGCTGCCGTCCACCGAAGCGGCGCAGGGTCTGAGAGGCCGTTTCCGGTTGTACGTTTTCCGTTGCCGGCAGAGACCGCTTTGGTGTTTGCGAACGACGAAGAACGAACGACGATCTACCAAAACCGGATCGGGACGAAGCGCACTGCGTGTAAACCGATCGTCACCTGAAGTAAAGGAGCAATACGAATGGCACGTTATACAGGACCCGTCTGCCGCCTGTGCCGCCGCGACGGAACCAAGTTGTTTCTCAAGGGAGCGAAGTGTTTCTCCGACAAATGTCCGATCGAGAAGCGCAACTTTCCTCCGGGCCAGCACGGCCAGTCGCGCAAGGTGAAGAAGGTTGTGGGCTACGGCCTGCAACTGCGCGAGAAGCAGAAGGCCAAGCGCATCTACTTCACGTTGGAGACGCAGTTCCGCGCCTACTACCAGAAGGCGGCGAACAGGACAGGCGTGACCGGCGAGCTTCTGCTACAGCAGTTGGAGACGCGGCTGGACAACGTGTGCTATCGGCTTGGATTTGCCATGAGCCGCCGTCAGGCGCGGCAGATCGTGCGCCATGGACACATTCAGGTAAACGGCCGCAAGGTTAACATCCCGTCGTATCAATGCAAGATGGGCGATGAGATCAAGGTGCGCGAAGGCTCGAAGAAGTTGGGTGTTATCGAGGAGTCGGGGAACTTTGCCAGCGGCCAACGTGCCGTGCAGTGGCTCGACATCAACCGGGACACGCTGTCGGGCAAGGTAATTGCGCTGCCCAAGCGCGAGGACGTGAACCTGCCAGTGAACGAGCAGCTTATCGTCGAACTCTACTCGAAGTAAAGATTGCATCCGGGCGCAGCGAAGGGAAGCCAATCCGGGGATTCTTCGCTGCGCTCAGAATGACAAACACGGTGTAACAGAACCTACAACTCAACTTGCAACCGATTTACCCGCCAGTCCGCAGAATGCATCGCGGCTAGGACGGAAAGGAGATACACCCATGCTTTGGAGAGGCTTTCAGAAACCCAAGCGTCTAGCTGTCGATACCGAAACACTCACGGAGAAGTACGGAAAGTTTTCCGCGCAGCCATTTGAGCGCGGCTTTGGCACGACGATCGGCAATGCACTGCGGCGCACGTTGCTCTCGTCGATCGAGGGAGCGGCGGTCAGCGCTGTCCGGATCGAGGGCGTGCTGCATGAGTTCCAGTCGATCAGCGGAGTGGTGGAGGATGCGACCGACATTATTCTGAACCTGAAGCAGGTCCCGTTCAAACTGGCCGGTGAAGGGCCGAAGGCGATGTATCTGCGCGCGGACGCGGCCGGTGTTGTCACGTCCGGAATGATCGAGGCCGACGGCGACGTTGAGATTCTCGACAAGGACGTATACATCTGCACCGTGAGCGAGGGCGGCAAGATCGACATGGAGATGCGCCTGAAGCGCGGGCGCGGGTATATTTCGGCGGACAAGAACTTCGACGCAGACCTGGGGCTTGGGTTCATTCCGATCGAC
>JAJZDL010000206.1 GCA_021851465.1 Acidobacteriota bacterium
AGGTGGAGCTGTGCGACGGAGCGCCGTTCTACGTGCTGGGGCCGCTGGTGACGGACATTGCGCCGGGTTACGACCACATCACGTCGGCCATTGGCGCGGCGATGATCGGATGGCACGGCGCGGCGATGCTGTGCTATGTGACGCCGAAGGAGCACCTCGGCCTGCCCAACGAAAAGGACGTGAAGGACGGGATCATCGCATACAAGATTGCGGCCCACGCAGCGGACGTGGCGCGGCACAGGCCGGGCGCGCGCGACCGCGACGACGCGATCTCGCAGGCGCGCTACACGTTCGATTGGGACAAGCAGTTCGCGCTGTCGCTGGACCCGGAGACGGCGCGCTCGATGCACGATGAGACTCTGCCAGACGAGTATTACAAGGAAGCCGCGTTCTGCAGCATGTGCGGGCCGAAGTTCTGCAGCATGAACTGGTCGAGCAAGGTGGATAAGTTCAACGAGCAGGAGCATGGGTTGAAGAAACCGGACTTGACACAGATTGTGACCGAGCAGATGGCGCTGCGGGGCTAATTCTCCGATGGCCGCTCGATGTGGTCGATTACCAGAAACTCGACTGGAGCCGTTGTCGGCTCCAGCTTCAATCCGAGCGATTCCTGAATCACGGTGAAGATTGACGGCGCGGAGTCGTCGGCAGGTTGGTTTCCTTCCCATGCGAAGTATATCGGCATGGAGAAGTTGTACTGCCCTGTCAGCCCAGTCTTGTCCATCACGGGTCGCCCCAGATTGCCGCTCGCGAGGTTGTTCAGATTCTGCACCAGCGCCGCAATCGTTGCGCCCTGCGCCACATACAGGCCATGGTTCCAACCCGGCTCCCACATGTAATCAAGACCGATAGAGGGCTTGCCACTCGGGTTGTGTATGCCGCTTGGATAGGGATCGCCGGGCACCGCCTCCTTGAACTTCGGCCCGCCCTTCGCCACCACCAGCGCATACACAGGTGCGTCCCGTGTCTCGAAGTGCGCCCGCAACTGGAAGCGGTCCGCCAGCAGCGCTTGCAACGCACCTTGAATCTGTGTCTGGTTGGACTTGCTCCACTCAGGGATATCTGCATCGGCCACCTTGGCATGGATTTCGTATTCTTCGTCCCCAAGTCTGCACCAGTCTGGCAAACCAAGGATGCGTTGGTTCGCCAGACCGTACGCCTGACCGATGTAAAAGATCAGCACGTTATTTTGATCGTATCCATCCGCCGTGGGGCCAAGCCCACCCCACATGCCCGCCTTGTTCGGTCGCACCGACGCAACCTCAAACGTGATCCCCTTCCTTGGCGCTGCTGCGGACGCATCAGTTCCAGCAGCCGCAGTACTCGCCGCCGTCGGAGCCGCTTTCGTTGTACCCGCCTGTGCCGCCGCACTCACTGCCAGCGAAGCGGTCGTTGCCTGCGCCACGGCCATTCCCACACAGACGAACCTCGCTACCAAAATCTTCCCAATCATGAAAAACCCTTGCTTTGCATCCTACTCCCGCGCATGGCATCGGGTAGAGTGATGGTATGGCCGAAGTAGAACCAGCGCAGGCGCAGTGCGCGGCGGCGCGAGAACTGGACGCGGCTGCTCTGCAGCAGCAGGGTGGGGCGCGATTGGAAGGCGAGGGTACGGCGCTTGCAGACGCGGCGGCGGCACCGCTGGCTGAGGCAATTGCGATCATGGCGCGGCTGCGCGCGCCGGGCGGCTGTCCGTGGGACCGCGAGCAGACCTTCGATTCGATCAAGCGGCACACGCTGGAGGAGGCCTACGAGGTCTTCGACGCGATCGAGCGGCGGGCGTGGCCGGAGCTGAAGGACGAGTTGGGCGACCTGCTGCTGCAGGTGCTCTTCTACGCGCAGATGGCGGCGGAGGCGGGACACTTCGACATTGCGGCGGTGGTGGCGGGGCTGAATGCAAAGCTGGTGCGGCGCCATCCGCATGTGTTTCCGGTCGAGGGACGGCTGGTGGATGTGGCGGACGCGGACGCGGTGCTGCGCAACTGGGAGGAGATCAAGCGGGGCGAGAAGCGCGTGGCTGCGGGGTTGAAGAAGACGGCGAGCGCGTCGGGATCTGCGCTGGACGAGATCCCGCGTTCGATGCCGGCGGTGATGGAGGCGGGAAAGCTGGGCGCGAAGGCGGCGAAGGTGGGCTTCGATTGGCCGGATGCCGAGGGACTCTTCGCGAAGCTACAGGAAGAGATCGCGGAGTTGAAGGCGGAGCTGTCGGCGGTCGATACGGCGGAACAGACTCGCGTTGTGGCGCAGAAGGTACGCGTTGAAGAGGAGTTGGGCGACCTGCTGTTTACGGCGGTGAACCTGGCGCGGCACTTGAAGGTGGATGCGGAGAGCGCGCTGCGCGCGGCGAATGCGAAGTTTCGCGCGCGGTTCGGTTCGATGGAGGCGAGCGCGGGGGGCTTCGATGCGCTGGGCGCGCTGTCTCCCGCTGAGTTGGATGCGCTGTGGAACCGTGCCAAGCGAGAGGGCCTGTAATGGCGTGAGATAAGCTGCTCTGCGCCGTTCGGGGCAAGGCTGTGCCTACGCGCGGCGGCTTATTGTGTGGGGTCGATGAACTTCATTCCGCTGGCGTCGTCGGGCTTCTTTTTGAGCGGGACGGTGTTGGCGGTGACGAAGACCTCGATCGTTGGGTTGACGTGCAGCTCCCAGACGTGGCCGCCGACCGTTGTGCCATCGTGGCGGGCGAGCACGACGTGGGCGTGGACGACGGGCTTGCCGTTGTAGAGGGCGATGTCGCCGATCATGGAGGCGACCTCGCACTGCTCGGTGACGGGGATGGCGTGGTACTGCTTGTGAGCGAGGTCGAGCCAGCCGAGGGTTGCGCCGCTGACGGCACCGATTCCGGTGAAGTGGGCGTCGGCGATATGGTACCGGTTGGCGAAGTCGGTGAGGCCGCTCAGCGCCTCGTCTCCTGCGTGGAAGATGACTGCATAGACCTTTTCGCCGGGCGTGTCCTCAACCAGCTTGACCTGCATGTTGGGGGCAAGGCCGCTCGGAATAGACCGCGTGGGCGAGATGGTGTCGCCGGGGGTTGCGGCCTGCGAAGGCGCGTTCTGGGCGAGGAGTGTGCCGGCGGAGAGGAGCACGAATGCAAGGATAAAGCGGGCCGTTCGATATGAAGTTGTTTTGTTCATTGTGCGCACCGCCTTTCGAGATCGATTGGGGCAGGTTTGGCGTTCAGGATCAAAGCCGTGTGCAGCGCGGTCAGAGGCCCGCGGCGTGGATGGCTGCGAGTATCCAGTGCAGCAGGAGTTGCGGCGCGCAGCCGAGGAGCACGACGACGGCGGCAAGGGCGAGCAGAAGCGCGTGGTTGAGGAGCGTCGGTTGCACTGCGGATGCGCCATCCGGGGGAGCGGCGACGTAGACCCGCTTGAGTACGCGGAGGTAGTAATAGAGCGAGACGGCGCTCATGGCGATGGCGAGGACGACCAGCCAGAGAAGGCCCATCGAGCCGGGCGTGGCGGCCAGCACAGTTGCGAAGAGGTAGAACTTGCCGAAGAAGCCGGCAAGAGGCGGGATTCCGGCCAGCGAAAGGATGAAGATGGCCAGGCAGAACGAGAGCACGGGTGCCTGCCTGCCGAGCCCGTCGAAGTTGGAGAGGCGGTCGCTGCCCCTTTGCCGCTCGACCGTGGCGACCACGGCGAAGGCGCCGAGCGTTGTGAGGGCGTAGGTGATGACGTAGTAGAGAAGCGCGGCGAGGCTCTGCTCGGTGTGGGCAATAATTGCGAGCAGCATGTAGCCGGCGTGTGCGACCGCGGAGTAGGCGAGCAGGCGGCGCAGGCCGGCCTGGCGGATGGCGACAAGATTGCCGAGCAGCATGGAGGCGGCGGCCATCAGGGCCAGCACCGGGACCCAGCCGCGCACGAGATGATGCAACGCGGCCGATCCCTCCGCGCCGACAAAGCCCAGCGCCATTACCTGAAAGAAGAGAAAAAAGCTGGCCACCTTGGAGCCGGAGGCGATAAAGGCCGCGCTGGGCGCGGGCGCGCCCTGATAGACGTCGGGCGCCCAGAAGTGGAAGGGGACGGCGGCGACTTTAAAGCCAAGGCCGATGGCGGTGGTAACGATGGCAATGGCCAGGAGCGGATTGAGCGCGGGGCCGTGGATGGCGGTGGCGATCTGCGCGAGGTCGATGGAGTTGGAGAGGCCGTAGAGCAGGCTGAACCCGAAGAGCAGGAAGGCCGCCGACATTCCACCGAAGAGGAAGTACTTGAGCGCGGCCTCCCAGGACTGCGGGCCGCGCTTGTTGAAGGCGGTAAGGATATAGAGGGAGAGGCTGAGCAACTCCAGCGAGATGAAGACGACCAGCAGGTTCTGCGTGGCCACGAGGAACATCATTGCGACGGTTGCGACCAGGAGCAGGAGGACGAACTCTCCGACGTGCTCCGTGAAGTCGGAGTCCACGGAGAGGAGCAGCGCGGGAATTGTGAGGGCGAGCAGCGCAATCTGCACAAGATGGGTGAGCGGGTTGGCGATGAGCATCCCGTCGAGGATGCCGGCCGTCACCGGCGCGAGGACGATCTGCGCGATGGCTGCGGCGCAGCCGAGGGACGCGAGCGCGGCGGCGACGGCGAAGCGGAGGCGCGCACCGCACCGGCGCAGAAACAATAGATCGATGGCCACGACGAAGAGCGCCGCAACTACGACGATGATTTCGGGCAAGGCGAGCCGCAAGAGTTGCGCGCAGTCGATGGGCGTCATTGCCAACCCCCATTGCGCAGGCCTTCAAAGAGCGGAGAGTTCAAGGCCGGTTGGATGACATTGAGGAGAACCTGTGGATAGAGGCCCACCACGACGCTCG
>JAJZDL010000207.1 GCA_021851465.1 Acidobacteriota bacterium
AGGCTGCGCCCGCCGGTGCGGCCAAGCCGCCGGCCATTGCAAAGCGCAAGCGCCCGCTGAACGTGCTCTTCTTCATGTCGGACGACATGCGCCCCGAGCTGGCGTGCTATGCCAGCCGCTTCAACTCGCACAGCCCGAACATCGACAGGCTGGCCGCGCAGGGCGTGCGCTTCGACCGCAACTACTGCCAGTTTCCGCTGTGCAATCCGTCGCGCGCGTCTCTGTTTACCGGGCACCTGCCGCGCGAGACGAATGTGCTGGGCAACGGCACGGCCGTGGTCAAGGAACATCCCGAGTGGACCACGCTACCGCATTACTTCCGCGAGAACGGATACACCACGCTGCGCGCCGGCAAGCTGTTTCACGCGGGGCTGGACGATCCCGCGGCCTGGACGGATTTTTACGGCGATGTGGAGTCGTTGCACCCAACGGCGCTGGGCACAAAGATGGACATACCGACGGTGCGCATCGCCATGCCGGATGGCACGCTGCCCCCGCTGCCGCACGACAACGCGAAGGCGGCACACTCCGACGAGATCCTGGTGCTGGAAGGAGATGGCGAGGGCGCGGGCGACTACCTGGTTGCAGACCTGGCCATCAAGTTCCTCAACCAGGTGGCCGCCGATCCGGACAAGCCATTCTTCGTTGGCTGCGGCTTTTCGAAACCGCACAGCCCGCCGCAGGCGCCGCGGCGGTTCTTCGACCTGTACGACCCGGCGCAGATCCAGCTTCCGCCCGACTTTGCGGCGTGGCCCACCGTGCCGCCCGGCTTTCCGAAGGCGGCCATTCGCCCGCACAACGCCGACCTCTTCATCGGGCGCGGCGCGTCGGAGTCCGAGGCCAGGCAGGTGATCCGGGCGTACCTCGCATCCATCTCGTGGGCGGACTGGAACCTGGGCCGCGTACTGGCAGAACTCGATCGGCTGAACCTGCGGGAGAACACCGTTGTGGTCTTTGTCGCGGACCACGGCTACCAGCTCGGCGAGAAGGGCAAGTGGTCGAAGGCGGGCTCGCTCTTCGAGGGAGGGACGCGCGTTCCGCTGATTATCGACATGCCCGGCGCGCGCGGCAACGGGCGCTCCTGCACGCGCATCGTGCAGTCGCTCGACATCTACCGGACGATGTGCGAGCTGGCGGGCCTCGACGTGCCCGCGGGAGTCGAGGGAACGAGCCTAGCGCCGCTGCTGCACGATCCGCGCGCCGCCTGGGAGCAGCCGGGGTACAGCATCTGGAGCGAGGACGGCAAGACCATCCATGGCACCGCGGTGCGCACAGAGCAGTGGCGCTACGCGGAGTTCGGCAAGGACGCGGCGAACGGCGCGATGCTCTTCGATGTACACGCCGATCCCATGGAGCTGACGAACCTGGCCGACGATCCGAAGCACGCAGCAACGCGCGCCAAGCTGTCGAAGCTGGTCATCGCGTACAGCTATCCGGCGTGAGCTGCGCTCTGTGTACGTCGTCGCGCTGATATTCTGTTGGCAGCGCGAATGGAGCGAGCGATGGCCGGTTCTACGAAGAACGGGGTAGCGCCACGGGTGATGGTGGGCGTGTGCGGCGGGGTTGCCGCGTATAAGGCGGCCGAGCTGGTGCGCGCGTTGCAAGAGCGCGGCGCGGACGTGCGGGTGGCGATGACGCGCGCGGCCGAGGAGTTTGTGCGGCCGCTGACCTTCTCCTCGCTGACCGGGCACAGAACGATCACCAACATGTGGAGCGGATGGGGCGACGAGGGAGGCCCGCCCACGGGGCTTGACGAGCGGGGACAGATCGAACACATCTCCGAGGCACAGGCCGCCGATGCGGTTGTCGTTGCGCCCGCCACGGCGCATGTGTTGGCCAAGATGGCGCACGGGCTGGCGGACGATTTTCTCTCGACGATGCTGCTTGCCACAACCGCGCCGGCGATTGTGGCGCCCGCGATGAACGTGAACATGTGGAACCATGCGGCGACGCAGGCCAATGTGAGGGTGCTGCGCGAGCGCGGCGTGGTCTTCGTCGAGCCGGAGAGCGGTTATCTGGCGTGCGGAATGACGGGATCGGGCCGGCTGGCGAGTGTTGAGGCGATTGCGCAGGCGGTGATGGATGCGTTGGCAGTCGCGGCGCACGAGAGCAAGCGGGACCTGGCGGACGAGACGGTTCTGGTGACGGCGGGAGGGACGCGCGAGGCCATCGATCCGGTGCGCTACGTGGGAAATCGCTCGAGCGGAAAGATGGGATATGCGATTGCGGCGGTCGCGCGGCGGCGGGTCGCGCGGGTGATATTGGTGAGCGCGCCGACTGCATTGCAGCCGCCGGAGGGATGCGCATTCGTTCCCGTGACGACCGCCGAGGAGATGCGCGTCGCGGTGATGGAGCACCTGCCCGAGGCGACGGTGGTGGTGGGCGCGGCGGCGGTGGCGGACTTCCGCATGGCGAAGGTGAGCGCGGAGAAGCTGCGTCGCAAGGGCGCGCTGCACCTGGAGCTGGAGCCGACCGAGGACATTGTGCGGGGAGTGGTGAAGGCGCGCGGTGCGGGGACGTTGGTGATTGCGTTTGCGGCGGAGATGGACGCGGACGTGGAGCTCGCGCGGGAGAAGATGCGGACCAAAGGCGCGGATGCGATTGTGCTGAACGATGTGTCGCGCGGGGGGATTGGGTTCGATTCGGAGCGGAATGCGGCGGTCTTTATCACGGCGGAGCGCGCGGTGGAGATCCCCGAGAACACGAAGCGCGCTGTGGCAGAGCGGATTCTGGATGAGGTGCTGGGGCTGCGGGCGGGGAACCACACATCGCGCGAGACAAAAGTGCGATGAATGCGGCGGATGATGCATTTTCACCGCCTCAGCCATAAATATGGTAGAATGGATTTATGAGAACCACGATGGACATTCCGGATCCTGTGTATCGCGATTTGAAAAGCGAGGCTGCACGGGAGGGAACCTCGGTGAAGCAGATCATTCTGCGCAAGGTAATGTATGACCCCCGCCAGACCGAGGCTGCATCGCCAAAGAAACTGAAATACCCTCTGGTGGCCTCGAAACGGCCCGGATCTCTCAAACTCGGCGAGGAGGGTGTTTACGAATACATCCCTTTTCCCTGATGTGAATGTATGGGTTGCGTTGGCGCATGCCCGCCATCCCCATCATAAGGCTGCTACCTTGTGGATCGATCCACTCGGGCTTGAGTACAGGATTTATTTCTGTCGCTTGACCCAACTCGGCCTGCTTCGCCTACTGACTACGCGCAGTGCGATGGGCGAGGATGTGATGCCCCAGTCGGCTGCATGGAAGATTTACGACCTGTTTTTTCAAGACAGCCGCAATCGTTACCTGGATGAGCCACCAGGGATGGAACCGAGGTTTCGGCTCAGAACCAATCGCAGAGAGGCTTCCCCAAAGCAATGGGCGGATGGTTATTTTGCGGCCTTTGCGGAGACTGCCGGGCTGACGCTTGTGACGTTCGACAAGGCACTGGCGGGAAGAGCGAAGGGGGCGGTCTTGCTCAAGAGTTGACCTGTTTTGGGTTCATGCGGGCTGCGAATACCCACTCATCGCGAGAGACAACGGCGCGATGAATGGGACAGCGACTTGAACGCCGCTCTGGAACCTATGCAAAGAGCGAACTTTGCTGCACCGATTGGATTCGTTCCTCGCTCTCCGATAGAGCAAAGTTGCTGATGAAAGCTTCAATCATAGGATGGCGCCGGTCTTCCGATGGTCCAACGTGATAGAAGTGCTCTTGTGTCCTTATTTGGAAATCAGTTCCGCCCCACGCCCTTTGGATCGCCTCGTTCGTTCTGAACTCATTGCTATGCCAAGTTGAAAGAATAAAGTCGCACTTCAATGCCGCCAACCGCTGAGACAACGCGTCCTCATCTGCATCAGACCATGAATTGAAATAATCTACATGACGTCCTGCATAGGGCGGATCGGCGTAGACAAAATCGCCTGGATTTGCTTTGGATAAGGTTTCTCTGAAGTCTGCAACTTCGAATATCCAATCCTCTGCCGCTGCGATAACCTTCGCGATCCGAGCAACCTGATTCGTGATTTTTGTGACATATGCCTGTGCAAAGCGTTCTGGCTTGTGACCATAGGGAGTATTGAACTTCCCTTTACGGTTGAACCGGATAATTCCGTTGAAGCAGGACCGATTTAAAAACAAAAAATCCAACGAATTGGGTAGCTCGTTGAAGCGCGCTCTCACCTCGTAATAGTAGGGTTCTCCTAGCGAGCGAAGTTTATCTCCCTCGCTAACGAGAAAGGACCGAACCTTAGCCGGTGTAATAACGCCCCGCTGTATCTCTTGATACAGTTGAATGATATGGACATTTGTATCTGCCAGTAGCGCAACTCGCGGCTGCACATTCAATGCGACTACGCATGAGCCACAGAAGGGCTCTATCCAGCGAGAGAAACGTCTGGAATCGGCAATCTGTCTGATCGGCGCGACCAGCTTGGTCTTGATTCCCTGACACTTGAGTGGCGGAACCAGAGGAATATCGCTCATTCTGAGTCTCCTCCTGTCTCTGGCGGTTCACCACCACCAGCTTCCAAGATTTCATCTTCGTGCGCGGTCAGAACTTCCATTCCCCGCTTCTTGTACTCCAGATATGTTCTCAGATTCGAATAGGGCCGTTCAATCTCAAGCGCCTTCGCCATATCTTTTGTGAGATAAAACTTCCAATAGTCGTCATAAACTGCCTCACCCAATGCGAAGAATGGGCCTTCTCCGTCCGTCATTTCCTTGATTTTTGTGACTGACCCTATATTCTTCGTCACTCTTGTCCAAATTAGCGTTTGAGCGGCGGC
>JAJZDL010000208.1 GCA_021851465.1 Acidobacteriota bacterium
AATCGAATCAACTTACACCAAAACACCCCCCAGGGGATGGGGGGCCACCAGGGGTAACCAACAAGTTAACCAGAAAACGCCAAGCGTCGTCTCAATGAATCAAGCGACAGATCGAAGGATCAACGCCTGGTCGAAGAACCGAACGTAAGATCAAAGAAGCCAAGGATGGCCATCCCGCAACTCGAAACCGGGGATGGGCATCCCGCAGGTCGAAGATATAGAGGAACGAAGCATCGCTCGATTCATGCAATCGCCCTAGTACTGCTATTGAGCGGGGAGGAGGTTGCGTTCAAAATAGGCTAGAATAGGTGGGAACAGTCATGGCCCACTGAAGGATTGCCCAGGATGCCTCGGGTGCTAAGATGAGCGCTTCGTGCCTCTGTTTGCTGTCAGTTGGGCGATGTCGATCGACTGACGCAATAGTGGTTGCGGGTTTGGGGGGCCGTCGTCCCCGCCATTCGTTTCAGATTGCCTGAAATGGAGAGCGCTCGCTTGTGACAACCAAACAGTTCGGCCAGATATGGGTTGAATCGGGAGATTGAGATATTGTGCCAACGCGCGAGTTGACTCCTGACGACCTACCGCTGACCATCGATGAATACCTGCGCAAGAAGCTGATGCCGGTCGAGGGCGCGATACCCCACCTGCCGGGTATCGACATGCATGGGAACACCATCCCCGACGAGATCGTCGGCGGAGACGTCTTCGAATACATCAATTTTCAACAGCGCTACAACATCGATGCGCGCATCGCTCAGGCACAGCGGCGAGCACGAGTGTATCTGGAGCCACTGCCTGAAGGGGCCAAGGCGCGCAACACAGTCGATGTGCATGTTCAGTGGATGTCGTCGAAGCCGGGCTATACCGAGGCCGACGGAGAGCAGTTCAGGAAGGCAAAGAGCTCGGAGCAGTTGAGGATTGCCGAGAACCTGCGCGACCTCGCTGCCACCGCCGGTGTGCTGATCGTCGATGCGCAGGGGCACGGCATCATTGCGGCAAAGATCGCGTCAACCGTTCACGACACACTGCACGCCTTTATGCTCTCGGAGCTCGACCGGGTCGGGACGATCACGCCGGTGCTCTTCGAGCAGCTCAACCTGCGCCTCGCCCAGTCTGCTACCGCGCGCAACGCGCTGGGCCGCAGCATGGATGCAAGCTCGCGCGAGCTTGCCACGATGCTGTATGGCGAGATCCGCTCGAATGGGCAGTTCCGCTTCGTCAACTTCGGCCATCCACCTCCGCTCGTCTTCTCGACCAAGTACAAGAGGTTCATGGAGGTAAACAGGGAGCGCATGGTGCAGTTCCTGGCGCTCGGACTGGAGATCCCCGAAGACCATCCCGACCGGAACCGGTATATCTCCGTCAAGCTGAGAAAGAAGCGGATCGACTCTTCCGACATCGCTATGATTACGTTGATGGGGCGCGGGGACATTATCTTTCTGCATACGGACGGCGTCTACGACGGCAGCGACGATCGGGAACGGAACCGGATCGAGGCAATCATTCGCGAGCACGAACAGAAATCTGCCAAGGACATCTGCAATGCGATTCTGGATTACGCGGTTCGCAGGGACAGCCTCTTGCGGCAGGAGGGCCACAGCGACGAGATCGACGACAAGACCGTCTTCATCATCAAGCGGACCTAGCGTCCTGTCTCAGAAGGTCCTTCATGGAAGCAGTCATCCTGAGTGGCCTAGCGGATCGAAGAACCCTATCTATGCCGGACTCATGCCGAGCGATCTTGAGGATCGCTGGGGAACGAGGGAATTGGCAGGTCGAGTTTGGATGGAAGGCGGGGCGATTATTGGCTGGAAGTGCATGTGCCCTGAACGGCCCTGCTGCGCCGCGGTCGTCTTCTTGGTATATTGGGAGCATGGTGAGACGCTCCTGCATCTTCGGCGCGGCCAGCTTCGTATGGGTTGTCCTTGCACTTGGCGCGATCGGCTACGCCACGCGTCTGGCTCTGGTGGTTGCGCCCACGGAAGCTACCATGGGCAATGTGCAGCGGATCTTCTACTATCACGTTCCCACGTCGATGCTGAGCCTGCTCTTCCCGTATGTGAACTTCATCGCATCGGTTTTTTATCTTTACTGGCGCAAGCGCGACCCAATGAAGACACTTACCGCCGACGCTGTGGCCATTGCCGCGGCTGAGGTGACGGTGGTTTACAGCAGCATCTCTTTGCTGACCGGGATGCTGTGGGGCCGCGTTGCCTGGGGCATCTGGTGGACGTGGGACGCGCGCCTCACCAGTATGTTGCTGTTATGGATGCTCTATGTAAGCTATCTGATGCTGCGCAGGCTCTCTTCGACCGGACAGGCCAACACGCTGGCGGCGATCTTGTCCGTCTTTGCAGCCATCGATGTGCCCATCGTGTACCTATCGATTCGCTTTATGCGCACGCAACACCCTGCGCCTGTCTTCGGCGGTGGCCCGGACAGCGGCATCGATTCCTCCATGATGCCTGCGTTTGTCTGGAATTTGGTGGGCTGGGCGATGTGGGGCGTCTATCTGCTGCTCTTCCGCTACGCACTGGAACGCCGCCGCCAGGCTTTGGAACAGGCTGCGGCGCTTAAGACCATCGAAGCATCTTTGGAGATCGCACAATGAAGCTCAGTTGGCTCTTCGGCAACAGTATGGAGGCGCACCACCTGTTGGCCACCTATGTGGTTGTGTGGCTGATTCAGGGTGGATACGCAGGATGGATCGCATGGCAATGGGTGCGCACGGGAAAAGACATGCAGCAGGACCTCACGTTCGACGCGCAGGCCCAAGAGAAATTCTAGAGGGGCGTCCTCAGTGCGGTCGCCGCCATGTCGGCCTGCATTCAGGCTCGATCTGCCCCTAAAAAATCGTCACGGTGGGCTAAAAAACAACGAAGCCGAGAATTTTCCCCCACTCGGCTTCGTTGTCGAGTGTAGTTGCGCCGATGCGTGGATTCCGGCCTGTGATGGAATCTACACATCGGTTGATATAGACAGATGCAGGCGCGCAATAGTTTCACGCTGCGCATTTTTCAACGACCGCGGTGCTGCATAGCAAGTGCATTTCCATCTACAGCAATCTTGCGCGATGCGATAGACTCGCAGAGGTGCGAACCATCGACAGATTTTGCTTCGGTGCGGCGGGCCGTATAGGGTCTACGACGCATTCACAGGCACAGCAACACGGCAGGCGCATCGGTAATGGCGTTACACCGGCGTTCGCCGTCACGCTCGCGCTGTTGCTGGCCAGCGGATGCAACCGCTGGCGCTTTCCCGAGGCCCGTCCCGGCTACCGCGAGTTTGCCTATGTCTCCAACGGTGGCTCTAACACGGTATCCGTGCTCGACCTTGTATACCTGCGCCAGGATCGCACCTTGCAGGTGGGCGTGCAGCCGACGGGCATAGCGGCAAATCCCAAGCGCGATGAGGTCTATGTCGTCAACGCCGGCACGGCTGCTGGCAACGGTTCTGTCTCGGTGATCGACACCGATGAAAATCGTGTAGTCGCAACCATTCCGCTACACAAGCTGCCTTACTTCATCGACGTGGATGCTGCTGGAGAGCGCGGCTATGTTGCCAACAGCGGCTCCAATACGGTTAGCGTGATCGATCTGCGGCAGCGGCGGGAGATCGGCGTGGTGGGCGCGGGCGAGCAGCCTGGCGTGGCGCGCATCTCACCCGACATGCGCTCGCTTGTGGTGACGAACCGCGGCAGCGGCAGCGTCTCCATCTTTGCCGTGCCGCCGTACACCGCCGGAGACCGTACGATACTGCCAGGGCTTTCGATCCGTCCGAAGACCACACAAAATGCTTTGCTGCCCTCTCTGCGCGCGAGCTTCTCCGGCTGTCCGGGCGCGACCGATGCAGCAGTTCTGCCCGACTCCTCGAAGGCGTTCATCGCCTGCTCCGGAGGACACCAGGTGATGGCCGTCTCTCTGGCGGCGGCACCGGATTCATGGGCGGCGAAACAGAATTCGTCGCTGCTCACCGATCGCCTACTAGCGCTCCTGGACGTGGGCCAGACGCCGGTGCATCTGGCGTTGAAGCCGGATGGCGGTGAGATATTCTGCTCCAACTTCGGCTCCGACTCCATCTCCGAGATCGAGACTGGAACCAACGAGGTCGGGGCTACCTACATGATCGGCAACAAGCCGGTCTATGGCGTTGTCAGTGTCGATAACAGCACACTATGGGTCGCGGACTTTGGCGGCGATTCGATCAACCTGTGGAGCATCGACGACGGACAGATGGCAGGCAGTGTGCGCACAGGACACGCGCCAGACCAGATGGCCTTCTCCGCCGACGAGCACCTG
The DNA here is from genome assembly GCA_021851465.1 of Acidobacteriota bacterium. Lineage (GTDB taxonomy): Bacteria > Acidobacteriota > Terriglobia > Terriglobales > Acidobacteriaceae > Edaphobacter. The sequence continues at coordinate 4,299 of JAJZDL010000208.1, forward strand.
CTGCTGGCCGCCGACGCGCGCTCCGGCGACGTCACGGTGATCCGAACCTCGGACAAGAACGGCCCGGCGCTCTTCACCATCCTGCCTGCTGGCAATGCGCCCAACGCTATTGCAGTCAAATCGATGCAAGCCAAACTGTAAGGCAAACAGATTTCAACTGGAGAATGGTGGCCAGTGAGCGAGATCACACGGTCGATCGGCCCGAGCGTTCTCGTTTATGCTCGATCTCCACACTGCGAAGGCAGGCCGCAACCCACCCCCTTCTGCTGCCCAGATGTTTGTGCTGCCACCACGAACTCTTGCAACGCAGCAGTCGTAGCAAGACAGGAGGCCGGCAACGGCGGGGGCGGCTATCGGGTATGGTTAATGGGCTGGGCGCAGTTTGTTGCGGAGGCTATTTGTGCGGATGAGTCGAGCGGTTGGTTTGGTGTTGGCTTTGGCGATGGGCGCTGGAACGGTGGCGCGAGCGCAGC
>JAJZDL010000209.1 GCA_021851465.1 Acidobacteriota bacterium
GCATTCGACCTCAGGTTCGCCACCTGATAGCCGACAACGGCCGCCGTCGCGGGGTTCGTCCCATGCGCGGAGTCGGGAATCAAAATCTTCTTCCGCGCATAGCCCCTGCTCTCGTGGTACGCCCGCACCAGCAGAATGCCCGTAAACTCCCCATGCGCGCCCGCCGCGGGCTGTAGCGTGATCGCATCCATCCCCGTGATCTCGATCAGGCACTCGCTCAGCAGCTTCATAATGCGGAGGCAGCCCTGCGAGAGAGCCTCCGGCTGGTACGGGTGCGCCTCCGCGATCCCCTCCAGCCGCGCCACCGCCTCGTTCACTCGCGGGTTGTACTTCATCGTGCAGCTTCCCAGCGGATACATCCCCAGGTCGATCGCATAGTTCCACGTCGAGAGCCGCGTGAAGTGCCGCACAATCTCAATCTCGCTCAACTCCGGCATCGCGCCCAGGTCCGCGCGCGCGCTCGCGCCCAGCAGCGATGCGGCATCCACCGCCGGCACATCCAGCTCCGCCATCCGGTACGCCTTCTTCCCCAGCGACGACTTCTCAAACACCAATCCCTCGTTCTGGTTGACGTGCGTCGCCGCCTTCTTCGATGTCCCTATAAATTTCCGGTCTGCCATGTGCTCCCCGACTATGAGGTCGTCATTCTGACTCGAAGAGTCAAAATCTCCGTAGTTGTCTTCGAACCCACCTCAAAACTCCTGCGCATCCGCCTCTTCGCCCGTCGCCGAATAGCTGCCCGACTCCGGCCCGTCCTTGTCTTCATCGCGCAGTGAAAGCCCCAACACCACGCCATTGCCAAACTCAATCGTCAACGCGCTGTCCTCTTCCAGCATCGTCGTCGTCGCCGTCTCGCCAATCTGCGCGCACAGCGCATTGCGATACTCCGGCTCGCCAAACGCCACGGAAAAACCCGGCAACATCACATACGGCCAGTTGTAGAGCGTCAACAGCGGTTCGCCGAAGCGAAGTTGTAGATGGTCCTCCACAAACTCCACCGCCTTCAACTCCTCGCCCTCAATCGCCGCAATATCCATGCTTTCCTTTACAACTGCCTGGCCCCGTCATCGTTGCTCTAGTTCATCGAACTTCGCAATGGATCGCCGTTGCTTCTCCGTTTCGCATCTCTCGTTTCGCATCTTCCGCCGCAGCTTCTACGCCGTTGCTTCTACGCCGTTGCTTCTAGGTACGCCAAGGCTTTAGCCTTGGCCTCTCAAGCCGACAGATAGGGGGCTTTAGCCCCTGGGGTTTGCATTCACTAACTCTTCATCCGGAACAGCCGCCCGCAGCGCATCCGCCGCCGCGTCCATCTGCGCGCGCGTCGTCAGCTCCGTCGCGCACCACAGGCTCACATTCGGCCCCAGCTCGGGATACCACTTCGCCAGCGGCAGCCCGCCGACGATCTTGTCCCTGAGAAGCGCGGCATTTATCTCCTCCGCGCCCGCAGGTAACTCCACTACAACCTCGTGAAACCGCGGCGCGCCTTCAAACAAAATCTTCGCGTCGGCGCTCAGCGCACTCTTCAGATACTCCGCCTTCGCCAGGTTGTGCTCCGCCAGTTCGCGCAGCCCCAGCCTCCCATACACCGTCAAAAAGATCGTCGCCATCAGCGCCATCAGCGCCTGATTGGTGCAGATGTTCGACGTCGCCTTCTCGCGCCGAATGTGCTGCTCGCGCGTCGAGAGCGTCAGCACATAGCCCCGCTTGCCGTCGGCGTCCTTCGTCTCGCCCACGATGCGCCCCGGCATCTGCCGCAGAAACCGGTCATGGCACGCAATCACGCCGCAGTACGGCCCGCCGAACCCCACCGCGATGCCGAACGACTGCGCCTCCAGCGAAACGATGTCGGCCTCCACAGGGGGACGAACGATGCCAAGCGACACTGCCTCCGCAATCGAGACGATCAGCAGCGCGCCCTTCGCATGGGCCATCTCCGCAATCGCCGCAACGTCCTCGATCGTTCCAAAAAAATTCGGCGACTGCACCAGCACGCAGGCCGTCTCGCTCGTAATCGCCGCGTCCAGAGCGGCCAGGTCCACGCGCCCATTCGCTGCGTAGCCCACCTCTGCAATCGGAATCTCCTGGTGCTGCGCGTAGGTCGCAATCACCTCGCGATATTCCGGATGCACCGTGCGCGCAACGACGGCCTTGTCTCTCCCGGTCGCGCGCACGGCCATCATCATCGCCTCGGCCGCGCCGGTAGACCCGTCGTACATCGACGCATTCGCGATCTCCATGCAGGTCAGCTCGCAGACCATCGTCTGAAACTCGAACATCGCCTGCAGAGTGCCCTGCGCAATCTCCGGCTGGTACGGCGTATAGCTGGTCAGGAACTCGCCGCGCTGCGCCAGCGCGTCGATGATCGCTGGCCTGTAGTGGCGATACGCGCCCGCGCCCAGAAAGCTCGCGTAGCCCGTCGCGTTCTCGTCCGCGAACGCGCGGAAGCGGTCCAGAATCTCCGACTCCGAATGTTGCCTGGGAATCGCCAGGTCTCGCGTCAACCGGTACTCACCGGGGATCGTCGCAAATAGATCGTCGATGCAGCCGGCCCCGATCGCGGCAAGCATCTCCACGCGGTCCGCGGGCGACTTGGGCAGATAGCGCATCGTTTACTGTCCCGTCTCCTCGGCAATAAACGCCTCGTACTGCGCCGCCGAGAGCAGCCCCTCCAACTCGCCCGCGTCCTTCAGTGCCAGCTTCAGCATCCACGTCCCGTTGGCATCTGCGTTCACCCTCTCCGGCGCGTCCTTCAGTTCCTCGTTGATCGCCGTCACTGTGCCAGACACCGGAGAATAGAGGTCGCTCACAGCCTTCACGCTCTCCACAGAGCCGAAGATCTTGCCCGCCTCCAGCGCATCGCCCACCTTCGGCAGGTCGACAAACACAATGTCGCCCAGTGAGTTCTGCGCGTACTCCGTGATGCCTACAGTCCCGGTCGCGCCCTCAACCGAGATCCATTCATGTTCCTTGGTATAGCGATAACCCGCGGGGTATGCCATTCGCGTATCCTCCAAACCTTTGTGCGGCAGCCATTCCAGTGTAGCCGCACGACGCAGTGGATTTCTCAGGCATATTTCTTCGTTCGTTTATAGAACGGCAGCGCCACCACCCTCGCCTGCACCAACTGCCCGCGGATCTCCACCGCAACCACTTCGCCCACGCCCGCATATCGTACCGGCAGGTGCGCCAGAGCAATATTCTTCTTCAGAAACGGCGCCGGCGACCCGCTCGCGATTGCGCCGATCTTCTCGCCGCCAACCGTGCAGACGGGATACCCGTCCCGTGCAATCCCCCGCTCCACCATCTCGATGCCGGCCAGCCTGCGCTTCGGCCCGCCGGCCGCCTCGATCGCCACCAAAGCATCCCGCCCGACGAAGTCGCCCTTCGCCGCCAGGTCGAGCTGTGCATACCGCTCCAATCCAGCCTCAAACACGTTGACCGTCTCCGAGATCTCGTGCCCATACAGCGCCATTGCCGCCTCCAGCCGCAGCGTGTTCCGCGCGCCCAGTCCGCACGGCAGTATCCCGAACTCCGCGCCCGCCGCCAGCACCTCGCCCCACACGCGCGCGCTCGTCAACTCATCCGACGGAATGTAAATCTCGAAGCCGTCCTCGCCCGTGTACCCGGTGCGCGCAATCATCACGTTATAAAGCCCGCACACCTTCCCCCAGGCAAACCGGTAGTTCCCAATCCCGCGCAGCTCCGCCTCTGTCAGCTTCTGCAGCGTCGCCTCCGCCTTCGGCCCCTGGATCGCAAGCTGTGTGTACATGTCCGAGTAGTCGCTCACATGTACGCCCGGCATGTGGCCAATCTGCCTGCGCACCCACGCCACGTCCTTCTCCCGCGTGCCCGCGTTGATCACAATCAGATAGTCGTTGTCGCTCAGCTTATGCACCACCACGTCGTCGACGAACGTCCCATCGGGATGCAGCATCGCGGAGTACTGCGCCTGCCCCACCGCCAGCTTCGACGCATCGTTCATGCACAGCCGCTGCACCGCAGCCAGCGATCCCGGCCCGCGCAGTTGAATGTCGCCCATGTGCGACACATCGAACAACCCAACGCCCGTGCGCACCGCCATATGCTCGGCGATCAGCCCACTGTACTCGACCGGCATCTCCCACCCGCCAAAGTCCACCATCTTCGCCCGCAGCGCGCGATGGACGGCATTCAGCGCCGTCTTGCGCAGCGGAATTGTTGTGCAACCAGCAGTCATCCGCGGCATCCTCTATGGTTCGACTTTACACTGCGGCCCGCACGCCGTCGCGCGGCCCGCCGCTACTGCACCGGGTTGATGGTCCTGATGTTCGTCAACACCGGCAGGTGTCCAAGCGCAATCCATGCGCCCACCGCGCCAAACAGCACAGAGAGCCATGTCCCGATGATCCAGATGTTGTCGCTGTCCGCCGTGGCGCGCGGCCCCGACGAGCCGTGCCAACGCGCCGTCACCTTCAACGCCAGAAAGCCCGCAATCAACTGTATCCCGCTGCCCGGCACCATCAGCGCGCCAGTGTAGATGGCCCGTTCCAGCACGCCCACCATCCAGCTCAGTCGAGACTTCTGGTTGTCCGGCTCCGGAGGGTGGCTGTAGATGATCAAGACGTTGTTCCGCTGTCGGAGCGGCTGATGGGCGGCCTGTAGTTGAGGCTACCATGGGGTCTTTGCAGGTTGTAGTAATCGGTCCATGGCTTGAGCGAGGCGTCTCG
>JAJZDL010000007.1 GCA_021851465.1 Acidobacteriota bacterium
CCCCTTCGAGGAATACAATGACACCCATGTACGCTTAGTCCCCAGGGAGATCGACCGCAAATCCATTCTGCGTTTCGGAGAAAACGATCTTGGCAACGCGATAATACACCGAAAGCCAAAGTATCTGTCGCTTCTTCCTCCGGCCGATGGCAAATTGCTTCCCGGCATTTATCTGGCCTATCAGGGGGTACAAGGAGTTGATAAGCGTCCGGGGGCCATCTCCCTTACTATCTTTCCAAATTCTGGTGTCATGTCGAAGATGGTTTCCTTAGATACCACGGCACCCCAGATAACCGAACCCGACTATGAAACACATTCCTCAGGCACTATCCGCTACAAGTATGGCGATCCTATCCAAATAGTTCCGAATCGCGGAATTCAGGAGTATGTTCGAAGGGTCGGAATGGAACTCATTCCGGCTTTTCAAAAAGCTATGATTCAATCAAATCCAGTAAAAATCGATTTCCGATTCTATGTGGTGCATTCATTCAGTAGCCTTCGCAAGAATGGATTTATTCAGATAGATGGTGCGAAGACGCTTCCAATGAATTGGAGGGGAAGTAACTGGAGGGGACTAGTCAGTCCTTTCGTAATTCCTACGGACAACTCGCAAGTGGACAGAATCGTAGAGATGCCTGACGGGGTGATCCTGATACCGGATATAGCTCTCTCGATGTTTCACAACAAGGCGCAACTCGCATTTGCTTTGTCCATCGCTGTCCAATCCATTGTGCAGCGGCAAGAGTATATTGCAGTTGGTGCGATGCAGTTTGGATCCCCGGACGAAGCTATGCCGCCCGCAGGAATCAGTTACATGGAGACCATGCAGGCTCTTCGCCTGGGCATCCGGCAAATGTACCTGGCTGGATACGACATCCGCGAAGCTCCCTTTGCATGGAAATATGAGCGCGGCGAGCAGGTCAACAACCCGGTCATCAATTCCACGCACCCAGACAACGACTTTTCCTGGTATGCCGCTTACGCATTCCACTACATCAGCCAGTACTACAAGGACGTGGACTACAGCAAGCTGAAGAAGGGCGAGGCGGAGTACCAGCAGTTCCTCGACGAACTGCGCAAGGCCGATCCCGAGGCATTCGTGAAGAAATGAATGATTACAACTACTGTTTGGTTGGGGGAGGGCCTAGGTTTCACGGCAGCTTGCTGCCGCGCCCTGGTGTGCCCGGCATGCAAGGATCGAGTTCGTTTGGCGTCCCCGTCCGCAATTTGAGGGTATTAGGTGAGCAACCAGCCAATATGGTTCCATCGCCGGGGATGGTTCTTCCATGATGCTCTTGGCACGTCTACGAGTATTCAGCATGACGCTTCCCGTAGGGTGCATGTTGCGCCGTATTGCCGTTCTTGTGCCTCTTGCTTTTGGGGCTTTATCGCAAAGCGCCGAGGCCTCCAACTTCCATCAGCACCGCATCACTGGTGTCTACCTGACGCACGACAGCCAAGTACTCCAGTCATTGGCGCGGCGGACACCGGGCACCTACTGGATCGACGGGTATCAGATGGCCATTTCCAATCAGACGCAGATTTGTTGGCATGATACGCCGCTGCAATTTGGCCCGATCCTGGATCGGGATGGTCAATCGATCCCCAAGCTCAAGACGACGTCGCCGTGTGAGAGTGCGCTCCCAGTTTCCTTGATGCAAAGCGCATGGCTGCAATATCTTGGAGTTCAGAAATACATTGGTGATTATCGACTTACGCCTGAGATGAAGGTTGTCGCATTCCGCGTCGACGTTTGGCGTAACGAGATTAACGGAAATCAGATGCAAGCCGCCCCAAAGCAGACTTGGCGGACTCTCTGCGCATCAACTTTCCCGCATGAACTGCGTTATCCGAACGAAGATCCCATCGATGTGGTGTGCGATGCGAGGATAAACAGCTACGTCGAGAACGTATTCTATTCCCTGCTGAAGCCATCTGCGATCACGCCTGACGCTCCCATAGCGAAGCAGGAGATGCCCAGCTTCTATGTCGTGAAGCCGTTTGAGGTCAGGCACAACTACGATTTTGAGGCCATTGTGGGGTCTGCGGCCATCTGTGGTCTCCAAGGTACCCTTTGTACATACCAAAACCCTCACGCTCATTCAATGGTTTATAACATCGTCTATGCCCCAGACGGCACGGTACTAATAGCCGACACGGCTTTGGCTCATCTCAAAAACGAAGCCGAGTTCGCAGCCCTTCTTTCGTACTCGCTCGCTGCCACAGATCAGCAACTCGTCGAACGCCTCTTTCGCGCGCAGCACTTTATGGGAGGCAGATGGTCCTCCAGTGGGCATCGGAATGGATATTGGATATGGCAATTCATCTGGAATCTGAATGAGCAAGTGTTGCGGATTGGTATCCGCGAGATGTACCTGGCTGGCTTTGACATTCGCTATGCGCCGTCTGCATGGGCCGTGGCGCAGGAGAAGCAAATCGAGGATCCCGTTGATGAACCGCACAAGCACATGCCGTGGTATGCGACCTACGCCTTCAACGACATCAGCCAGCTCTACTCCAACGTGGACTATAGCAAGCTGAAGAAGGGCGAGGCGGAGTACGCGCAGTTCCTGGACGAGCTGCGCAAGGCCGATCCCGAGGCGTTCGAGAAGAAATGACGCCTAAGGAAGGTCTGCACAAGCGTTCAGCATTCCCTCGGGGGCTAAAGCCCCAATGATTATGCGGCACTTGCAGCGGGACTGAAGCCCCGCCCTTTCATAACGTGGACTTCTGCAGAGCTTTCCTAAAGCTACGACGCGGCTGGGAATGTGACCGGCGATGCGTTGAGCCAGTATGTGTACGATGCGGCGCGGGCGGGTGTGCTATACCGTCTCTGCCAATGGCGTCGGGTGGCAATCCGCGGACAGAATGCGGAGATGCTTCCCCTTCGACACGCTCAGGGGTCAGAGTGACACTTTATTCTCCTCCGAGAGGAACAACGAAGATGGCCTAACGTCTTGAGTCTGAAGTTCGTATAGGTCGGGCCTTCAGCCCTCTGCTTTGTGGTGAAATGTATCCTGGGGCTGCGCCCCAGGCTGGTATACAGCGGGCCTTTGGCCCTTGGTTTTGGCCCTTGGTTTTGTGCTGCGAATCAATGACTCAGGACACGAGTGCTCTGACCGCATGAATTCGTTTCGTTGGGGCCGTGGTTCCCAGGTCTCAAAATCGAGACCTGGGGCACCCAAGTTAGGTACAAAAAATCGGTCAGAGGACTAGTTGGCAGGGATGGGCGCGATGGAGCAGGAGACGATTGTGGCGGTCTCGACGCCGGTGGGGCGGGGGGGGATCGGCGTGGTGCGGCTGTCGGGCGCGCGGGCGCGGGAGGTGGTGGCTCCGCTGCTGCGGCTGCGGCATGAGTTGGCCGCGGGGCGGGCGCGGTTTGGAGAGATTGTGGAGCTGGACGGAAGCGGCCCCGGCCGAGAGACGAATAAAGACAAATGCGGGGATTTTTCGCCTTCGGCTGAGAATGACAATTCCAATACTCAGAACGACAGTTGCATGACGGAGAATGACCATACCAATGCCGGGCCGCGCGTGCTGGATGAGTGCGTGGCGACGTTTTTCGAGGGCCCGAAGAGTTATACGGGCGAGGACGTGGTGGAGATAGCGGCGCACGGTTCGCCGGTGCTGCTGGAGTACATTGTGCGGCAGTGCTGCGCGAATGGGGCGCGGCTGGCGGAGCCGGGGGAGTTTACGCAGCGGGCGTTTCTGGCGGGGCGGCTGGACCTGACGCAGGCGGAGGCGGTGGGGGACCTGATCGGGTCGGTGACGCTGGAGCAGGCGCGCGTGGCGGCGCGGCAGATGGGCGGGGCGCTGGCGAAGAGCGTTGCGCCGGCGAAGGCGGAGCTGGTGGGGCTGATCGCGGAGATGGAGGCGGGGATCGACTTCGCCGAGGACGACATCGAGGTGATGGCGGCGGAGCGGACTGCGGCGAAGATTGCAGAGGTGCGCGCGCCGCTGGAGGCGCTGGAGCGGAGCTTTGCGTATGGGCGGGTGGTGCGGGACGGTTTTCGGCTGGCGATCGTGGGGCGGCCGAATGCGGGCAAATCGAGCCTGTTCAACCGGCTGGTGGAGCGCGAGCGGGCGATTGTGACGGCGGAGCCGGGGACGACGCGGGACACAGTGGCGGAGCGCGTGTCGATGGAAGGGATTCCGGTGGAGATGATCGACACGGCGGGGCTGCGCGAGGGCGCGGACGAGGCGGAGAGGATGGGGATTGCGCGGTCGCGGGAGGCGATGGCGGAGGCGGATGCGGTGCTGCTGGTCATCGATGCGACGGTGGGGAGCACGGCGGAGGACCGCGCGGTGATGGAGCAGGGCGCGGCGGGCGGGAGCGGCGTGATTGTTGCGTGGAACAAGGCGGACCTGGTGGAGGAGGGCGATGGCGGCGACGCGCAGGCCCACATCTCAGAGGCGAGATGTGGGGCACCCGTTTCCGCGGCGGTGTGGACCTCGGCGGTGACGGGGGAGGGGATTGGCGCGCTGCGGGCGGCGATCGTTGCGGCGGTGGCGGGCGGCGCGGGCGGGGTGCGCGCGGGAGGGATGCTGACCAATCTGCGGCAGCACCAGGCGGTGGAGCAGGCGGTGCGTGGGCTGGATCCGGCGGGGCGCGCGGCGGCTGAGGGGATCCCGCATGAGATGGTGTTGCTGGATCTGTATGAGTCGCTGCGCGGGCTGGACGCGCTGACCGGGGCGACGACGACCGAAGACGTGCTGCGGACGATCTTTTCGCGGTTCTGCATCGGGAAGTAGGGTTGTCGGGGTTCGAGGACGATCTCCCTCGACTCGCTGCGCTCGCTGGGGATGACGGCGGCGGGTGGGAGCGATGACGGCGGTGGTAGGTGGAGGTGGGGGCGCGGCGACAGGGAGATTTGCCGCTCAGGGTGAAATTGTCCGCAGAATAGAGCTCAGTCGAAAGGGCGCAACGTACAAATTATGTACGGAGTTGCGCGCCACATTTTTCTTTGGAAGATTAAGCTGCTTAAAATAAGCAGCGTCGAGTTGGTGGAGGCGGCGGGAGTCGAACCCGCGTCCGAAACTACCTTCAACAGAGAGCATTCATGCTTTTCCGCGTTCGATTTTGTCTCGTCATCGACGCTAGGAACGGGCGAAGACGCGGCGACGACCAGTCTGATCGATCTCGTCCATTCCGCCCAGACGGAGCAGTTTGGACCAGCCTACTGTGCGACGATCGGACTCCGCCCGTAGGCGAAGCGGAGGCGATCGGCTGTCTAATTAATTAGGCAGCAAGAGCGAACTGAGGTTCGGCACTTATGGTTTTGGGCGCGATTACGGGTGTACCCACCCCGGCATGCCTCTCTGCCGCTAGCAATCCCGTCGAAGCCGTGACGCCCCCCTGAGTGGGCTGGCTAGAACATGCTTTTGGCACTCAAAGAACTGCGTCCAGTATACCTCTTTCCACATTGAGCCACGCCCAACACGCACGGGTGTCGGCGATTCAGGCTCAGTTGAGGTTCTGCGCATGAATTTGTCCTACCGTCTCTCCAGGAGAGGCGGTAGGACAAGGGGCATATACAACTCGGCGTAGCTCGTCTGGATAAAGAGTAGCCCGATGTGGGCCCGTGTGATGTGACTCACGTCACAGAGGTCGGGTACAGGTCATCACTCGTCGCGCAGCAGGGCGGAGGCGGCCCAGAGGACGGGGGCCTGGCCGTGCAGGTTGCCGGTTTCGCGCTTGCGGTCGAGGTAGTACTGCGCGCTGTCGAACTTATTGGTTCCCTGGCAGACCTGGGTGACGTCGTAGTTCTGGTCCACATAGCCTGCGACGGCGATCCATCCCTTGCGTGCGGCGGGGCCGTAGGTGGCGGCATCGAGCCATCCATGCTTGACGCCGGTGATGAGCGCGAAGCTGAACATGGCGGAGCTGGAGCTTTCAGGCCACGCCTCGGGGTGGTCGATGAGCTGACGCCACATGCCGTCGGCTCCCTGGTACTTCAGCAGCGCGGCCATCATCAGCCGGTAACCGGCGAGGATGCGCGGGCGAGCGGGGTGGTCGGCGGGCAGGGTGCGCAGCATCTCGGCCATGCCGGCGGCGAACCATCCGTCGCCGCGGCCCCAGAAGAAGGGCACGTCCGGCGCGTGGTAGAAGAGGCCGTTGGGCTGTTGCAGCTTGTCGAGGTAGGCGACCATCTCGTTGGCGTCGCGGTCGAGGTACTTGCGGTCGCCGGTGGCGCGGTAGGCCTGGAGCTGGAGCATGGTGAGCATGTACATGTCGTCCACCCAGAAGCGCGTCTCCGGCGAGAGTCCCTGCTGCACCATCTGGGCGATGAGATCCGGGGGAAATGCGCCCTGCGCGCCGGGCGGCAGCGGGCCCCACTGGCGGTCCGCCCAGAAGGTGCCGAGCTGCAGAAAGCGCGGGTCGTAGCTGGGCAGGCCCTTGGTCTGCATGGCGATCTCGAAGGGGACGACGCCGACGATGGAGTCGTCGACGTGGTGGCGCTGCGGCATGCGGTTGGCTTCGGCACCGCCGGGAAGCAGCGGGACGAAGCGCGCGATGAGCCGGTCGCGGAGGGTGTCGTCATGGGTGAGCTGGGCGAAGGTGAGCGCGCCGTACCAGGCGCAGACATCGGGGTAGGCGATGACACGCGGCAGCGGCATGGCGACGAACTTCTCGGCAAGGTGCTTGCCCAACTCGGCGGGCGAGTCGCCGCGCGGCCACACTGTGAGGTCGCCGGGCGAGGGCGGAACGGTGGGCTGGTAGGGGGTGCTGTCGCCCGGCGCGGGCGGAGTGTACGGGGCAGGCGAAGCCGGCGCCTGCGCAGGCGCAGCGGCGGACAGCAGGAGGGATGCGCTGAGCAGCGCGAGCGGACGGAGGTTCATCATTTCACCCTTGAAGATTGATTGCAGCGGTGTCGGCCAACCAGTCTACTCGGCGGCTGCGAGAGTGGACAACAGGGAGAAAGCGCGTGCTACGCCTTGTCGTAGACCGATTTTGAGTCGAACTCCCCTTGGTCGAAGACAATGTGGGTCGCCTTGGTGAGCGTTTTTCCGTCGTCGGAGAGGGTAAACGTCGAGGTCAACGTCCCGTTCGAGTCCTGAAAACTGGTCGTCTGCGTGACCACCAGGGAACTGCCCTGCCACTCCGCCTTGGAGCTAAGGATCTTGAAGGGCGAATCCGCCGGGGCCTGGTTTGGAGTGTCGGTGCCGTCGAGCTTCACGGTATATGTGGTGTTGCGGTCTCCCCTCTCACTCACGGCGGCTACCGCAACCGTGAGTGTGTCCGCGGCCTGCGCGATCGTGTCCGTCTCGCTGGTTGGCGACATCTGGCCGAGGTCGCTCTTTGCGAGGTTCAGCTTCCAGGTCCCCGAAAAGTTCGGCTTTGCCGGGGCCGCAGTCGAAACCTGCGCAACGACGACGGCCGTCAGTGCCGCAAATAACATCGCCATACCTAGTCGTGTCTTCATAATGATTCCGCTCCCTTTCCTTAAACCGAACAGCCGATGAATCTACCACGGATGTGCAATGAAAATAAATGACGATGAGCAACGGGTAGTGTCCTAATTTGAAATCCACAGGTTTATGCTCCGATCGTGGCAAGTAGCGTGCTGCGTACCCATTCTGAGATGGTTTGATTCTTGGCCTTGGCCGCTGCTTCTACTCTCTTAATCTCGTCTGGATTGAGACGCGCTTGAATCTTCCCCGCACGCGCATGATTCTTGGGCAGCATGGGGCGTCCGGGTTTTCTAGGCTTCGGCTGCTTCGGCATTGGCTCTGGCCTCCTTCAACTCTTGCATGATGGCTACTCGGACAGCGGTTATTGGCGATACTGCCGGAGGGATATGCAGAACAGTAACGCTTCTCTTCGGAGCTTCTGGATCGTCTGTCGCGTGGCTCCAGGCATAGGCTGTATTGGCTTTGGGGTGGCCGTGAAGAGTGAAAACCTCTACGATGCCTTCCCATACGGTCTTACCGTCGAACACTTCCTTTACCGGAACGCTTGTCACATGGGTTGACTCCACCCCATGCAACTTGCGGATTACGTCTCTCAACTCTTCGATGTGTGTCATGCTGCGGCCTCTAGCAAATCCCCCACGCTCCAGAATGAGCCTGTGACGCCAGCGGCCATTGCCGGGGTGCAGCGCAGGGTATTGTGCCGCTTCACGAAGTTGTAGTAGGCGAAGTGAAGGCCAACCGCAGCCTCGAAATTCTCGCGCTTCTTGCTGAAAGCCAGCGTCAACCGTGTAAGCCTGCGCATATGAAGGCGGGTAGTAGCGTTCAGCCGTTCGATGTAGCTGGTGGAGATCAGGTCAAAATCGGGACGACCGTAGACCGCCTTCTTTTCGGCGGAGACGAATTCCGGTTGGCTATACCGACGATGGTCCCCCACCGTGGTCGGGCCATAGGTCTTGATGATCTGGCCGTAATCGGCATCCCCACCAAATGACTTCTCAATCGCTTGCTCGTAGGCTGCAAGGCCGTCAGTTGAGATTTGAACCCGATTGCTCATCCGTGCAGCCACGTCTTGCAGAAAGGCGTTTGCCGTGGCCGCATCGCGGTCTCCCACGCGGAAGGCTGGAACCAACTTCGTATCGGCGTCGATAGCGCAGAATGTCCACACGCTGCCAACTTCGGGCGGATCGTCCACCTTGACGTGCTTCTCTTTCTTGCCGATGAATCCCCAAATTTCATCCATCTCAAGACGTGTACAGGAAAGGCCGCGCATCTTCTCATCCATCAGCGCCGTGCAGCCCTGTCCGACTTTCACGCCAAGGCGCATGATCGTATCGCGGTGAACGCCCGTCATGCGTTCGATGGAACGGATCGAAGAGCCTTCCGAAAGGGCCGCAATGATGGTGATTTGCTTATCGGCGTTGAGGATGTTTGCCATACTCACTCCTGATGTATTTAATGTACTCCAATAATTATGGCTTGTCAAGGGTTTTTGGAGTACAATTATGGAATTATGTGGAAACGGCTGGCAATTCTCGCTGTGTTCTTCGCCGTCGCACAAACACTTGTGCCAGTCCCAGGGCAGGCATCCAACAATCCCACTTATCGCCCCGCACAGGCCAATCAGGGTACCCAGCACACACAGGAACCGCCCGCTCCCCTTTTTACCGTCCCAAATCCGGCCAAAGCCAATCCACCAAAAGGCACCGCAGATGCCGTACATGGCGAGGACGCAGGGCAACCCGTAACGATCACCAAACTCGTCCCCGTGTCTGTGAAGCGCGATTGGCTTGACTACGCGACTTGGGTCGGAGGTCTCGCCATTCTGGTAATTGGCATACTCGGCATCTGGTTGGCCAACCGAACTCTTAAAGCTATCGAGAGGCAGGCCGACCTGACGAAAGAGCAAAGCGATTTGCTGGTCGAAAAGGAACGGGCGAAGTTGCGGGTCGAATTGGACATTTCGGGACTGATAAAGGATGAATATGGGACTTTTAACATTCGTGGATGGCTTTCGATCTACGGTAACTCCGAAGCGTTCATCCGTCACAGCGAAATCTATGCCAGCATCGGACCGGGCGGTATTTTCAACCCCCTCCCGGAGTGGACTTGGAGGATTCATGGCGTCCCGGAGGTGATTCGGTCTAATGCGGAACCTATCGAATTCCAAGTCGGGGTCATGTCTCAAGACGGACCCGCAGAGGAAGCGGAGATGGTCCCTGTTTACACAAAGGAGACTGAGATTCACTGCATGGCTAAAATCGAGTTTTCCGATGCCTATGGCAGAGCTTGGGTTTTGAGGGTTCGGCGTCGTTTCGTGTTTGCTTGGCACCAAGGCACGGACGGCTATCTGGGAGGAACATGGGAGGAGAGTGGCCCCAAAGACGACAACGGGGAATATCGCATAGAAGAGCAGCCCCAAAAAGCAAATTAGGACACTACCGAGCAACGAGCGAGCGGTTCACCGTTCGCGTTGCAAGGGACGAATGAAGACACTCAATGCGAGCCGCGGCCAGCAGTCGGATGGCCGCAGTGCAACCCATTGCAGGCGAGTACAGCCCGGCCCGCACGGCCTATTTGCTGGAGAACGAGCGCACCAGGGCCACAAGGTTCCAGATCTCTTCCGGCTTGGCGCGGTCGCCCTCGGAGGGCATCTTGCCCTTGCCATTCCGGATCAGTTTGAAGATATCTGCGTCCGACTTGCCTTGCAGCGTCGCCGGATCGCGCAGGTCCTTCATGTCCAGTTTCATGCTGGCAACGACATCGCCTTTGCCGTCGCCATTGGCGCCATGGCACATCGCGCAGTCCATCTTGTATACATCCTTGGCGTGTGCCTGTGAATCGGCGGTGGGCGTTATTGGGTTGGTTGCGGGAATGGGAGCGCCGGGAGCTGCCGCCTGGCCGGGGGCTTCTGCCTGGTCGGGTGGCGCAGCTTGAGCGGAAAGCGCTATCTGTGCGGAGAGCGCTGCTTGTACGGAAGGTGCGGCAACTCCCTGTGGCAGCAGAGCAAGGCATAGCAGCGGGGGAACGGCATACAAGAGTTTCAGCATTACATGCCTCCAGTTGTGACGAGCGAATGGTATACCTCCACGGACAGCAATAGGAAGCCTATCTGCCGGACACATAGAGCAGTTTCATCCCAGAATGGGATTCATGCCGTGTCGTGAGTCACGCGCCATGCATCACGGCGCTCAGCGTCGTGTCTGTCGGCCCTTCCCAAAGCAGTCGGGCTCGGCGGCCCGCGTGCATCGGGTTATAGTGTCCTGAGTCTGAAGTTTGTTTAAGAACAGGTCGGGCCTTTGGCCCTTGGTTTTGTGTGGTGAACCAAGGCTCAAGACACTAGCGTTTTGCCTCTCCGGGGTAGGATATCTCCAACTGGCTGTATACGTTGCTGTTCCCCACCGGGACGGTTCCCGACCAGTAGACACCAGCCCCGCCAAATTTGTTTGGCGCGATGGTTGCTTCCAGCGACAGCGTTTCCTTGTCCACTGTGTTGGAGCCTTTGACGGTGAGCTTCGATCCGACCACTGAAAGAGCGATCGTCGTGTTCGGTTTGAAGACCCCGGTCAGCTCCTGTTGGGCGTCCACCGGCGTGCCGACTCCGTTGTCGATCTTGTAGATCTGGAACATGCACTTCTCGGCTGATTGAATGGTTCGCCAGAAGCGCAGCGAGTAGCCGGTTTGGGTGAGCGGGTCGTACTTGATGAAGATGTCGGCCCGCTCCACGCGGGGGATGTCTTCGGGCGACCCGGCGATGCCAAAGCCCTGGCCGGCGGTCTTCTCCGGCGACATGACCACCTTGACCTGCATATCTCCGGTGGGCTTGTCGTTCTGGTAGAGGAGCGCAGCGTATGGATTGGGAACGCGAACACCGTTCACGACAACAGGCTGCTCCGGCAGTGGGTCGGGCGTGCCGAAGCCTGCGCGCGGCAGCGCTCCGGCAAGCCCGCCGACGCGCAGGCCGTAGCCGTTGACAAAGTTGTCGCCTGCAACCGCAGTCCAGGCGCCGACGACCGTCCATTCCCCGTTCTCGATGGTGGGGTTCGGCGTCTCCACAAAGTTGCGGAAGTTGGGATTGACGTTGGGCGAGGGAAGCTCCGCGGCGGCGATGGGTTTGCGTGCAACCGCAAAGACCTCCGGCCCTGGGTCGCTGATGTTGTGCTTCGGCTGGATGCCGACGCGAAGATACTTTCCCACGTCGCCCGGCGTGAGCGTGTAGCTGCGCAGTGGCAGATCGCCGCGGCCCACCGCGACCTTGCGCGGGTTGGCGCATTGCGCATCGGCGCACTGGTACCAAGCAATGAGCGACTGGTCTTCCCTGCCTCCCAAATCGAGGGAATAGTTGACAGCGACCCTTCCATTGGCAGGGACGCCGACGACCGGGGCCTTAGTGAACTTCGGTGGATCGATGAACGCCGGTTCCACATTGACGTACACCATCGCATAGAAGCCGTTCTCCGCCGCGATTTTGACCGGAACGTACTGGGCGCGGCCGGTCTTGTTGTTCCCTGTGATGGCAACTGTGCTGCCGGTCGTTGAGCTGAGGGCGACCAGGTGGGAGGGCGTAGACCAGGTGAGCTGCGTGTCCCGCGCGCGCGCCGGCAATGCCGTTGCGGCGATGGTGGCGCCAGCGGCCCCAGTGCGGATGGTGGGCGAGACGGCGCGGCTGACGAATGGGCCTGCACTGGCCCCGCCTCCGGCCGGCGGAGGCCCGCTGACGGCCATGCGAAAGACTTCGCTGCCCTCCTTCTCATACTTTGCGCGAGCGTTGGCCGGGTCCCAGTCGTCGACGGGGCCGTTGGGGAGAGCGGCGCGCAGCAGGTTCCAGGGGTTGAATGCCTTCGCTTCTTCGTCGGTCAGCCGGCGCGAGAGCGTGTATGTCGGCGGGCCCTTGATCTTGTCCCGGATGCGCATCGGCCTTCCACTCGCGTCCTTGACGCGGTACGTCAGCGAGAAGAGGTTCTGGTGCAGCGGCAGGACGTCCCAGGCCATCCATGTCACCGGCGACTGAGGCGCATCGTTCGGCATGGTGCAGCCGATCAGCGTGTCGGGATTGCCGAAGCCCTTGTAGAACGCGAGGCCGCGCGTGGCCTTGAAGACGGTGTCGATGAAGGTGAGGCCGGAGGCGGACATGACGCCCCTGCCGGTTGGGAAGTAGATCTCGGAGTCGTTGACGACGCCCACCGTTCCACCGCCGAGGAAGTCGTCGGTCCCCTCGATAAACACGTTGGTGAAATAGGAGCGCGTGGTGCGGATGAACGTTGTGTCCAGCCGACCAAGAAAGGCAACGTGGGAGTAGACGTGCTTGTCGCCGGCCATCTGGATGGCCACGGCCTGGGTGATGACGGGGGAGCGCATTTTGAGGTTTTTGGAGGGGTCGCCGGGATATTCGTAGTCCAGGTTGCAGTAGTTGACCACGGTGAGGTTGGTCATGGTGAAGCCGGTGGCATCGACGTCCAGGATGTAACCGTCGTTGGCTGCGCCCTCCTTGGCACCGCGATTGTCGGCGAGGACGACCTTGCGGCGGTCGTCGGTGAGGCCGAGGATGGTGATGTAGTCTTTGGCGATCTGCAGGCTGTAGGGCGCGGATTCGCCGACGTGCATGAGGTAGACATCGGGCTTGATTCCGATGACGGTCGGCCTGTCGGGCGTGCCCGCCGGGGCCGCGGCATAGGCTGCCTGCAGCGTTTTGAACTTCCTGCCGGCCGGGTCGTCCTGGGAGAGGCTGCTATCGACGAGATAGTCGTAGGCGTAGTGGGTGGTGTCGAAGTTGACGCCGGTGTAGCCGTTGAAGGGAGCGCCGTCGCGCAGATTGTCCTGCGCGGATGCGGGCGAAGCGAAGGCCGTGACGGCGGCCATCACAACTAGAGCAAATTTCAATCTTCGGAGGCGCATCCTGGTGGCCTTTCCTTGTGCACCTGGGCAGCTTGCCACAGACGAAGCAGACCTGTGCCTCCTCCAAGCGGGGAAGGGGGCTGGCCGGTTCGCAGCAAAGTTAGGACGGCAATCGATGGCTTGTCAACACTCCGCGTGGCTGTCTCCTTCAACAGAAGCGCCGCACTCTGGTAGCCTGTGAGCATGAGCGACGACACATACGAAATCCCCGTCCCCGCCTCTGTGCTTCCCGGCCTGCGCGTCGCCATCCTCGGCGCGGGCAAGATGGGAGGCATCCTGTTGCAGGCCTTTCTCAAGAACAGCCTTCTGCTCCCCGAGCAGTTGGTTGCCACGGTGCAGCATCCCGATCGCGCGCAGGCGCTCTCTGCCCAGTTTGGCGTTGACGTGGGCACCGACAATCTAGCCGCGGCCGAGCAGGCCGACGTCATCCTGCTCGGGGTCAAACCCATTCAGGTTCCCGCGGTCATCGCCGAGATCGCTCCGGCGCTTACGCCCTCCAAGCTGGTGCTCTCGTTCGCGGCCTCGGTCAAGACGCGCTCCATTGAGGACGCGGCGGGGTGCAATCTCGCGGTCATCCGCGCGATGCCCAACACACCTGCGCTGCTGGCCGCCGGAGCGACCGCACTCTGCTCCGGCCGCTTCGTCGCGCCGGAGCAGATCGTTCTGGCCCAGCGCATCTTCAATACCGTGGGCCGCACCGTCGTCGTGGATGAGAAGCACATGGACGCCGTCACAGGACTCTCCGGCTCCGGCCCCGCCTTCCTCTACATCATCATTGAGGCGCTGGCCGAGGCGGGCGTCAATGTCGGCCTTCCGCGCGACGTGGCCACACTGCTGGCCGCGCAGACGGCCTACGGTTCGGCGCGCATGGTGCTCGAGACCGGGTACCACCCCGCGCTGCTCAAGGATGCTGTCACCACCCCCGCCGGATGCACGGTTGACGGCATTCTGGAGCTTGAAGAGGGTGGGCTGCGCGTCACCCTCATCAAGGCCGTCAA
The DNA here is from genome assembly GCA_021851465.1 of Acidobacteriota bacterium. GTDB lineage: Bacteria > Acidobacteriota > Terriglobia > Terriglobales > Acidobacteriaceae > Edaphobacter. Next base: position 14,304 of record JAJZDL010000007.1, read on the forward strand.
ACGGGCCACGCAGCGCGCGCGGGAGCTCGCCGGCGGCTGATGTTCCACTCGACAGTGCCCGTCCCTCGACTATCTCATCGTACCTGCGCCCGGATATAGTATTGGGGAACGCGGCGGCCCTCGATGGGGCCTGCCGGAGAATTGCAACGCGGTACAGAAAGAGAGCCTCTCCATCATGAAACTGTTGTCGACTGCTGCCTTATTCGCACTCTGTTTTTCCCTGGCCACTTCAAGCGCGTTTGCACAGGAGAGGGTCCACGCGCTCTCCGGCACTGTCACAGTCATTCATCCCAAGATCCAGATGACGGAGATCAACACCGACGATGGCTCTTCCGGGCACTTCGAGTGGCTGACCAAGACCAACGTCCCCATCGACTTCGACAAGAGCATCAGCGCCGATGCGGTTCCGGCGGACAAGTTCACGACCGTTGGGACCCACGCGATCGTCTACTTTATCGGAGACGGGGACGTGCGCACCATCGTGGCCCTGCACGACCTTGGCACCGGGCCGCTGGTCAATAGCACCGGCACGGTAATCAAGTGGGACAAGCATGGCCACCTTCTTACCATCAAGAACAAAAAGGGCGGAGAAGAGTCCTTCCAGGTGGATACCAAGACGGTGGCGGACACGCCAACCGGCGTCATGGACAACCTCAAGTTCGACCTTAACAAGAAGGACACGGTGCGGGTGGTCGCCGTGCAGGCCAACGGTAGCCAGACCGCGTTACTCATCACCCCGGCCATCTTCTGATCGCCGGGCGCAACCGAGCAGACCAGGCGCTGCAGCGAGCTGAAATCGGCCCAACTTTGCGCCGCCACGCACACCAGCCGTATTGAATCGACCATGGCCGCAGCCCCCTCAATCCCGCGCGCACCCCATTCCCGTCGCCTAGCACGCTTCGCCTGGTTCGTCGTCTTCTACAATGTGCTGGTCATCGTGTGGGGAGCGCTGGTGCGCGCCAGTGGCTCCGGCGCGGGCTGTGGCAACCATTGGCCGCTGTGCAACGGCCAAGTGATTCCGGTCTCCCCCGGATTCCACACGATCATCGAGTTCACCCACAGGATGATGGTCGGCGGCTCGACCTTCCTCGTCTTCGCGCTCCTGGTCTGGAGCATCCGCTCAACCGTCAAAGGACAGGCCGCGCGGGGCTTCGCGATTGCATCGACACTGCTGCTACTCAACGAAGCGCTGCTGGGCGCGCTGCTGGTCAAGCTGGGCTACGTCACCGCCAATCAATCCACCGGGCGCATGGTGCTGCTCTCGATTCACCTTGGCAATACGCTGCTGCTGATGGCCGCGCTGGCGTTGACGGCGCGTTTCCTCTCAACCGGGCAGCGATGGAGCGATCTTGCGCTGACGCGCCGCATGGTTGGAATCATCGAGGGCCTGGCCACAACGATCTTCGTCGGCATCACCGGCTCCATCGCCGCGCTGGGAGACACGCTCTTCCCGGCGGCGTCGCTGCACGCATCGATTGCGCAGGACTTCGCCGTTCACTCTCCGCTGCTGCTGCGCCTGCGCATCATCCATCCAGTGCTTGCGCTCATTGCGGCAGCGTTTGCAATCTGGCTGGCCACGCGCGCGCGCAGGGCTTGCCCATGCGAATCTCCAGAAATAGGAACCAGCCCGCGCACCTCCAACTCGACTGAGACTGGCCGAGCGCGCCTCGCACGCCTCGTTCTCATCCTGCTGGGACTTCAGTTCGCGCTGGGGATCGCCGACGTTCTGCTGCTTGCACCGGCATGGATGCAGCTTCTTCATCTGCTTGGCGCGGACCTCTTCTGGATTGCACTGGTTCTGCTCGCAGCAGACACCCTCTGGCCGGCCGTCGATCCACTGGCCTGACGATCTCCACGCCGTTGCTTCGGCGAAGCCCCCACAAGTCGCCGTCCTGGAGAAGCGAGAGACTCCGCATTGCGTCCATGCGCAACGGCATACGGCGCGGTCAAGATGTTCCACGCAGGCCTATTCTTTTCGTCGAATGGCAACTTTCTTTGAAAGTACGTATATTTTTCTACGAACGAAAAAGAATTTTCCGATTCACCCAGACCGGCAGAGGCCCGCGTAGCTTCGCCGACAGAACGGAAGCCTGAGCCTGATGCACGTTGCCCCGATCCCCGCCATCCTGTTGCTCGCCACCACTCAGTTGACTCACCTTGCGCCGGTCGATCTCGCCATCCTTCTGCTGTACTTCGCGATGGTGATCTTCATCGGGTTTTATGTGAAGGGTTCGACCAACACCAGCGAGCAGTTTTTTCTGGCCGGGCGCGAGATGTCGGCGTGGATCGCGGGGCTGAGCTTCGTCTCGGCCAACCTCGGCTCGCTGGAGCTGATGGGCTGGGCGGGCGCGGCCTACCAGTACGGCATCCTCGCGACCCACTGGTACTGGATTGGCGCGATTCCGGCGATGCTCTTCCTCGGCATTGTGATGATGCCGTTCTACTACATCTCGAAGACGCACTCGGTCCCGGGCTATCTGCAACTGCGCTTCGGCGAGGGGGCGCGCGCGGTCTCCGGCGTCTCGTTCGCGTTTATGACGGTGCTGATGAGCGGCGTCAACATGTACTCGATGGCGCTGGTGATGAAGGTCGTCCTCGGCTGGGACATCAACTTCTCCGTCTGGGTGGGGGCCGTCACCGTCGCTCTCTACGTCATGCTTGGCGGACTGCGCTCGGCCATCATCAACGAGGTGCTACAGTTCGTCCTCATCTGGGCCGGGGCCGCGCTCATCCCAATCCTCGGCCTCATCGAGGCGGGCGGATGGACCAACCTGAAGGCCCAGATCGCCGTGCGCATGGGCAGCAGCGACTATATGCATCTGTGGTCCACGCTGGGCAGCTTCAAGGACAACCCCATGGGCGTTCATTGGACTGGGATCGTCTTCGGCCTGGGATTCGTGATCGCCTTCGGCTACTGGACCACCGACTTCCTCGTCGTGCAGCGCGTTCTTTCGGCCAACAACCTGCGCTCCGCGCGCATGGCTCCCATCATCGGCTCGGCCTTCAAGATGTTCGTTCCGTTCTTTGTCATTCTTCCCGGACTGTTGGCCCTGGTGCTGCTGAAGGACTCCTCCGGCCACCTCATGCAGCTCTACCCCGACGGCAGCGACATGGTCCTTCACCACGGCGCGCACAGCTTCAACGAAGTGCTTCCGCTAATGATGATCCGCTACCTCGGGCCGGGGCTGCTCGGCCTGGGAATTACCGCGCTGATCGCGGGATTCATGTCCGGCATGGCGGGCAACGTCAGCGCCTTTTCCACGGTGTGGACCTATGACCTCTACGGCGCGTACATCAACAAAAAAGCCCCCGACGCGCACTACGTCTCGATGGGCCGCTGGTCCACCATCGTCGGCATGTTGATCTCGGTCGGCACGGCGTATCTGGTGATGGGCGCGGCCAGCATCATGGACTACGTTCAGGAGCTGTTCAGCTTCTTCATCGCGCCGCTCTTCGGCACCGTCATTCTCGGCATGTTGTGGAAGCGCGCCTCGAAGGCGGGCGGGTTCTGGGGGCTGCTGGCGGGCACCGCTTCGTCGATCTTCATGTGGCTGATGGTGCTGCACGACAAGGCGAACATCCGCTTCATGATCCTGCAACCGCACGCCTCCGCAGACACCATCCTGCGGGTGCAGGCGATGGCTGCCAACCTCTACCGCGCGGCGTGGTCGTGGCTGGTGTGCGTTCTCGTCACGGTCGTCGTCAGCTACTGCACCAGGCCCACGCCGGAGTCGCAGCTTACCGGTCTGGTCTACGGCTCGACGATTATTCCCGACGACGGCTCCACGAAGATCTACGAGAAGCCGATCTTCTGGGCCATCGTCGTCGCCACCGTGCTCTTCGCGCTCAACCTCTGGCTCTGGTAGCCCTCTTGCAGCCGTTATTCTGAACCAAGGGAAGGGCAGCTTCAATTTGCTCTCGCACCATTCGCACCGAAGGAGAAGCTCATGACCACCCCACACGTCGATCCCAGCACCGAACAGATGCTTTCCATCTGGTTCTTCGTCGGCGTCCTCACGTTTTGCTCTGGGCTTATCATCTTCGGCGAGGGGATCTACGAGTTCTGGCACCCGCCCTCGACCGTTCTCGCCAACCTGCACCCGGCCTTCTGGTGGGGGATGCTGATGACTGCCTTCGGCGGCTTCTACGTTCTCCGCTTCCGCCCCGGCAAGGGATAACCTATTAGTCGTGACTCACAGCAGTACACCAAGGAGCTTCAAGCAATGTCCAAGCAAATGACCATGGGAGTCCTCGTCGGCAACCGCGGGTTCTTCCCCTCGCACCTCGCCACCAGCGGCCGCGTCGAAATCATTGCAGCGCTGGAGGCCTCTGGAATCAAGCCCATCGTGCTCACGCCGGAGGTCACCGCGCACGGCGCGGTGGAGACGTACGAGGACGCGAAGAAGTGCGCGGCGCTGTTCCAGGCGCACGCCGCGGAGATCGACGGCCTGATTATCACTCTGCCCAACTTCGGCGAGGAGCGCGGCCTGGCCGACGCCATCCGCCTCGCCGATCTGCGCGTGCCGGTGCTCATTCAGGCCACGCCGGACACTGCGGGCAAGATGGGCATCGCGCACCGCCGCGACAGCTTCTGCGGCAAGATGTCGATCTGCAACAACCTGAAGCAGTACGGCATTCCCTACTCGCTGACCACGCTGCACACCGAGGCGCCGGACTCGGCTGAGTTCAAGGCCGACCTTGCGTGGTTCTCCGCCGTCTGCCGGACGGTTCGCGGCCTGAAGAACCTGCGCCTTGGCGCGATCGGCGCTCGTCCGACTGCATTCAACACGGTGCGCTACTCGGAGAAGCTGCTGGAGCGCAGCGGCATTACGGTCGAGACGCTGGATCTCTCCGAGGTGATGGGGCGCATTGGACGGATGAAGGACACGGACGACGCGGCGCAACAGAAGCTGGCCGCCATCAAGAAGTACATTCCGGTGGGCCAGACCCCGGAGGCCGCGCTGCTGAAGATGGCCAAGCTGGGCGCGGTGATCGACGCATGGATGGCCGCCAGCGAGCTGACCGTCTCGGCGGTGCAGTGCTGGACCAGCATCGAGGAGTTCCTCGGCATCGTTCCGTGTACGGTGATGTCGATGATGAGCGAGAACCTGATTCCCTCGGCCTGCGAGGTGGACGTGCTGGGCACCGTCTCCATGTACGCGCTGACGCTGGCCAGCGAGACTCCCTCCGCCATTCTCGACTGGAACAACAACTACGGCGAGAACCCGGACAAGGCCGTCTGCTTCCACTGCTCCAACCTGCCCAAGCACTTCTTCAAGGAGGGCGTGAAGATGGACTACCAGCTCATCATCGCGGGCACGGTGGGCAAGGAGAACACCCATGGCACGCTGGACGGCACGGTGAAGGCCGGACCGATGAGCTACGCGCGCTTCTCCACCGACGACTTCACCGGCCAGATCAAGGGCTACGTCGGCCAGGGCGCATTCACCGACGACCCGCTGAACACCTTCGGCGGCGCGGGCGTAGTCGAGATTCCCAGGATGCAGGAGCTGCTTCGGTACATCTGCGAGAACGGCTTCGAGCACCACGTCGCGGCCAGCTTCTCCAGCACTGCCGCTCCCATTCAGGAGGCCGCTACCAAGTACCTCAAGTGGCCCACCCACTGGCACAAGTAGCTCGCCAAGCGATCCCACTCTGTCACTTTCTGAACAGGACCGCGACCCTGCCCTGTTTGCGGAGGGCCTGTTCTGGGATCGCATTCATGATCGAGTCGTTGTGAATATGAAAAGGGAGTTCGGTCAGGGGTTGGGCAGGAAGCGGTATCCGATGCCGCGGACGGTGGTGAGGTGGGCGGGGTTGGCGGGGTCGTCCTCGATGTAGCGGCGGAGGCGGACGATGAAGTTGTCGATGGCGCGGGTGTCGGTGTCCTCGCGGACGCGCCAGACCTCTTCGAGGATCTGCTTGCGGGAGACGATCTGACCGGCGCGGTCGGTGAGGTAGCGGAGGAGGTCGGCCTCCATCACGGTGAGGTGGGTGGTGCGGTTGGGGGCGATGAGTTCGAGGGCGTCGAAGCGGATGGTGCGGTGATTGAAGGTGTATGCGTCGGCGGGGGCGTGCGAGGAAGAAGCAGATCCCTCCGCTGCGCCGCGGAGCGAGGCTTCTGCGGCTGAGAGTTCAGTGGACCGGGTAGAGTGCCATTGGGTGCGGCGCAGGAGGCTCTTGATGCGGACGAGGAGGATGTTGAGGTTGAAGGGCTTGGGGAGGTAGTCGTCGGCACCGGCCTCGATGCCGACGAGGATGTCCTCGGGGCGGGCGCGCGCGGTAAGCATAAGGATGGGGGTGAAGCAGTGAGCGTCGCGCAGGGCGCGGGCGATGGCGAAGCCGTCGGTGCCGGGGAGCATACAGTCGAGGACGATGGCGGCGATGGGTTCGGGCGGCGCGAGGAGGTAGGCGAGTGCAGCGTCGCCATCGGACTCGTGGTGGGTGCGGTAGCCCTCGGCGGAGAGGTTGAAGAGCAGGCCCTGCGCGAGGTGTTCTTCGTCTTCGATCAGCGCGATGAGTGGGGATGTGGGGCTGTGGTTCATGGAAGCGACCATTCTACGGGAGAAAAGATCTAAGGGAGAAAAGGCTATCTGGGATGGAGGACGCTTGCGAGCATGGGAACCAGTCCGTTCCATGCGATCTGCACGCCGATGCAGAGCATGATGAAGGCGATGACACGCAGGATTCCATGCACGGTGGAGGGCGAGATGCGCTGCGCGATGCGCGGCGCGTAGGCGTAGCTGAAGTAGACGGTCAGGCTCAGGACGAGGATGGCCAGCAGCAGGCCGGCGTGGGCGATGAGATTGTCCGAGATGGGCCTTTGCGGGGTGTGCGCGCTAAGGGTGAGCATGACGACGATGGTGCCTGGGCCGGCGGTGATGGGGAATGTAAAGGGGTAAAAGGTCTTTTGCTGGAGGGTGCCTGCGAGGTTGTCGGCCTGAACCTGCGCGGCCGCCTGCATCTTCTCCGGGCTTGGATCGAGGCCCTGCTGATTGAGCATGGACCAGGCGATGGCGGCGATCACCAGGCCGCCGGAGACCTGGACGATGGGCAGCGAGATTCCGAAGAAGTGCAGCAGAGTGGAGCCGACCAGGTCGATGACGGCGAGAAAGAGAATGGTATTGATGGCGATGCGGCGGGCCAGCGAGTGGTAGACGGGGATGGGAGCGGCACCGACCAGGCCGAGAAAGATCAGCGCCGAGCCAAGCGGATTGATGAGCGGCAGAAGGGCACTGAAGGAGAGTACGAAGTAGTTCCAGAACAGCAGCATGGTCCTCCAAGGTTGCGGGCTGGTTGCATTGGGTTAGATGCAAGCAAGAGGCTGGATTATTCCGGCGTTCTTTCCGCGGGGTTGGCCAGCGGCAGGGTGAGGGTGAGGGTGGTGCCGAGGTTGGGGCCGGGGCTTGCGGCACGGACCTCTCCGCCGTGCTGGCGGGCGATGGCGCGGACCAGAAAGAGGCCGAGGCCGGTGCCTTTGATGCGGACGGCGTCGCGCCCTGGGACGCGGTAGAAGCGCTTGAAGATGCGTTTGAGTTGGTCTGGGGCGAGGCCGACGCCGCTGTCGGCGACGGTGAGCGCGACGTTGGTGTAGCGGACGATGGCGAGCGAGCAGCGGATATGGATCGAGTCTGGGGAGTACTTGACGGCGTTGTCGAGCAGGTTGAGGACTGCGGTGCGGAGGTCCTCGGGGACGGCGCGGACGGGCAGGCGGACTCCGGTGGGAACGGGCGCGAGCTGGATGGATTCGGCGGGCAGGTGATTGCGCTGGAGGGTGATGGCGATGCAGTCGGCGACGAGGGGCGCGAGTTCGAGGAGGGTGCGGTCGTGCGGACGGCGCGCGCCGAGTTCTCCGGCCTTGAGGACCTGCTCGACGGTGGCGAGGAGGCGGTCTGAATCGGCGAGCATGATGGAGTAGAACTGCTGGCGCTGGGGTTCGGGGAGGTCGCGGCGCTGGAGGGTTTCGAGGTAGAGGCGGATGGAAGCGATGGGGGTCTTGAGCTCGTGGGTGACGGCGTTGAGAAAGGAGTCCTGGCGCTCGTTGCGGCGGACCTCACGGACGAGAAAGACGGTGTTGAGGACGACTCCGGCGGTGAGCAGGCCGAAGAGGACGAGGCCGAGGATGACCAGGACGACGCGGCGTTCGTTGAGGATGATCCAGGCGATGTTGAAGACGATGAGGCCAACTACAACAAGCACTCCGAGGGTGATGGCGAGAGCGATGGCACCGCGGCGTCGGTTGATGTTCATGGCGTGATTCGAGAGAAGAGCATGAAGATTAGCGGTGCCGGTAGTTGGGCGGACAGTAGCAGTAGGGGTGATGCAGGACGCGGTATCGGGGGCAGGAGAGGAGCGCCCAGAGCAGCAGGAGGAACCAACCGACGAGCGTCCAGCCAAGGAAGAGGTTGAGCAGGAGGATGGGCGCGACTGCATGGCCGCGGTTGGATGCGAGGATGGTGGGCAGGAAGTAGAGAAGGGCGAGAAGGAGGAGGAAGTGCATCGGCTACCTCGTTTGCGGGTTGCGCCTGGTACTGAGTGTACTACGCAGGAGAAGATGGATTGGTTGCGTTCAATGTTCCGCTGCGACCTATGGCCGTGCTCCAGACTGGCATGGGGCGCGCTGTTGGCGTTCGATTCAGATTGGGCCGTTGGCGATCGGTTGTGGTGTGGTGGATTCGGCGGCGAGGATCTTTTGTTTCCGGTCGAGGCCCCAGCGGTATCCGGCGAGGCTGCCGTCCGCGGCGACGGCGCGGTGGCATGGAATGGCGAGGGCGATGGGGTTGGCGGCACATGCGGCGGCGACGGCGCGTGTGGCGGTGGGTTTGCCGAGCTGACGGGCGAGTGCGGAGTAGCTGCGCGTCTGCCCGCGCGGGACCTGCCGCAGGGCGCGCCAGACGCGCTGCTGGAAGGCGGTGGCGCGGATGTCGAGAGGGAAGGTTGCGGCGAGCGGGTGTTCGGTGGTCTGACTGAGGACGAAGGCGAGGGCCTGGGCGAGCCATCCGGTGTTGCCCTTGGCGGGGACGAGTTGGGCCTTGTCGAAGCGCTGGCGGAGATCGGCGAGGAGTTCGGCGTCGTTGCGCGCAAAGGCGATGGCGCAGATGCCGACGCCGGTGGCGGCGGCGAGCATTCGCCCAAGCGGGCTGGGCGCTGTGGCGTAGCGGATCAGGAGGCCGGCGCCGCCTGCGCGCAGAGTGCGCGGCGCCATGCCGAGGGCCCGGTTGCTGGACTCGTAGAGCCGGCTGGAGGAGCCAAAGCCGGATTCGTAGATGGCGTCCGTGATGCGGTTGGCGGCGGGCGCGGGCCGCGAACAAGTTGGAGGTTTTACGGGGCGCAGAGCGTCTTTGAAATGGGCGACTCGTTGGGCGCGGGCGAACTCGCCGGGGCTGACGCCGAGGACGCGGCGGAAGCCGCGCAGCAGAGTGAGGCGTCCGGCGCCGGTGGCATGGGCGAGGTCTGCGAGGCGGGTGCGCTCGGTGGCGTGCTCGGCGAGGTACTGTGCGGCCGCGGCGATGACGGCGGCCTGCGGATCGGGCCGCGGCGAGGCGCGGTCGGGCTCACAACGCTTGCAGGGACGGAAGCCGGCCAGCTCGGCTGCGGCTGCGGTGGGGAAGAAGGTGACGTTCTTTCGCGCAGGACGGCGGCTGGGACAGCTTGGGCGACAGTAGATTTTGGTGGATTTGACGGCGTAGAAGAACTGGCCGTCGGCACCGGCATCGCGGGCGAGGACCTGTTGCCACTGGCGACCGGGAAAGAGGCTGGGCACGGCGACGGGTGAGGGCGCGGGCCGGTTGGGGCGATCCTGAGCCGCATTGGGTGTGACGGGCGACGGATGCATTGAACGCTCTCTCCTTGCAATTATCTTCGATCGTTGCGCGGTGCGCGACACTCCGCAGATTTCAGGGAAGTCGCGGGTAGTCTGCGGTCAATCGGACGATTTGAGCGGGCCTTCGATCTTGTGTGTTCTTCCGTGCGCGAGCGGCGGGTTGGCCGCAGGGCACAATAGTATATATTTAATAGTCTATATTTATAGCCCCCCCCCCCCCCCTCCCCCCCTCTTTGTGCATTTCGCGGGGTAAGGTGAGTGTTTTCAAGGGCTCCAGGGTAAAGTATAGAGGATAGAGACTTTGTGCGTAAGTCGATTGGATTCAGCGGCTTGCGGGGTGGTGCTGGCGGCAAAGTATTCAATCGGTGGGGCTTACAGCTAAAGTATTGGCAATAGAGGGCTTCTGCTGGCGGACGGCGGGCCGCCATGGGGGGTGATGCTCCGGGTTCGCGGCGGCCAAGGGTTATAGGGCGGGCCTTCAGCCCGCGGACGGGTTCGTTGCGGCCTTCTGGGCCTTCGGCCCAGGCTAGGATAGGGCGCGCCGTTGGCGCTTTGCCTGGGTGGGCTTGAGCCGGGCGCGATTGGCTGGGCGGGTTTGAGCCGGGGCGATGGCTGGGCTGGCTTGAGGATCGTCGATTGTCAATGAACTACATATAATCTACACATTATAAATGTGTTATTGCGCGGCTTGGGGGCATCCTGCTGCCGGAAAGATGCGGGGATTCTTCCCCTGCGACAAGCTCAGGGTCAGAATGACACGCTTCAAGATCGCTTCGCTTAGAAGGACAGTTCAATTTCGATCTACAGTTCTATTTTAGCAAGCGGAGGGAAACTACTATGCCAACTTTTTGGGGATATTTTTGGGGTAGAAGTGGTTTGGTTTGTGTCGGTTGATGGATTTGTGGGGCGGGGTGGGGGGTTGACAGGGGTTTGCGGGGGGGAAGGAACGGGCAACGGCAAGGGCAAAGACAACAGCAAATGCAAAGGCAAAGGCAAAAGCGAAATGCGGGGATTCTTCGCTGCGCTCAGAATGACAAGCTTTAAAGAAGGCTGCGGTCGGAGGATGGATTTGGGTTGGGCGGGTTGACAGGGGAATTTGCCGGGGTTTGTGGCGGTGGGAGGAGTCAGTCGAAGCGGGGCGCGAGGAGGACGTGCCGCTCGACGACGCTCTGTTCGAGGACGGATCTGGCTGGGTTGGAGGGCTTGTATCGGATGTGAACGCGCTTGTCCTTCATCAGGCGGACGAAGGCGTCGGCGTCCGGCTCGCGAGCGAACTCGTGGACGTACCTTCCGGTGCGGTACTCGCGGACGAAGTAGGAGTACATCAAGGTGGCGTGGAAGTGGGATGTGCGGCGGATGCGGGTCACTGTTCCGCCGAGGACGACGCCATCGGCGAGGGGCCATCTTTGCGCGACTCGCTCGCGGTGGCGCTTCAGGCCTCTTCGAATATAGAGGGCGCCCCATGCGGCTGCGAAGTAGGATGCGAAGCGGAAGGTGGCTGCACAGAGACGGAGGAAGCCTGTGGACATACTTGGTACGGTAGCAGGACAGGCGCGTGATTTCGAGGGCCGATCAGTGGACGCGCTGGAGGCGGGCGATGAGCTTTTCGGCGAGGGGTTCACCGGACTCAGTCCAGAGGAGGCGGCTGCTGATGCCGCAGTTCTTTTCGACGAGGAGGGTGAAGGCGAGGAGCTTTTCGACGTTCTGCTGGATGTGGATCTGAGCGGTCTCGTCGAGGGCAGCGTCGTTGGGCGCGAGGGGCAGCGCGACAGGGAGCTGCGGATCGGGGACCCAGGGGGTGTCGATGCCGAAGTCGACGAGGATCTGGCCGTTCTGCTCGAAGCCGGCGCTGTCGAATTTGGGGCCGAAGCCGAGGATTCTGACAGTGTGCGTGCGCATGTGCCAGGCGTCCTCCGGTTGGATGAGGGGTGGCAGGTCTGTGTCTGGGTCGTCCCGGTCGGCGTATCGGGTGGCGGCGATGCCGAGGCGGTTGTAGGCGTACTCGCGGTCCTTGGGAATCCAGAGCTGCCAACGCACCTCGAACTCGTATGCCATGTCGTCGTGGAGTTGCTGGGTGGCCTCGGCGACGGCGGCGTCGATGAGTGCGTCGGCGGCGTCGTCCGCGAGGTCGATTGGGGCGAGGGGATCGAAGTGAGGGGGGTGTTCGACGGCGCGGTAGATGCGCTGGTATGTTGGGGCCTCGGTGAAGTTGATGGGATATACGGAGGCAGCGGCGACGCGCTTTTCGCCGACCAGGGCGAACTGGCGGAGGACACCTGCGAGGGCGGCGGGAAGGGACTCCAGCCGGAAGTTGGGGTACCAGAGGCTGAGATAGAGGCGGTCTGCCATGGAGGATCATTTTAGAGCATTTTCAGGGAGGGATGCGGGGAGCGCGCATGTGCGCGCGCGGAATGGGCGCGCATAGGAGGCAGGCGGATGAGAAGATGGATGGGGCGGACGGATGCGCAACCGGATAGAGAGACTGCGGATTTGGTTGCTGGGGAGCGCGGCCTTCCTGGTGCTGGTGATTGCTGCTTTCGTGGGGGCGGCGCACTACCTGGCACGCCGGCGATGGGCGCTGCCGGCCGGACTTGGCGTGAATGTGGTGCGCGAGACCAACGGCTACACCTACTGCCAGTCGATGCAGGGAAAGACGGTGTACTGCATCCACGCGGCGAAGGCGCTGGAGCACAGCGATGGCAAGACAGCGCTGCACGATGTGTCGATCGAGCTGTATGGCGAGAAGCAGGACCGCAACGACCGGATCTACGGGGACGAGTTTGAGTACGACCAGAATGCGGGGCTGATCCGCGCGATGGGGCTGGTGCATATCGATCTACAGGCCGCGGCGGCGGCGGGCGGGCAGGCGGCGACTGCGAAGACGGGCGCGGGCGCGACAGCGAAGGTGCTGCATGTGACGACGCGAGAGCTGGTGTATATGCAGAAGCTGGGCATTGCAGCGACGAACCAGTACATCGAGTTCCAATCGGGCGGGATGACTGGGCACGCGACGGGCGCGGACTACAACAGCGATACGGGCCAGTTGATGCTGCACTCGGCGGTGAGCATGAGCGGGCTTTCGGGCAAGCGCCCTGTGACTGTGACGGCGGGGACGGCGAAGATCGACAACCGCAACCAGGAGACATTTCTGACTCAGGCGCGATACGTTTCTCCGGGGCAGAGGGTGGATGCGGAGCAGGCGACGCTGCATACGCGCCCCGATGGGACGTTGACACGGGTGGAGGCGAAGGGCGATGTGCGGATGGAGGCGAATGGCGCGACGGCGGTCTCGCAGCAGGCGGATGTGGCGTTGAATGCGCAGAGCCAGCCGGAATCGGCGGTGCTGACGGGCGGCGTGCGGTACATGTCCGACGGGCCGCTGCGGCAGATGAGCGGCGCGGCGGATGCGGCGACGATCACGTTCGATACAGAGGCCAGGCCGCAGGCGAAGGACGCTGTGTTTACCGGAGCGGTCCACATGACCGAGCGGACGCGCGCGACGGTGGCGGCGCGTGAACCGTGGAGCACACGCGAACTGACTGCGGCGAAGGTCGCGGTTGCGCTTGCGCCGACGGATGCGGGCCGGCCGCAGTTGCGAGACGCGGAGGCGACGGGGAGCGCGCACCTCGTGGATGTAGACAAG
>JAJZDL010000210.1 GCA_021851465.1 Acidobacteriota bacterium
ATCCCGCTCATGCCAATCCCACCGATCCCGATAAAGTGGATTCGGTGCGACGGAGCAAACAGAAAATGACCCGGCACGCCCATGCCAAACACCCTCTCCTCGCTGCGTCGTCCAGCATCGCTGCCTTGTCCGGCGCGCCGGCGACGGCCTTCCCGCGCGCCCGAACTTCACTCTATCAGCCTTTCGCCGCGACATGCCCCAGAGCATCCAGGCCCGCCACCGCGGCCCCTCTAAGCAGCGCCTCCCGCCGCCGATTTCCCTTGACACGTCAATGCTTTGTCGTGTGTGTTCTTTATCACACCGCATCGCATCTCTTGCTGCTATCATCTGCACCGGTCGCAAGAGTGGCATTTCGAGCGCGCCCAAATTCGCGCTCTCGGAGTTCAATCGGCAATCGTTCCTAAGGGAGGCTCTGTGTCTGCAACTGTATGGATAGGGTTGTTTCTTGCCGTAAGCGTCGTGTCGCTCAGCATCGCTGTCCTGTTCACGCATGGGAAAATCGGGCCGCACACCGCAACTCCGGCAACGCCACCGTCCACGACCGCCATCGGAAGGGCCGACATGGCCTGCCTGAAGCGCCCATTCAAGGCCGGAGCAGCCCTCGCCTACCTGCTGCTTCCCACACTCGCCTCCGCTCAGTCGGGACAATCGGGCGGTGGAGAAGCCAACCTTGTACTGCCCGACCTCTCGACCGTGCATTTCTTCGGCATGAACGGCCATGCCCTGCTGATGATCGGGCTGCTCTTCTGCGCCGGCGGCCTCTTGTTCGGCCTGGCCATCTATGTGCAGTTGAAGAACCTGCCCGTCCATCGCACAATGCTCGAAATCTCCGAGACAATCTACGAGACCTGCAAGACGTACCTCATCACCCAAGGCAAGTTCATCCTGCTCCTCTGGGCCTTCATCGCCGTCATCATCTCGCTGTACTTCGGGATCCTTGCCCCCGTTCCGGGAAAATCCGTTGCCGTCACCTTGCCGATCATCCTGCTGTTTAGCCTCATCGGCATCGCCGGCAGCTACGGCGTGGCCTGGTTCGGTATCCGAGTCAATACATTCGCCAACTCGCGTACCGCTTTCGCGGGGCTGCGCGGCAAGCCCTACCCAGTCATGGCCATCCCGCTCAAGGCCGGCATGAGCATCGGCATGTTGCTCATCTCCGTCGAACTGCTCCTCATGCTCTTCATCCTGCTGTTCATCCCGCGCGATTACGCCGGCCCATGCTTCATCGGCTTCGCCATCGGCGAGTCTCTCGGTGCCGCGGCCCTCCGAATCGCCGGAGGAATCTTCACCAAGATCGCCGACATCGGCGCAGACCTCATGAAGATCGTCTTCAAGATCAAGGAGGACGATGCGCGCAACCCCGGCGTCATCGCCGACTGCACCGGAGACAACGCAGGAGACTCCGTCGGCCCCAGCGCAGACGGCTTCGAGACCTACGGCGTCACCGGCGTCGCGCTCATCACATTCATCCTCCTCGCCGTCAGAGAACCAGCCACGCAGGCGCAACTCCTCGTCTGGATCTTCGTCATGCGCGTCGCCATGCTCGTCTCCAGCTCCGGCGCGTACTTCCTCAATGGCGCAATCGCCCACGCAAAGTACGCCGAATCCGACGAGATGGACTTCGAGGCGCCCCTGACCTCCCTGGTCTGGATCACCTCCATCACCTCCATCCTTCTCACCTACGTCGTTACCTACCTCATGCTTCCCACGCTCGGCGACGGAACCCTCTGGTGGAAGCTGTCCTCGATCATCTCCTGCGGGACCCTGGCTGGCGCGATCATCCCCGAACTCGTCAAGATCTTCACCTCCACCAAATCCGCCCATGTCAAAGAGGTCGTAAAGTCCTCGCAGGAAGGCGGTGCCTCGCTGGGCATTCTCTCCGGCTTCGTGGCCGGCAACTTCTCCGCCTACTGGCTCGGCCTCAGCATGGTCGCCCTCATGGCTGTCGGATACTACTTCAGTACTGGCGCGTCCATGGCGGACCAGATGCTCGTCCCGGCCGTCTTCGCCTTTGGCCTCGTCGCCTTCGGCTTCCTGGGCATGGGCCCGGTCACCATCGCCGTCGATTCCTACGGGCCCGTCACAGACAATGCCCAGTCCGTCTACGAGCTCTCGCTCATCGAAGACGTCCCCGGCATCGCAGCCGAGTTGAAGAAGGACTACAACTTCGACGTCAAATTCGAGCGCGCAAAACACCTCCTCGAAGCCAACGATGGCGCCGGCAATACATTCAAGGCCTCGGCGAAGCCCGTGCTCATCGGTACAGCCGTCGTCGGCGCAACCACCATGACCTTCTCTATCATCATGGCCCTCACCCATGGCCTCACTCAGGATGTGCAGAAGCTCTCCCTGCTCCACGCGCCCTTCATGCTCGGGCTCATCTGCGGCGGAGCAATCATCTACTGGTTCACCGGTGCTTCCGTCCAGGCCGTCTCCACCGGCGCATACCGCGCCGTCGAGTTCATCAAGGCGAACATCCACCTGGAAGGCACCGAGAAGGCTTCGGTCAGCGACAGCAAGAAGGTCGTGGAAATCTGCACCAGGTACGCGCAGAAAGGTATGTTCAATATCTTCCTCGCCGTCTTCTTCGCTACTCTTGCCTTCGCCTTCATGGAGCCGTTCCTCTTTATCGGCTATCTCTTCTCCATTGCCATCTTCGGCCTATACCAGGCCATCTTCATGGCCAACGCCGGGGGCGCATGGGACAACGCAAAGAAGATCGTCGAGGTCGACATGAAGCAGAAGGGAACGCCGCTGCACGACGCAACCGTCATCGGCGACACCGTCGGCGACCCCTTCAAAGACACCTCCTCGGTGGCAATGAACCCGATCATCAAGTTCACCACCCTCTTCGGATTGCTCGCCGTCGAGCTTGCCGTAACCCTCACCGCGAACAGCCCGATGCTCACCCATGTGCTCGCAGTCGCATTCTTCCTGGTCTCAGTCTTCTTCGTCCACCGCTCCTTCTACGGCATGAGGATTGAGTCCCAAGCAAGCAATTGATCGGTGCCGCCTCTCAACGGCAAAGCGCCGCGACAACCCATCGCAGCGCTTTTTTACTGAATGAATTGCGCTTGTTCACCTTCAAGCGCGGCTGTAGCGCCTCTCCACGTACTCGTCCAGAATCACCTGGAACTCCTCCACGATCCGGTCGCCCTTCAGCGTCGTAAACAGTTGCCCGTCCACATACACCGGCGCCTTCGGCTCCTCGAACGTCCCCGGCAGCGAGATGCCGATGTTCGCGTGCTTCGACTCGCCCGGCCCATTCACCACGCACCCCATCACCGCCAGCTTCAGCTCCTCGACGCCCGCGTACTGCTTCTTCCACTCCGGCATCTGCTCCACCAGGTAGCCCTGGATCCGCTCCGCCAGCTCCTGAAAGTAGGTCGAGGTCGTCCGCCCGCACCCCGGACAGCTCGTTACCTGCGGCATGAAGCTGCGAATCCCCAGCGACTGCAATATCTGCTGCGCGCAGCGCACCTCCTCCGAGCGGTCGCCCCCCGGCGTCGGCGTCAGGCTCACCCGGATCGTGTCGCCGGTCCCCGCCAGAAGCAGCGGCGCAAGCCCCGCCGTCGAGGCCACAACGCCCTTCATCCCCATGCCCGCCTCGGTCAGTCCCAGGTGCAGCGCGTAGTCGCACCGCGAAGCAAGCCCCGTATACACATCGATCAGGTCGCGCACGCCCGATACCTTCGCGCTCAAGATGATCTGGTCGCGCCGCAGCCCATACCGCTCCGCCGCCGCCGCGTTGTCCAGCGCCGACACCACCATCGCCTCCATCATCACGTCGCGCTCCGGCCGCGGCTCCCTGCTCTTCGAGTTCTCGTCCATCATCTTGGTCAGCAGCGCCTGGTCCAGCGATCCCCAGTTCACCCCGATCCGCACCGGCCGCTGGTGTTCGACCGCGACCTCCACCATCGTGCGGAAGTTGTCGTCGTCCTTGCGCCCGATCGAGCAGTTCCCCGGATTGATCCTGTACTTCGCCAGCGCCCGCGCCGCCGCCGGGTACTTCTTCAGCAGCAGGTGCCCGTTGTAGTGGAAGTCCCCGATGATCGGCGTCTCCCACCCCTTCGCGCGAATCCCATCGACGATATACGGCACCGACTGCGCCGCCGCATCGTTGTTCACCGTCACCCGCACCAGCTCGGAGCCCGCCCGCGCCAGCGCCGCAATCTGCTGCACGGTCGATTCCACGTCCGCCGTGTCCGTGTTGGTCATCGACTGCACCACCACCGGAGCATCCGGGCCAACCACCACCCCGCCAACCCGCACCGAAACCGCTCGCCGCCGCTGTATCTGAGCCATATATCTTCCCCCCAGTTTACCATCCTGCCGCATCGGCCCGCGGCCCACGCGCCGCCGCACCCTCCATCGCCCACCCGCGATACACTAAACCCCAGTGGCCCGGTAGCTCAGTTGCATAGAGCAGCGCACTCCTAACGCGAAGGTCGGCAGTTGGACTCTGCCCCGGGCCACCACGCACTCTCCCTGCAACCGTCCCCATCCACGCCTGCGCGGGCCGGGTGTGTTTCAATAATGCCAGCGACTATATGGCCCAACAGGACCCCACCCTCCGCCGTCCCATGCCCTTCAAGCGCCGCTGCAAGGCCGCCGCACGCAAGCTCCGCGAGCTGCGCTCCATCGCCTCCGCCCTGCTCTCCACCGGCCACCCCTACATGGCGCACATCA
>JAJZDL010000211.1 GCA_021851465.1 Acidobacteriota bacterium
CATCGCGCTACTCACCCCGGCGGGCTTCGCACCAACCTCTTCTGCGCTCTTCATCGCGAAGATGTTCTATCCGCTCGGATTTATCGTGGTCATACTGGGCCGCTCCCAACTCTTCACCGAAAACACACTCTATCCCATCGCCCTCGTCCTGGCCGAGAAGAGCCACTTCTGGAACACGATGCGCCTCTGGGCCGTCGTGCTCCCATTCAATGTGCTGGGCGCGCTGGCCTTTGCATCGCTTGCGTCGCTTACCCAGGCGCTTTCTCCCTCCGTCGTCCAGGCGCTCACGCAGCTTGGGCTCGAGGCCGCCAACCAACCCGTTGCAACGATCTTCTGGTCGGCGGTCATGGGCGGATGGATCATCGCGACCATGGCCTGGCTGGTCTCCGGATCGCACTCGATCACGGGTTCCGTCATGATTATCTGGATGCTTGCCTTCGTCGTCGGCCTGGGCAACTTCGCCCACTGCATCGCCGCCAGCGGAGAGGTCTTCGCGGCCATCCTCACCGGTCACGCGCCCTGGCTCGCATTCCCCAGGTGGCTTCTGCCCGCAGTAGCGGGAAACATTTGCGGCGGCGTCGGCATGGTCACCCTGCTGGAATACGGCCAGGTCATCGTCGGCAACGACGCGAAAGCTGAGGCCCTCGAGCCCGCAGTCAAGGACGCTCTCAAACTCGAAGAGACAAAGGCCTGATCGTCCGCGCAGGCCTTTGCCCCTGCGACTGCATCGCAGAAGGTAGACTTAACCCAACGATGATTCTGCCCTTCGTCCGCGAACTGCTGGCGGACCTTGAGAACTCTGTGCCCTTCGACCGTGTCCGTCGCCACCTGAGCGCCGGCAGCGGGCGAAGACGCGTCTCCGGCCTCACCTTTACCGCTCGCGCGCTGTATCTTCCGCTCTTCGTCCGCGCGGCCAAAGCGCAGTGCCTGGTCCTGGTCGCCGACAACAAGGCGGCGGAGGCGCTGCATGCGGCAGTGCTTGCAACTTGCGAGTTGACCGGCGCTCTGGCTGCGGACTCGGTCTTGCGCCTGCCCGCGCACGATGTGTTGCCGTTCGAGAACCTGTCGCCGCACGCGGAGATTCAAGAGGCGCGCGCGGCGACGCTGTGGAAGATCGCCACCGGGACAGCGCGGCTTGTGATCGCGCCGGTTGAGGCGGCGTGCATGAGGCTCTTTCCGCGTGAGCACTACGCCGCGCTTGCGCTGCGCCTGAAGTGCGGCGAAGAATATCTGCCGGAGATGCTGGTGGAGCACCTTCTCTCGGTGGGCTATACGCGGGTCGATGTGGTGGAGATGGCGGGGCAGGTGACGCTGCGCGGCGGCATTCTGGACGTCTACTCACCGGAGATGGACCGTCCCGTGCGCCTCGACTTCTTCGGCGACGAGATTGAGTCGATCCGCCGTTTCGACCCAGAGACGCAACGCTCCGCCTCCACACTGGACGAGGCGCTGCTGCTGCCGCTCACCGAGACGCCGATCACGGAGAAGATTCTGGCGGCCATCAACGCGCGCCTCACGCGCAGCGGCTCGGTTGCCGGCGCGGCGCTCGAAGGCGGCGAAGAGATCGTGGAGATGCAGACGCATCTCTCCACACGCAGCGATGTGTTCGGCAGCGCCGACGATATACACCGTCGGGACCATGGTTCGGCGGCCACGATCTTTCCCGGCTGGGAGTTCTTTGCGCCGGTCGTGCCTGCTGCCGCGCAGGCCCGCGTCACGCTGCTCGATCTGCTCGGCCCGGCGACGCGCGTCTTAGTCGAAGAGCCCGCAATGGTGAAGAACCAGGGCGAGCGCTGGTGGAACAAGGTTGAGCAGCGCCACGAGCGCTCGGGCATCGGCTCGCTCGTCCGGCCAGAAGACATCTACATCTCGCCGTGGGACCTGGACGATCGGCTGCGCAATTTCTCCGGTTGCGAACTCGATCAGCTCGGCGCGGTCGATGTTCTGGATGCCGACCGCAGCGATCTCTCCGAGGTGGAGTTCAACACACGCCCCACGCCGCGATTTCACGGCAACATTCCCGCATTGATCGATGCCATCAACGCGCTTGTACAGCAGGACGCGCGCGTGCTGATCGCCGCGCCGAACCAGGGCGAAGTAGAACGGCTCGCGGGGTTGTTGCAGGAGTATCAAGTGCCGTACCGTCTCGGCTCGCGCTCGCAAGCGCCGGGCAGCGAGACGGTCTACAGCGAGTCCAGCTATCTTGCGGGCGACCTGAGAACGCCAGTGATTGTGAAGACGGCCATCTCCAACGGGGTGCAGGTCCTCGACCTGCGCGACGCCGATGGCCGCGCCACGGCCCGCCAGATCGTCCTGTACGGCGCGAACGATCTTGTAGACGATGCGGATGTCTCGGCGCGTCCGGTCCCGCGCTCGAAGTCGAAGGCCTCGGCCTTTGTCTCCGACTTCCGCGACCTCGCCGTCGGCGATTACGTCGTGCATGTCGAGCACGGCATCGCGCAGTACTGCGGCCTGCGCGTCATCGAAGAGCCGGACCAGCCGCCGCTGGAACTGATGATCCTGGAGTTCGCCGACGAGGCAAAGCTCTACGTCCCACTGACTCGGCTCGACCTCATCCAGAAATACCGGTCGAGCGAGACTGGCCCTCCGCCGGAGCGCAACAAGCTCGGCACACAGTCCTGGCAGAGGACCAAGGCGCGCGTCAAAAAAGCGATGGCCGACATGTCCGCCGAGTTGCTGAAGCTCTATGCGCAGCGCAAGGCCGCGGTGGGAACGGCGTTCTCGCTCGACACCAACATGCAGCGCGAGTTCGAGGACGCCTTCGACTTCAACGAGACGGACGACCAGATCACCGCTATCGCCGACATCAAACGCGACATGGAATCGCCGCAGCCGATGGACCGCCTGCTCTGCGGCGACGTGGGCTACGGCAAGACCGAGGTTGCCATGCGCGCCGCGTTCAAGGCCGTGCAGGATGGCAAGCAGGTCGCCGTGTTGACGCCGACCACCGTCCTCGCCTTTCAGCACTATGAGAGCTTCAAGCGCCGCTTCTCCAACTTTCCCGTCAACGTCGAGATGATCTCCCGCTTCCGCACCGCCAAGGAGAAGACCGCAATCCTGGAAAAGGCCGCCGCGGGCAAGATCGACATCCTCATCGGCACCCACGCCGTGCTGGCGCAGAAGCTCAAGTTTCAGAACCTCGGCCTACTGGTCGTCGATGAGGAGCAGCGCTTCGGCGTGCGCCACAAGGAGCGGCTGAAGCAGATGCGCGCGCAGATCGACGTGCTGGCGATGTCGGCCACGCCGATTCCGCGCACGCTGCACATGTCGCTGATCGGGCTGCGCGATATGTCGATCATCGAGACGCCGCCGAAGGATCGCATGGCGATCCAGACCATCGTCGCCAAGTTCGACGAGAAGCTGGTTCGCACAGCGATCGAGATGGAGATGGAGCGCGGCGGGCAGACCTACTTCGTACACAACCGCGTCGAAACGATCTACGAGCTGGCCGCGAAGATCCGCGAGCTGGTGCCGCACGCGCGCATCGTCATCGGCCATGGACAGCTCCCCGAGGCCGAACTGGAGCGTGTGATGCTGGCGTTTATGAACCACGAGTACGACGTGCTCGTCGCAACCTCCATCATCGAGAACGGCCTCGATATTCCTCTGGCGAATACGATCCTCATCAATCGCGCAGACAGGCATGGATTGAGCGAGCTGTATCAATTGAGAGGCCGCGTCGGCCGCAGCAACCGCCGCGCATATGCGTATCTACTAATTCCGCCGGAGACCGAGTTGACCGAGATCGCGCGGCGCCGCCTGGCCGCGCTGAAGGAGTTCAGCGACCTCGGCGCGGGCTTCAAGATTGCCGCGCTCGATCTGGAGCTGCGCGGCGCAGGCAACATGCTGGGCGGTGAGCAATCCGGACACATCGAGGCCATCGGCTTCGAGTTGTACACGACGATGCTCGAAGAGGCCGTGCGCAAGATTATGGGCGAAGACGAGCGCCCAGCTCACGCTGGGACGTCGATCAACCTGGGGATTTCAGTGCGCATCGACGCGAGCTACATCCCCGAGGAGAACCAGCGCCTGCGCATGTACAAGCGCATCGCGGGAGCGGAAGACGCGGCCACGCTGGCCGATGTGCGCGCCGAGTTGCAGGACCGCTACGGCGACCCGCCGAAGTCCGTGTTGAATCTGCTCGCCGCCGGTGAACTGCGCCTGCTATGCGAACAGCTCGGCATTGCGCAGCTCGACCGCAAACGCACTCAGATCGACCTGCCCGGCGCAGCGTCAAAGCCCGAGCCGCAACAATCTCTCGCCCGCCGCCCGCACCTGGCAAAGACCGTCGCCAAGGCCTTCGTCGAGATGCTGCACATCCGCTTCGCCGCCACTGCCGCAGACAGCACGCAGCAGAGCGCGGCGTCGCTCCATCAATCGAGCGTCGATCCCGCGGCGATGATGAAGCTGGTCAGCCGCAACGCCAAGCGCGGCGCGCAGTTCACTCCACAGGGGATCCTGCGCTGGCCGCTCACATCGGCAAAATCCGAAGACGTCCTCGCCGAAACCCGCACCCTGCTCGAATCCCTCGGCCCGCAGTAATGCAGGGCCGACGCATATCAGATTCCGATTAATTTGAGCAGATAGGGGATGTTCCAGGCGGCCTTGAGGCGTTTTCCCTTGATTCCGCGTGTGGAGGATTTGTCGTGTTTGAGCAGATTGA
>JAJZDL010000212.1 GCA_021851465.1 Acidobacteriota bacterium
CGTAGGAAAGTACGCAATATAAAGCCCGATCGCCGCGCGGTTCCCTGCGTTGCCGGCCACCGCATTGGGCTGCGCTCTGTACTCCCGGTTCAGAAACTCCCCGTTGCCCAATATCTGCATGGTCTCGGGATCGATCGCGATGTCGGTCGCCGTGCGCGAGCCGATGGTCGCCGGAAACTCGCTCAGCGGGCGGCTCGACGGAACGCGGTCCACGTCCCCGCGCAGGTGCAGCAGCAGCGCCGTCGAAGACATCAGCAGAACGACAACCCAGAAGCGCGCGGACCTCATGCCGAATGCCTCTCTTCTCCCGTCATCAGGCGCATCGCAAGGTGTACCAGGTAAAGACATCCCAGCGAGATCACAAACATCAACCATCCGGAGAACTCATGAAAGAAGCCCAGCGCCTTGTCCGGGTCCCAGTATTGCACGCAAAGTCCCGTGCCGAAGATGCGCGCAGCATTGGCCGCGACCGCGATGGGCAGCGCCGACAGCGCCAGCAACACGCGCCGCCAGATCTTCCGCTCCAGAAAATAGCCGTAGATCACCGATACCGTGAACAGGCTCATCAGCGACCGAATGCCGCTGCACGCCTCGGCCACCTCCAACTGCATCGTCGGCAACTGGATCACATTGCCCTCGCGCAACACCGGCACCCCAGCCAGTGGAAGCAGTGCGCTGGCAATCTTCGAGGCCCATATCTGGAGCGGAAACGTAATCTCATTGAAGACGACCGTGGGCAGCGGAATCGCCAGAAGAAGCACAAACAGAACGAACTTCACCCGCCCCAGCATCGCCCTGCCCAGCAGCGTCCACACCAACCCAGCGGCCAGCAGCACAAACGAGGTGCGCTGCAAGAACAGGTCCGCGCCCAGTACGCCAACCATCAGTTCAAAGAGACCCAAAGCGACCAGCCACACTCCCGCCCAACTGGGCGCAATCGCTGTCCGCCGCAGTTCAGGCCTCTTCTCCCATAACAGAAATGCGGCAAAAAATGGAATCAGAAATCCATGCGAGAAGTCGGGCAGCTCGGCCCAGTCCGTCACCAGCTTTACCGCAATGCCGTGGTACAGCAGCGCAAGCAGTAGAGAGAGAAGCAGCAGCGGCCCGCCCACGGAAGGAAGAGCAGGCATCGCTGCCTCGCCGGTCGTGCGCATCGGAATCGACCTCACGCTCACTCCCCCTGCAAATCAAAGCATGGCAACGCAAATCCACGCAGTACACAGACCCATCGGATTATCGCACGCAGCGCCGTATCGGGGTGGTGCGGTTCGCTCTCGGGCCGGCCTAATTCTCTTCGCTTCTACGTCTTTCGAGGTACACAATCAGGTGCGCGCAGCGGGGAAACGGAACGCCAGGAGTGTAAAATTGCCCCTGTATACCGGCCCATCGAGTCGATGGAACATCGACCGGAAGTGCATGGCGCAATTGCTGTGTTTCGTTTGCATTGTCATTCATGCTTATTGGATTGTCATTCTGAGAATGGCGAAGAATCCCTGCATTTTGTTCGAGATGAAACACTCTACTTCATAGGTGAAAACGCACTGGCGGCTGCATCCCGCATGGCACACAAATCGGCAGGCAACATGACCCTTCTTCGCTGCACACGACTCTCGATCTGCCTCCTTCCGGCCCTCGTCGGCGGCGGCCTTGCGCAGCAGACCTACGGCAGATATACGCCTCCCCAGCCCGTCCAGCAGCGCAGCGCGACCCCGCCGCGACCGGCCTCCGTCGCGCCCAACTACATCATCGGTGCCGACGACTCTCTTCAGATCACCGTGTGGGGCAGTCCCGACCTCTCCGCCACCATGCCGGTGCGTCCGGATGGAATGATTACGCTACCCAACATCGGCGACGTTCTCGCCGCCGGACGCACGCCGATGCAGTTGACCGCCGACATCACCGCGCGCGTCGCAAAGCTGGTCATCGATCCGCACGTCACCGTCACCGTGCTCCAGGTCAACAGTAAGCAGGTCTTTCTCATCGGCGAAGTCATGCGCGTCGGCCCGCTCAACATAACCCCCGGCATGAACGTCCTACAGGCCATCGCCAGCGCCGGGGGCCTTACACCCTACGCCAACAAGAAGCACATCTACATCCTCCGCGGAGACCCCGGCCATCAGCAAACGATTCCCTTCGACTACTCCAAGGCCATAAAAAAAGGCGACATGCAGGGAGTCGCGCTCGTCCCCGGCGACACCATCGTGGTCCCATGATGAAGATCTCCCAGCCCGCCGCCCAGGCCGCCTTCGCGCTTGCTCTTCTTCTCCTGCCGCTCGCAGCGATTCCATCTGCCTCCGAGGCCCAGGCCGTCCCGACCGCCGAGGTCGCGCCCGTCTCCACCGGCTTCGCCCTGCCCAGCGTCGCCGGATCGTTACAGTACGCACTCAGCGCCTCGGAGAGTGTCTCATCCGACTCGTACGGAACGCCGGGAGTTGTCCCCTCCACCTACCTGACCGGAGACCTCGCCTTTATCGCCGGCAGCCAGCGCGATCCCTTCAGCATGGTCTTCTCCGGTGGCCACAGTTGGGCCAATTCGTACCAGCCATCATTCACGTTTTTCAATCTCGCCCTCTCGCAAACGGCCAGCGTTGGACGCTGGGCGATTGTCCTCGCCGATGCAGTCAGCTACATGCCGGGAACGCCCTCCACCGGGCTCTCCGGCATCCCCGGCGTGGGCGATCTCGGCGCCACTCCTCTACCGGCAGGCGCCAACCCCGGAGCAACAGGCATCAATCCCCTGCCCGTGCCCACAAGTTCGGGGCAGGGAGTGTTGACCGGCTTCTCCACGCAGGTGGACAACACCAGCTCGCTCAGCGTCCAACGCCAGATCACCGGCAAGACTTCGCTGATTGCCTCTGGCTCCTACTTCCTCATGCGCTTCCTCGGCGATACCGGCGGCTCCACCGCCTCCATCACTCCCGGCCTGGACAGCGACGGCGATGCAGCCAGCCTTGGCCTCAACCATCGCATCGACGCGCGCACATCGGTCGGAGGCAACTACGCCTACACGCGCAACACGTATTCGGGCTATGACTTTGGAACGCCCATGCCCGCCTTCTCCACCCAGACCGCGAGCCTGCTGTACACCTACCAGTTCACCCGCAAGCTCGCCACCAACCTCTCCGCCGGGCCGCAGTGGATCAGCATCGCCACCCCAGGCAACACACCCTCGCTCAGCCTCTTCGCCAACCTCTCGGGCACCTACACCGGCAAGTTCTCCAATGCCTCGCTCGTATACACCCGCAACGCAAACAGCGGCTACGGCGTGGTCGATGGCTCCATCTCCAGCAGCGTCACCTTCTCCGCCACGCGCTCCTTCGACCGCGTATGGCTCTGCGCGGCAACCACTGCCTACACCCAGACCACGGGCCTGCCATCGTCCATCTCTCTGCCCTTCAGCTTCCACACCACCGTGGCAGGCGCGCAGGTAACGCGCGCCATCGCGCGCAGTTTTTCCGCCTTCGCCAGTTACACTGTGCAGAACCAGTCCAACCAGGGCGCACAGGCCGCGGTCGATCTATACAGCGGCCTCACCCAGGTGGCCGGCTTCGGGATTACCTACTCGCCCGCCGCCGTCCGCATTGGACATCCATAAGGAAAGGAGCACCCATGCTTGGCCATCGCACACTGAACGCCGAAGATTATCTCGCCATCCTCAAGCGTCGCTGGTGGATCATCCTGGTCCCAGCGCTCGTGCTGCCTGTCCTCGCCGTCGCCGCCACGCTCTACATCCCCGCGCAGTACGTCTCTCAGTCCACCGTACAGATCGACCAGCAGAAGGTCTCCAGCAGCCTCGTCCCCGCCGTCGTCACCGAGGACATCAACACCCGGCTGGCCTCCATCAACGAGCAGATCCAGAGCCGCTCCAGCATTCAGCCCATCATCGAGAAGTTCAATCTGTACGCCGACCAGCACCTCTCGATGGATGACCGAGTCGCTCTGGCGCGCAATAACCTCAAAATTGCAGCCGCGCAATCCGACCTGGCCCGCTCCAGCGGATTGCCCGGCTTCACGATCTCGTTCACCGCCAGCGACGCGCACACCGCCCAACTGGTCTGCGCCGAGCTCACCTCGCTCTTCACCCGCGCCGACCTTAGCTCGCGGGAGAACACCGCCGAGGGCACCACCGCATTCTTCAAGGAGCAGCTCGACAGCGCCAAACACACCCTCGACGACCAGGGCGCAAAACTCGCCGACTTCCAGCGCAAGCACTTCGGCATGTTGCCCGAGGATGAGGCCAGCAACATTAACATTCTCAGCTCGCTCCAGACCCAGCTTGACGCCTCCACGCAGGCGCTCAGCCGCATGGAGCAGGACAGGTCCTACATCCAGGCCATGCTCACCGAGCAGTCCGCATCCGGCCCCAACACCACCTCGCCGCAGACCCAGGAGCAGCAGTTGCAGGCCCTCCTCGCCCAGCAGTCCACCCTCACCTCGCAGTACACCCCCGAGTACCCCGGCGTCATCGAAATCAATCGCAAGATCGCCGACCTGCGCAGGAAGATGGCACAGTCGCCCGCCGCGCCAACCTCATCGAGCGCGGCCGGCGACAACGACTCCGCAACCGTGCAGGACCTGCGCGCGCGCCTCCGCGCGGCAGACCTTGGAATCCAGGCAAAGCGCGCCGAACAGGCCCAGATCACACGCCAGATCCACTCCTACTAGGCGCGCATCCAATCCACCC
>JAJZDL010000008.1 GCA_021851465.1 Acidobacteriota bacterium
ATCAGCCCCTTGGCGAGGACGCCGAGGGCGCAGCAGGCGGCGAAGGCGTAGCAGAGGAGCCGGAGAGTCGTGGACGACAGGGGCGGCGTTTGTGGGAGGAAGGCTTTGGGGGGAGGGGTCAATGGAGCCGTTGCGGTTGAGAGGCGGCTTTGGGTGGAAGTAAAGATGAAGGCTTCTTCGATGCAATAGAAGGTCAAGAGAGCGAGGGTGAGCCAGAGGCAGACGATTGCATCGGGGAGGAGGATGCGGGTGAAGAGGAAGATCCCTGGGCTGGAGAGTAGGATGAGCGCGGCGTAGAGGCCTGCTTTTGTGCTGCGAAACGCGCGGCGGGCGAAGGCTTCGACGGTGAAGGCGAGGGCGAGAACGGCGAGGGCGAGTGGGATGCGGGCGGCGACGGCG
Source organism: Acidobacteriota bacterium (assembly GCA_021851465.1). GTDB lineage: Bacteria > Acidobacteriota > Terriglobia > Terriglobales > Acidobacteriaceae > Edaphobacter. Next base: position 400 of record JAJZDL010000008.1, read on the forward strand.
AGGCAGCGCGCGGCGGGGTAGCCGAGGAGCTGCGAAACGCGCATTGCGGCGGCCATCGACCAATAGAGCAGGGGCGCTTTCTCCAGGTAGCGGATGCCGTTGGCGTAGAGGGTGATCCAGTCGTGGCGCAGCAGCATCTCTCTCGCGGCCTCGGCGTGGACGGAATCTGCGTCGTCGAGCAGGGCTGGCCTGAACAGGGTGAAGCTGGCGTAGAAGGCGAGCCACAGCGCGAGCAGCGCAAGCGTATTGGCGAGCGTGCGCTTTGGGATGGGGGCCTGGAGTGCGATTTCCGACGGCATGGTTGGGCGCTCCGCTGTGGTGTTGGGAAGAGCGGCACAGGCTTTGTGTGCGCTCTCTGGGGAAAGGCTGCTCCAACGCGGGCGGGCATGCCATCTGGAGTGTGCGAGTGTCGATCTTCCCCAACAATTCTGCTATTTGCCGGTTGCGGTGGCAAGCGGGGAGAACTCCGGGCCGGTACCGGTGCCTGTCGGCGCGACGAACCCGGCGCGGATATTTGCGTCGCGAGTGCACAACTTCTACACTGGGAGACAAGTAATCAGCGTCTGCGGTGTGACCGTTCAGCTATGGTTCCAGTTGGACGGGGAGGTTTAATGCGTCGGTTCGTCTCGGTGTTTGTCCTGCTTCTGTCTTCGATCCCATTCGGCGTCTCGATCGCGGGGTGTTCTCACAATGCCCCGGCGCAGTTCTGCAATGGCGGAGACTCTGGGATGATGACGGCCCAGGCCGCAACCATCACAATGCAGCCGATCGTGTATGGGATATCCCTGAACTATGCGGAGATCGGGCAGATGCAGAGGCCCACGGCGACCGACTGCAAGGGGGCGACCGTCAGCGAGCAGGCATACGTCTATGGAACCACGAACATGACCATCGCTGACGTACAGCCGACGACGGGACGGCTGTGCGGGGGGACGTGGAACCGCAACACGGGCGGCGGCATTCCGGATTTTACCTACTGTATGCCGACCGACAATTCAGGCGTGGCATATATCACCGCAAGCGCGGACGGAGTGACGAGCAACCCGATCGCCATCTATGTGCATCCGGTTGTCACTGGCATTGTGCTGGGCGGCACCGCACCCGGCCCGTGTTCCACCGACCCGACCACGCTCTGCGCGACGGATTCCAGCCAGGCGAATGGCTGCTCGATTCAGGACGACATCACGTCGTTTTCCATCGCGAACAATGTGGTTACCTTTCTTGCCGCGAACAGTTTTACGGCAGGAGAGAGCGTGACCGTCGCGGGCCTCAAGGTTGGTACCTATCTCAACGGGCAGACACTGACGGTGCTGTCCGCCGGCCTGAGCGCGACCCAATTTGAAGCGGCATTTACCCATGCAAACGTGGCGCCAACCGCCGACGCGGGGACTGCGACGCCAGCGGGGGTTGCGGCGCCTCCGCCCTATATTGGGACGGCCTGCCTGTCGCAGGGGACGACCACGCAGCTTGTGTCTCGCATCTACGCGGGCACGGGCGCGAACCGCACCAACATCAGTTGCCTGGCGGGACATCTGCAATATGCCGTGCAGGGATCGTCGTCGCTCACGACCATCTCGCCGGTCATCAGCGTCGACCAGAATGGAGTGGCCACGGCAGAGCTTCCTGGCTCGGTGTTGATCTCGGCGAACCTGTCGGATGCGGCCAGTTCTGCGGGGTTCTTCTCGACCTGTCCACCGGCGTCGATCACCTTCAGCTCGACTGGAACGACGGGCAATCCGGTGGTTGTGAATGAGAACACTCCGCAGCCACTGGTCGCCACAGCGGTGGACACCAACGGTGTGACCCTGACCGGGCTGTCGCTTGAGTATGTGTCGTCCACACCCTCCACGATCCCCGTCACAGTAAGTTCGACGGGTGCGGTGACGGTAGATCCCCCCTTGGCGGGCACTGCCTCGATCACCGCAATATGCCAGCCGCCCAGTTGCAACACGGCGTCCTACAATCAGATCGGACTCTTCGGCAACGGCCTTCCGATCTCCTCGAACGCAGTGAATGTAACGGTGCCCGGTACCAACAGCACGGTTCTGTACATGGCCAGCACGCAGTCGCTGGATATGACACAGGTTGACTTTACGACCGGGGTGCTCGCACCGCCCTTTCTGTTGCCGTATGTGCCGAACTCCATGGTTATCAGCACCGATGGCAGAACCATCTATATGGGCAGTTCAGATGGCTTGATGGTGTTGAATACCTTGAACACGCTGACCATCTCACGGACGGACGTTACGTCTCCGGGCACTGTGCTCGCCTTGTCGCCGAACGAGGGCATCGTCGTGATCACCGATCCGGTGCGGCAGATCACCGAACTGGAGAGCTCCGCGGGCGGCATCATCTCCACCTACGGAGCCGTTGGCACCTCCGCCGAGTTCTCTCCAGACAGCCAGACCGTGTATATCACCGCGGGCAACCAATTGCTGGTGTATTCGACATTTACTGGATGGACCAGCATCGCTCCCGCGACGACGGCAGGGACTCCGGTGACGGGCGTCGCGGTGACAGTGCCCGCTGTTGGGGCATACTTTGCGGGGCCGACCACGACGGCGCGCAGCTACTGCCCGCTGAGCACGCCCACAACGGTGAATGGCGTGACCAACGAGGCCAACGTCTTCTATCCACCGGCAGACAGCTCGCCGGCCATCACCGACCAGATTGCCGCGACCAACGACGGGATGCATGTGCTTGGCGCGACGGTGACGCCCACGCCAACGCTGAACGACCTTCGGGTGAACATCCCGAATGGCAACAACAACGGGGCCGCAACCGGCGTTGCCTGCCCCGCGACCGGAACGCTGAACTTCTCGAACACACTCACGACCACCCTTCTGTCGCCGGTGAAGGCGACGGCGATTACAGGGGTCTTGCCAACGTCGGACTCGTCGGTTGCCTTTATTACCTACACTGGCACGGGCGGCGTTCTGCCGGCCTATGCGCCCGCAGCGACCGGACCGGGCACGACCACCTACATCAAGCTCTCCGGCGCGGCGACGGCACCGGTTGCGGGCGTCATCAGTACGGACAACACGACGTTGTATGTGGGAACCTCGGGGGACAACCTGGTTCACATTATCAATCGCAGCACACTGACCGACACCTCGACGCTGACACCCAACCTGCCCGGTGCCTCCGGTGCCACCGTGCCGGTCAACCTGCTGGTGCAGAAGCCGCGCCCGACGACGTAGGGCGGCAGGCAAGTCAGCGTACCGCGCGCTCCATTCATGCGCAAACAACACGGCGGTTGGCCTGCACAATGCCATGTCGGCTGCCTTCATGTCGGCTGCTTTATTGATACGAACGATATGCGCATCGAGTGTCGGCCGCGTAGGCCGCTTTATCCGCCGGGCGGCCCGCCCCGCTTGCTCTCGAAACACAGCCGGGCCCGCTCGCCGTCGAAGGCGCGCTCCCACTTCGCAATGACGATGGTGGCCACGCTGCTGCCGATCACGTTCACCACGGCGCGCGGGACATTGACCAGGCGCTCGACTCCCAGTAGAAGCACCATCGCGGCCACGGGGATGCGATGCATCGAGGCCAGCGTCGCAGCCAGCGTCACAAAGCCCGCGCCCGCGACGCCGCCAGACCCCTTCGAGGTGATCGCGAGCACAGCCATCAGTGTGACCTGTTCGCGCAGGCCGAGGTGGGTATTGGTCGCCTGCGCCAGGAAGAGCGCACCCATGCTCAGGTAGATTGCGGTGCCGTCGGCGTTGAATGTGTAGCCCGCGGGCATCACCATGCCGACCACCGTCTCGGCGCAACCCAGTTGCTCCAGCTTCAGCATCAGCGGCGCCAGCACGGCCTCAGACGACGACGTGCCCGCCGTAATCAGAACCTCGTCACGGATATAGACCAGCAGGCGCAGCAGGCTGAACCCGGCCAGACTTGCGATGCCGCCCAGCACCGCCGCCACAAACAGGATCGACACGGCCCAGGCCTCCGCAGTGAAGCGGACAAGCGGCACCAGGCTCACGACACCGTACTGGCCGACGGTGTAGGCCATCGATCCCAGCGCGGCCAGCGGCGCCAGCAGCATCACCATGCGCACGATGCCGAACATGCCCTTGAGCAGCAGGTCCAGCAGATCGACCAGCGGCTTCACGGTCGCGCGGATGGGCGTCAGCGCCAGGCCAAAGAGCACACCCAGTACGATGATTTGTAGAATGTTGCCGGTGACAAAGGGCCCGGCCACGCTGGGCGGAATGATGCCGAGCACGAAGGCCGCAATCCCCGACTGCTGCGCGGTCGCGGTGAAGCCGGTGATGGACGATGCATCGAGCGCCGCCGCGTCGATGTTCATGCCGCTCCCCGGACGCAGCAGGTTGGCCGCGGCCAGCCCCATCAGCAGTGCCAGCGACGACACCACTTCGAAGTAGACGAGCGCTTTTGCGCCCACCCGGCCCACCTCGCGCATGTCTCCCATGCGGGCGATGCCCACCACGACTGTGGCGAAGATGATCGGCGCAAGCGTCATGCGGACCAGTTGCACGAAGCCGTCGCCCAGCGGCTTCAGCGCGACCGCCTGATGGGGAAAGAGCGCACCCACCGCGACGCCTAGCACGATCCCAACCATCACCTGCAGCCACAGCGGGCCCAGCATGGTTCGTTTTCGGGACGTGTTGTTCTCTCCGACCGGCCCGCCAGCGACCATGCTCACTCCGCGAGTTGCCGCATCACTTTAATCAGATCGGACTTTCCTTCAAAACCGATGCCCGGCAGCTCCGGCATCGTCACATGGCCATCCTCCACGCGCACGCCGTCGGGAAAACCGCCGAAGGGCTGGAAGAGGTCGGGATAGCTCTCGTTGCCGCCCAGCCCGAGTCCGGCGGCGGCGTTCAGCGCCATCTGGTGCCCGCCATGCGGCATGCATCGGCGCGGCGACCAGCCCGCGGCGCGGACCGCATCCAGCGTGCGCAGGTACTCGCACAGCCCGTAGGAGAGCGCGCAGTCGAACTGCAGCCAGTCGCGGTCCGCGCGCATTCCGCCGTGGCGCAGAAGGTTGCGCGCGTCCTGATGGCTGAAGAGGTTTTCGCCGGTGGCCATCGGCGCAGGATAGAACTCGGCCAGCGCGGCCTGCAGCGCATAGTCCAGCGGGTCGCCCGCTTCCTCGTACCAGAAGAGCGGATACTGGCGCAGCATCTTGGCGTACGCGATCGCCTGCTCTAGATTGAAGCGCCCATTGGCGTCCACGGCCAACTGCGCGTCGCCGTCGATCTCGGCGAGCACCGCCTCGATGCGCTTGCGGTCGTCGGTGATCTCCGCGCCGCCGATCTTCATCTTGACCACGGTATATCCGCGGTCGAGATAGCTCCTCATCTCGGCGCGCAGCGCGTCCAGGTTTTTGCCGGGATAGTAGTATCCGCCCGCCGCATAGACAAAGACGCGCGGGTCGGCCACGCGTCCGTGCCGCTGCGCCAGCAGCCGGAAGAGCGGCTGGCCCGCGATCTTGGCAACGGCGTCCCACACCGCCATGTCGATGGTGCCCACGGCGACCGAGCGCTCGCCGTGCCCGCCGGGCTTCTCATTGCGCATCAGCGCGCGCCAGATGCGGTCGGGATCGAGGTTGTCGCCCGCGTCGTCCAGCAGCGACGCCGGATCGGCCTCGCGCAGGCGCGGCGCAAAGCGCTCCCGGATCAGCCCCCCCTGTCCGTACCGTCCGTTGGAGTTGAAGCCGTAACCGATGACGGAGCGGCCATCGCGCACGACGTCCGTCACCACGGCGACCAGCGACAGTGTCATCTTGGAGAAGTCGATGTACGCGTTGGCAATCGCGGAAGCGATGGGCAGCGTCACCTCCCGAATATCGACGATGCGCATGGGGCTCTCTCCCTCCTCGGTTGAACTCCCATACGACGATACCGCAACGCGCCAGCCAATTGAAAACCCAGTTTGGCGGAGAGGCACGGTCGCCTGCTGGAAGCATGGCGGCGAGAGCGGTCAGGCTGGGTTTTGCAGGAGCCAGTAGAGGAAGCCGTCTACGATGGCCATGAGGGCGGCCTGGTTGAGGTCGCTGCTGACCCCGGCGGTGGTCCAGGGTTCGTGGCCCTCGGCGTGGAAGCTGACGGTGACGCGGACGTGGGCGGCGGTATCGTTGGCGGTGACGTCGATGGCGGTGACGCTGAAGGTGTCCAGCTTCATGCGCGCGATGGCCGGGTACCACTTCTCCAGCTCCTGGCGCATGGCCTTGGTGAGGGCGTCGACAGGGCCGGAGCCTTCGGCGCGCGTGGTGGCGACTCGGCCGTCTGCGATGACGAGGGACATGGAGGCCTGCACATAGCGGTTGCCCGCCTCGTCGGACTCATCCAGAACGCGCCAGCCCTTGACGGTGAAGCTGTGCGGCAGGGTGTCGAGGAGCTTCATGCAGGCCAGGGTGAAGGAGGTCTCGCTGGCGGTAAAGCCCCCACCCTCGATCATGGCCTGGTTTGCTTCGAGGAAGGCCTGCGCCTGCTTTGCATCGAGCGGGACGCCGAGCGATTTGGAGAGCAGAACAATGTTGGCCTTGCCGGACTGGCCGTTGACGCCGATGCGGGGGACGGCACCGACGCGCGCGGGATCGCACCAGAGGTATGCGCCGGGGTTTTTGTGTTCGCTGCTGCCGTGCATTCCGGCCCATGTGCCGAAGGCCCCTGGGCCGACGATGGGCGCACCGTGCGGCGGCTCCAGCGCGAAGGCGGCGAAGGCGGCGTGGGCGAGACCGGTAAGGCCAGCGAGCGAGTGGGGCGGGACGAACTCCGCTTCGCCGCGCAACTGCATACTGCCGATGACGGTGGTGAGGTTGACGTTGCCGCAGCGCTCGCCGGTGCCGAGGATGGTCCCCTGAATTTGCACGGCCCCGGCCAGGATGGCGGCGCGGGAGTTGGCGACTCCGAGGCCGCGGTCGGTGTGGCCGTGGAAGCCGAAGCGGGCATCGGGGTAGTCGCGGACGAGGCCGGTGAAGAGCTGCGCAACCTCCTCCGGGCTGGCCCCGCCGTTGGTATCGCAGGGGACGATGCGGCTGACCTTCTGCTCGACGCACTGCGCGACCAACTGGTGGAAGTAGTCGAGACTGCGCTGGCGGAGTTCGAGATCACAGGGGAGGCCGTTCTCGCGGCGTCCGCAGACTGCGTCCATGGCGTGTTCGAGATCCACGAAGACTTCGAGGCCGTTGTCGTGGAGCCAGGCGATGGTCTCGCGCGCCATGAGGAGGTTCTCTTCGGGCGTGGTCTCCAGGGACTTGGAGACATCGAGCAGGCGGGACTTGACGACGACGACGGCAACCGGGACGCGCAGTTTGTGGCGGACCATGAACTGGACGTCGGGCCAGTCCTGGACCCTGGTGCCGCGGCCGCGCGACCTGCCGAAGAGCGCGAGCTTCATGGGCGCGGTATCTGTGTTCTGTAGCGCGGCCCCCAGGTCGGCGACGAACTGGTTGGCCCCGGCGAAGCCGATCTCTGCGTAGTGGACACCGAAGGCAGCCATGCGCTGGAGCAGCGCGACCGCGTTGGGCACGGAGATGTCGAGGTTGGGTTGCTGCAACCCGTCGCGCAGGCTGGTGTCGAAGATCTCGACCGTAGCGGTTCTGGATTGCAGCATCTGTCCCCAAGCCGATGAACGATTGGAGGCGCGGGCCGGGATCGAACCGGCGCATAAAGGTTTTGCAGACCTCTCCCTTACCACTTGGGTACCGCGCCTCGCTTGGCCTGCGCTCTCGCGCACACCTATTTGCATGAGGAAGAGTGTATCGCAGACGGGCTGAAACTGGAGCGGGAGACCGGGGTCGAACCGGCGACATCTTCCTTGGCAAGGAAGCACTCTACCACTGAGCTACTCCCGCTCACCAAGTTGAAGTATATCGGTATGGGTAGCCACGGTCAACGCGCGGGGCGGGCAGGTCGAGAAATGTCTACCCGATGGGTTCGTCCCAGGCTTCGAGGCAGGCTTTGAAGTCTGCCATGAAGCGGCCCGCGTCGGCGCCATCGACGATGCGGTGGTCGAAGCCGAGGGTGAAGTGCTGCATGGAGCGGATGGCGATGGAGTCGTTGCCGTCCTTGTCTGTGAGGACGGCCGGCTCCTTGGCCAGGCCGCCGATGCCGAGGATGGCGGCCTGCGGCTGGTTGATGATGGGCGTGCCGAACTGCTCGCCGAAGATGCCGGAGTTGGTGAGGGTGAAGGTGCCTCCGGCGACCTCGTTGGGCGCGAGCTTCTTGCCGCGCGCGCGCTCGGCGAGGTTGGCGATGGCGCGCGCGATGCCGAGGAAGTTCAACTGCTCGGCCTGCTGGATGACGGGAACGATGAGGCCCCACTCCAGCGCGACCGCAATACCCAGGTTGATGTTCCTGTTGTAGCGGATGGATTCGCCCTCGACCGATGCGTTGACGATGGGGTGTTTGCGCAGGGTGGCGACGGCGGCGCGCGCGATGAACGGCATATAGGTGAGCTTGACGCCATTGCTCTGCTCGTATCGCGACTTTTCGCGCTCGCGCAGGCGGACGATGCGCGTCATGTCGATCTTGAAGACGGAGTGGACGTGCGGGCTGGTCTGCTTGGACTCGACCATGCGGCGGGCGATGATGCTGCGCATCCGGGTCATGGGCACCAGCTCGCCAGGCAGGGGCGCAACGACCGGTGCGGCGGAGGAGGGCCGGGACGGGGCTGCGGCAGGCGCGGAACTGGCGGCGGGACTCTGCATGTAACCGAGGATGTCGGATTTGGTGATGCGTCCGGAGGCGCCGGTGGCCGGGACGCGGGTGAGGTCGATGTTGGCGTCCTTGGCTATTTTGCGCACCAGTGGCGAGGAGCGTGGACGCTCGCCGGAGGCCGTCGAGGGGCTGTGGACAGCGGGCGCGGGCGCTGCGGGCACGGAGACGGTGGGTGCTGCGGAAACCGGAGCTGCGGGTGCAGGAGGCGGCGTTGCAGCGGGTTTGCCGACGGCACCGCCGATGACGGCGACGACGGTGTTGATGGCGACGGTTGCGCCCTCGGGAAAGCGGATGTCGGTAAGGGTTCCGGCGATGGGCGATGGAATCTCTGCGTCCACCTTGTCGGTGGATATCTCGAAGAGCGGCTCGTCGCGCTGCACGCTGTCGCCGACTTTTTTGAGCCACTTGGTGATGGTGCCCTCGGTAATGGATTCGCCCATCTGGGGCATGGGCACATCGGTGCCGGAGGCTGCGGCAGAGGATGTAGCCAACGGTGCTACGGCGGAGGACGCAGATTTTGCGGATGCGGTCGCGGCGGGAGCCGATGCGGTTGTGGTCGCGGCGGGAGCGGAGGCGGCCTGCGGTGCGGTGGATGCGCCTTTACCCTCCGCGATGACGCAGACCACCGTGTTGATCTGCACGGTGGTGCCCTCGGCGATCTTGATCTCGGTCAGCGTTCCCGCGGCGGGCGATGGGATCTCTGCGTCCACCTTGTCGGTGGAGATCTCGAAGAGCGGCTCGTCGCGCTGGACGCTGTCGCCGGCTTTTTTGAGCCACTTGGTGAGGGTGCCTTCGGTGATGGATTCGCCCATCTGGGGCATGACTACGTCAATCGGCATCGAATTCCTTCCAGGGTTGATGGGTGTCGCGAATGCGCCCCTCCGCCTATGGATTATAAGGCCTGGGGCGTCGATCCGCTGCGTCGGAGCGCGCAAACCGCAGTGTAGGCTGGCATGTGGATGTAGTGGAAGCACAACTTCGGCGGCAGAGTCTATGCCGCGCGGAGGCGCACCGAGTTCAACTGCGCAGGCCGTACGTTGCATCGCCGCTCGTGTGGCCTCCGTCCGCCGCGAGGAGTTGCTCGATGGAGTCGCACCAGAGCATCTGGCGCTGGAAGACGCGGCCGAAGTTGCGGGCGACGGCGTGGGCGGCGCGCTCCATGGTGGGTTCCGTGCCGGGAGTAGCTTCGATCTGCAGGCTGGTGACGCCGCGGTCGCGGATGCCGCAGGGGACGATCCACTGGAAGTCGCGCAGGTCGGTGGTGACGTTGAGGGCGAAGCCGTGCGAGGTGATGCCCTGCGAGACGTGGACGCCGATGGCGGCGAGTTTGCGCTCGAGACTGGCAGCGGGCTGGTTTGCAGCGTGCGGGGTTGCGCCGTTGGAGTTGCTTGCATTGCCACCGTGCAGAGGATCGTTGCCACGCGGACCTTCTGCGCCATGCAGGCTGTCTTCAGTACACAGAGCGTCTTCGTCGCCGAGGGTCCATACACCGGTGCATTTGGGGATGCGCTTGGCCAGGACCCCGAAGTCGGCGCAGGCGCGGATGAGGGCTTCTTCCAGTAGGCGGACGAAGTCGACGGGGCCGAGGTGTGGGCCGCGCTTGTTGGGCCACTCACCGCGCAGATCGACGATGGGATAGCCGACGAGCTGGCCGGGGCCGTGGTATGTGACGTCGCCGCCGCGATTGATCTCGTGCAGCTCGACGCCATGGCTGGCCAGCCACTCGTTGCCGACCAGAATGTTTGCGCGCGATGCGTTGCGGCCCAGCGTGAGCACCGGTGGGTGCTCCAACAGCAGGAGCGTGTCGCCGATGCGGCCCTGCTTGCGCGCGGCGACGACGCGGGCCTGGATTTCCAGCGCCTCCGTATAAGGCACGCGACCGAGAGAGAGGAGGTGGATGTACATGGTTAGCGATCTTGCCACAAAACCCGCAACCATTCGTTGCGTTCAGAACCGTTGTTATTCAGGCTTCCATACGCCATGCTGGCGCAGCGCAGCATACATCGCGTCGGGAGCGAGATCAGTGCCGCATGGCCAGGTGGCCGCGCCGAGTTCGATGCGGGCCTCCGCAAAGCGGGCGGGATCGGCCAGCACAGCGAAGACGCCTGCGCTGTGCGAGTGGACGAGCGCCGACATATCGACCGTGCCTTCGGTGCCATCGAAGAACTTGACCGCCAGACGATAGTGCTTCTCTGCGCGCACCTCCGCGACATCGTCGGGATGATCGCAGACGATGGGTGGAATTATGGCAGGGGTGCGATCTGCAATGGTTGTGCCTTGATCTCGCATGGTCTCCAGTCCTCCATCAACTCGACTTGATGCTCCGTAGCCCACTCCAGCACCAGCGTTCGGCGGTGTGCGGCAGCCCTCCCGTGAGCACATTCAAACTTTGGATGCCAACGGTCGCCTAGAAACCAGAATAGCGCACATGAAAGTGCGGAGGAGCATGGTCGTTCCAGTACATCTGGATGAGGATTCCATAGAAATTGGAGATCGTCGGCATAGGCTACAGCTCCGTGGCGTGCCCGTCGATCAGATCTTTGGCGCGTGCGAGGAAGGCTTCGAGCGCGACGCTGCCTTCATCGCCTTTGCCGCGGGTGCGGACGCTGACGGAGTTGGTGGCGGCCTCCTTGTCGCCGAGGATGAGGATGAAGGGCACCTTTTGCAGGCCGAAGTCGCGGATCTTGGCGTTCATCTTCTCGTTGCGCACGTCGAGTTCCACGCGCAGACCGGCGGCTTCGAGCTTCGTCTTTACCTGTTCCGCGTAGGCGAGGTGCTTCTCGCTGCTGATGGGGACGAGGCCGACCTGCACGGGTGCGAGCCAGAGGGGAAACGCACCGGCGTAGTGTTCGATGAGCACGCCGAAGAAGCGTTCGACCGAGCCGAAGAGCGCTCGATGGACCATCACCGGCTGGTGCATCTCGCCGTCCTCGCCCTTGTACTCCAACTCGAAGCGCGCGGGCAGGTTGAAGTCGAACTGCACGGTCGAAAGCTGCCACATGCGGCCCAGCACATCGACCAGCTTGATGTCGATCTTCGGCCCGTAGAAGGCGGCCTCGCCGGGAATCGTGCGGTAGGGGATGGCGCGGCGGTCGAGCGCGTGGCGCAGCGAGTCGCTGGCGTTCTGCCAGTTCTCCGCCGATCCGGTGTAGTCGGTGGGTTTGGCGGGGTCCCAGGTCGATAGCTCGACTTTGAATTCTTTAAAGCCAAACGTGTTCAGCACCGACTGGGCGAAGTCGATGCAGGCGACGACCTCGTCCTCGATCTGCTGCGGCGTGCAGAAGATGTGCGCGTCGTCCTGGGTGAATCCGCGCACGCGCAACAGGCCATGCATGGTGCCGCTGCGTTCGTAACGGTAGACGTTGCCGAGTTCAGCGTACCGCTGCGGCAGGTCGCGGTAGCTGCGCGGGCTGCTCTTGTAGATGAGGATGTGGCCGGGGCAGTTCATCGGCTTCAGGCGGTACTCGGCGTCGTCCAGCTCCATCGGCGGGTACATGTTCTCGTTGTAGTAGCCCTCGTGTCCGCTGATCTTCCAAAGCTCGCGGCGCATGATGTGCGGGGTGAAGACCATGTGGTAGCCGCGGCGGATGCACTCCTCGCGCATCCAGTCTTCCATGGTCTTGCGGATGAGGCCGCCCTTGGGATGCCAGAAGATCAGGCCCGCGCCGGCGACCTCCTGGATGGAGAAGAGGTCTAGCTGCTTGCCGAGAACGCGGTGGTCGCGCGCCTTGATCTCCTCCAGCCGCTTGAAGTGCGCGTCGAGGTCCTTTGCGTTGAAGAACGCCGTTCCGTAGATGCGTTGGAGTTGCTGGTTCTTCTCGTCGCCCAGCCAGTAGGCGCCCGCGATGGAGGTGATCTTGAAGGCCTTGACCCGGCCAGTGGAGGGGAGATGCGGGCCGCGGCAGAAGTCGGTGAAGCCGCCGTTCTTGTAGAGCGAGATCGCGTCGCCGGGCTGGGTGAAGCGCTCGATGAAGTGGAGCTTCATGAACTCGCCGTGCGCGGTGTAGTCGGCGATGGCGACGCCGCGCGGCTCTTCGAGGCGGGTGAAGGCCTCGTCGCGCGCAACGACTTCCGCCATGCGCGCCTCGATGGCGGCGAGGTCGGCCTCGCTGAAGGGCGTCTCGCGGTAGACATCGTAGAAGAAGCCGCTGTCGGTGGCGGGGCCATGGCCGAGCTTGGTCTCGGGAAACAGTTCGAGAATCGCGGTCGCCATCACATGCGCTGCGGAGTGGCGCAGCACTTTGAGCGCCGCCTCGTCGGCCTCCTTCAGCAGCCACAGCTCAACATCTTCTTCGAGCGGGGTGGCGAGGTCTACCAGGCGCGTGCCGTCCTCGCCTGCGCCCGCCGCGCTGTACATCGCGTCCTCCGAGGATGCGTGGGACGCGGAGTCCGCAGAGACGTTCTGTTCCGTCTTCGCGCCTGCCGTGGCGAGCGGGCGAATGCGCGCCACCACAACTGCGGCGGCGAGCCGGGGCGAGATGCCTGTGGCGATGTCGTAGGGGGTGGTTCCGCGCGGAACTTCGCGCTGGGACCCGTCGGGAAGCTGGACTCGAATCTGCTCTGTGCTCACGCTCTATAGGATACTTCGTCAGGGCCATGCGGAGCGCGGCAGCCTGAAAACCGGACGGACTGAAGAACCGGATTCATTGAAAGGAAGGAGAAGAAGGGGTTGATGAGAAGCGGGCGAGACTGGCGACTCTCCCGCTTCTCTCCACCACCGCCTTGCGAGACCGGTCTATGCGGTCTGGCTGTCCTGCTCAACCGCGGCCGATGGCCGGGGTTTCGTCCGCAGAGCCAGGCGATTGGCCTTCGCCCACAGACGCCCCCAAGCAATGCCGATGAGGGGGCCGACTGCAACCACAACAAACGCCGAAAACGCCGCATTCCGCATAGCAGGTTCTCCGTATATAGCCCGGACAGTTTGGGGGGCCGGGCAGATTTGCGATGACAATGAAGAGGGTGGGCCACCATCGCGGGGTACTCATTGCACTATCGACGGGAACGGCCGCGCGCGCCATTGCACCGAGGATATTTTCGCGAACGTCCGTGGTACGTTGGTGACCCTTTCGTGCTATTGCAGAACGCGCCGGGGATGGCGGGCTTTGCGCCGGGTCACGGTTCGTTGGCGCGTGTTACGGGGCTGCGCGAGTAGCGGACGACCTCGACGCTGGAGATTGCGATGAGGCCCTCCGCAACCATGGCATCGAGATGGGGGAGCAGACGGGCGATCCGCTCTTCCGTGTCGAGGACGCTGACCATGATGGGCGCGTCGCTGGAGAACCTCCAGTGGCTGCTGTGGCGGATCCTGCTGCTCGATCCGTAGCCTTCAATGCCGCGGTAGACGATGGCCTCGGCCAGGTCCAGCTCCTGCGCCTTGGCGACGATCGCCTCATGCAGCGGCTTTGCCTGCCATCTGTCGTTCTCGCCGAAGTGGATGCGCACCATGCGCGCCTGAAACTGTTCTTTCATCGTCCTCTTCTCCGTTCATGCCGAGGCGCCGTCCGGCGTCTGCGGCCCGTCTGTCTCCAGCGCGCGATGAGAGTACTTGATGATGTCGACGTCCGAGAGGACGACCAGGCCCTCCTCGACCATCTGTTCCACGAGCGGAAGAAAGGCACGGAGCTTCTCTTCCGTATCGACTACCGAGAGCATGATGGATGCGTCGTGAGAGAGGAGCAGCGGCTTGTCCCTGTGTACCCGGCGGTGCGCCCCGTAGCCGAGGATGCCGCGGTAGACCGTGGCTCCGGCGATGTCGTTGGCGCGCATCGCCTCGACCAGAGCGTTGTAGAGCGGCTTGTCCTTCCAGCGGTCGCTTTCGCCGATGTAGATGCGCATCAGCTTGGCCTTGCCCTCGATCTTCAGGTGCGCGGCCGGGACGGGCTTCGGTTGCGAGGAGAGCTGCGCGGGCTTGGCCACGGTGGTCTCGTGCATCTCGATCATTCCGGTGCCGGCCATCTCCTCCAGCTTGCCGAGGAGCTCGTCCACCTTCTCCCGCGCTTCGATGAACTCGATCTTGAGCGGCAGGCGGTCGGAGATCTCGACGATGCCGGCGGAGTGCATGTGGTGATCCGCGCCAAACCCGGCGATGCCCTTCAGAACGGTTGCGCCGGAGACGCCACGATAGAAGAGGAAGTCCAGAATGCTGGAATAAGTTGGCGCCCCGTGGTGGGTTGCTCCCTCGCTCAGGTAGATTGTGACCTTAACGGCCTTTCCCGCGCTCAACATACGCCCTCCTTCAGAGCGGCACAGCGTGCTGCGATGGTTCGTTGCCAATACAAATCTCGTTGCCGATGCAATGCATCCGTTCGCGCGAGAGCGATTGCGCAACGATTCCGCGCCCTCATTAGAGCGCCTCCGCGATCAGGATGCCGAGCCATGTTGCGACCAGGCCGAGGAAGAGGCTGCCGAAGGCATAGAGCGCGGCCTCCAGAAATGCCCCGCCGCGCAGGATCGAGAGCGTCTCCCACTCGTACGTCGAGAAGGTGCTGTAGGCGCCGACAAAACCGATGGGCACCAGAAATCTCCAGGCCGGGTTCAATGCGGTGCGCCGGGCCAGAAAGGTCAGGGAGAAGCCAATGATGACGCAGGCCGTGAGGTTGATGACAAACGTGCCGTAGGGAAACTTTGCGCCCATGCGTCCTGCGACGGTCGAGCCGACCCAGTAGCGGGCGATGGAGCCGAGCGCGCCGCCAGCCGCGATCAAGAGGTACTTCTGCAAACGGATGTCTCCTTGCCTATGGTATTGCAACGCACCGGCAGTGTCCGATCTAAAGATACTCCTGCGATGGATCATACCGCGCGGCCCAAGCAGATGCTGCGATGCGAGAGAATGAAGAAGAGACGGCCTGACTATTCAATTGGGAAGAAGGCGATTTTATGCGAATGGGGAAGCAATCGTGAGCGCTGCGGACGAACAAACCGGCACGGATGCTGTTGCTGCACTGGATCCATTTACAGCGGTCGAGCCGCCAGATGCGATGCTGCGGCGCAGCAGAATCGAGCAGCACAGCATGGCCGGGCAACGCACTGAAGGCCGCGCCTTTCATGCGTGGCGGGCGCTGCGCCATCGCAACTTCCAGCTCTTCGTCGGCGGGCAGAGCGTCTCTCTGATCGGCACCTGGATGACGCGCATCGCCACGGGATGGCTGGTCTATCGGCTCACAGGGTCGGCACTGCTTCTGGGCACGGTGAGCTTCGCCGGACAGGTTCCAACGTTTCTTCTGGCGCCCTTCGCTGGCGTTTGGGTGGATCGTCTCAACCGCCGCCATGTGCTCGTGTGGACGCAAAGCTTGGCCATGGTGCAGTCGCTGGCACTGGCCGCGCTAACGCTCTCCGGCCGGGTGACGGTCCCCTGGGTGTTGGCGCTGAGCATCGTGCAGGGAGTCATCAACGCCTTCGACATGCCGGGGCGGCAGGCCTTTCTGGTGCAGATGGTGGAGGACCGGCGCGACCTGGGCAACGCCATCGCGATCAACTCGTCGATGGTGAACGTGGCGCGACTGATCGGGCCGTCGCTGGCCGGGATCGTGATCGCGGCCAGCAATGAGGGCTGGTGTTTTCTGATCGACGGCATCAGCTATCTGGCCGTCATCGCGTCGCTGCTGGCGATGCGCATCCACACCCCGGCGGTAAAACGCGCGGCCACGTCCATGCTGACCGAGTTGAATGCGGGTTGGACGTACGTCTCGCACTTCGTTCCCATCCGTACCATTCTGCTTCTGTTTGCGGTGGTCAGCCTGATGGGGATGCCGTTTGTGGTCCTGATGCCGATCTTCGCGGCGCGAGTGCTGCACGGTGGCCCGCACACCTTCGGCTTTCTGATGGGCGCGATGGGCCTGGGCGCGTTGGCTGGCGCGCTGCTTCTGGCCGCGCGCAGGAGCGTCCTCGGGCTGGGGCGGAAGATTGCCGTCTCCGCGGCGGTCTTCGGGATGGGGCTGATCGGCTTTGGCCTCTCGCACTCCTTCTGGCTCTCGATGCTGATGATGCCGGTGGCAGGGTTCGGCATGATGCAGGGCATGGCAGCCAGCAACACCATCATCCAGACCATCGTCAGCGAAGACAAGCGCGGTCGCGTGATGAGTTACTACACCATAGCGTTCGTGGGCATGGCGCCGTTCGGCAGCCTGCTGGCCGGCACAATGGCCAATTGGATCGGCGCGCCGATGACGGTGATTCTGAACGGGATTGTCGTACTGCTCGGCGCGGTGTGGTTCGCCACGCGGCTGCCCGCTGTGCGCGACGCCATCCGGCCCATCTATCGCGAGTTGGGCATTTTGCCGGTGGATGTGGCCAGCGGAATGACCGGCACCGGAGCGAGCTAGTCCGGCGTCTAAGAACCTGTCCAGAAAGTACAGAACCGGCGCTCAACGAGGAGACAAGCAATGACGAAATACAGGGATTCTTCCCCTGCGTCAAGCTCAGGGTCAGAATGACAATCGGTAGTTATTCAGTGCGAAAAGCAGTTTTTAAACAGGTTTTTCGATCTTGATCGCTTGCCCCTGGTTCGTTAGTTCAATATGCAAATAGCTCTGCGAAAGATGCAGTCGTTGGAGCTCGCGGAGCCGGGAGATTTGAGCGGGCCTTCGACCTTTGGCCGGGCGTTTTCTTCCGGGTGGGCGGGTCGGGTCGGTTGCCGGGCGGAATAGTATATATTAAATAGTCTATATTACTCCCCCCCCCCCACTTTTCGTTTGGGGAGGTAAAAAGCGTGTTTTCATGGGTGTAGAGGCAAAGTATAGAGAACAGAGAACTTGTGCGTAAGCCGATTGGATTCAAAGGCTTGCGGGGTGGTCCCGTCGCCAAAGTATTCAATGCATAGGGGTTGCGGGTAAAGTATCTACTATCAAGGGCTTATTCCGCCCTTGGGTGGGGTTTGAGGCGTCTCTGGCGGTGGGTCGGCCGTCCTCTCCACCGAAAAAATGCGGGGATTCTTCGCTGCGCTCAGAATGACAAGGCGCAAATCTTCGGTGAGAGAACTGTCTCTGGACAGGCTCTCAGGGTCAGAATGGCGATTCAATTTCGATCTACAGTTCCATTCTAGCAAGCGGAGGGAAACTACCATGCCAACTATTTTTCGGAGGCAAGCGGTTGTTTATGTGGAGGATGCGGCGATTTTACCGCCCCAGGGGGCTTGACACGGCGAGTTTGGCCGGAAAACGGAGGAAGTTCTCTCCGAAGCCGTCCAAAAACTACAGGACCGGCGCTCAACGAGGAGACAGGCAACGACGAAATGCGGGGATTCTTCGCTGCGCTCAGAATGACAATTCGTACATTAGTGACGATTCGTACAGTAGTGACGATTCGTAATTGAATGACAGTTCGTACATTAATGGCAGTTCGTAAATGAGTGACAATCGTAAATTTTCGATGAGAAGAACTGTTTTGGACAGGTTCTTCGATTCATGCGATTGCCTTGGCCGTTGGGCTGAGGCCACGTTGGTACCACGGCGGAACGCACTACAATCGAAGGGTGAGTATCCGGCGAACGATCTCGGGCCTGCTACGGACGCACCTTCTGCCGTTGCTGGCGGTCTTCGGTGTTGTCGCCAGCACCGGTGCGCGCGCGCAGATTGGCGTGCTTGGCGATGGCGGTCCAGGGCCGGTGAGGGCGCTGCACCTGACGGCAGAGATGGTGTCGCTGGGGCCGGCGATTGCACCCGGCGGAACGCAGACGGTGGGCCTCGCGCTCACGATGGAGCCGCACTGGCACGTCTACTGGACCAACCCCGGAGACTCCGGCGAGCCGCCGCGCATTGTATGGAAGCTGCCCACGGGCATCACTGCCGGGCCGATGCAGTTTCCCATTCCGCGGCGGCTGCCGCTGGGGCCGCTGATGGACTTCGGCTACGAGGGCCAGGTCGCGTTTCCCGTGACAATCTCCGCGGCGCCGACGGTGAAGCCGGGGCCGGTACACCTGGACGCGCAGGTCCGTTGGCTGGTCTGCGCGCAGGTCTGCATCCCCGGCAAGGCACACCTGGGGATCGACCTGACGGTGCGGCCCGGAGCGGCGCAGGCGGCGCGCGCAGGCGCGCTGGGAGCGGCGATGGCGCTGCTGCCGAAGCCGCTGCCCGCCGGTGCGAAGTTCTCCATCATCGGCGGCGCGCGGCAGTTTGCACTGACTCTGATCGACGGCAGGGGGCAGACGAACGCGGAGTTCTATCCCTTCATCCAAAGCACGGCCGATGCGCAAGGCGAGGCTGACGCGATTGCCGATGCAGCGGCGCAGCAGGTGGAACCGCTGCGCGATGGAGTGCGGGTGCGTGTCGAGCGCTCGCCCGACCTCACGGTTCTGCCTGCGACACTTGCTGGGGTCTTCAAGCTATCGGACACGGAGGCGTACGAGGTGAGCGCGCCGGTGGTGGCGGGAGAGGTTGCGCCCGCCGCGCCGCAGACAGGCCCAACGGCAGCCGCTGCCGCGATCGGCGCGATCGGGCTGGCGTTTCTCGGCGGAATCATTTTGAACCTGATGCCGTGCGTCTTTCCGGTGCTCTTTCTGAAGGGACTGACGCTGGTGCAGACGGCGGGCGCGGGCGCCGCGCGGGAGCGCATCTCTATGCGCTGGCACGGCCTGGCCTATGCGCTGGGCATCCTGCTTGCGTTCTGGGCGATCGTGGCCGTGCTGCTGGCGCTGCGGGCAACGGGGACCCACGCGGGCTGGGGCTTCCAGTTGCAGTCGCCCGCGTTCATCGCAGTGCTGGCGTCGTTGATCTTCTTCCTGGCACTGTCGCTGGCCGGGCAGTTTGAGATCGGCCTGTCGCTGACGTCACTGGGCGGCGCCGTGGTCGATGGGCCTGGGGCAAAGCAGCAGGGCTACGCAGGCAGCTTCCTCACCGGCGTGCTGGCGACCGTGGTGGCGACGCCATGCACCGCTCCGCTGATGGGCGCGGCCATCGGCTTTGCGCTGACGCAGACGGCGGGCGTGGCGTTCGCCATCTTTACCGCGCTGGCCCTGGGACTGGCCGCGCCGTTCCTGCTGCTGAGCTTCCAGCCAGCCTGGACACGAGTGTTGCCCAGGCCGGGCGCGTGGATGGAGGTGCTCAAGCAGATCGCCGCGGTGCCGCTCTTTGCCACGTCGATCTGGCTGGCGTGGGTCTACGGCCAGTTGCTTTCCTCCAACGGTGTTGCCGGCGCGGGAATCGACCAGATTGCGCTGCTGCTGGCCTGCTTCCTGGTGCTGGCGATTGCGGGTTGGGCATTGGGCCGCTGGCCCGCGAAGGGTGCGAGCCGGATCGCTGCGCTCGTCCTCATCGCGCTGGGACTGGCGATCCCGCTCTCGCAGGCGCGAAGCGCGGCGCGGATTGCCGCGGTGGCGCAGACGAATGCGGCGACGGCGAATGCAGCGACGGCGGACGGCGCGCGGATTATGTGGCAGCCCTACTCCGAGCAGGCGCTGGATGCGGCGCGCGCGGCGGGGCATCCGGTCTTCATCGACTTCACCGCGGCGTGGTGCCTGAGCTGCCAGTTCAACGAGCGCGCCGTGCTGCGCTCGGCGGAGGTGGAGAGCGCGCTGCGCAAGGGCGGCATGGCGACGATGAAGGCGGATTGGACCGACAGCGATCCCGCGATTACGCAGAAGCTGGCCTCGCTCGGGCGCGCGGGCGTGCCGACCTATGCGATCTATCCCGCAGCCGCAGGCAGCGCGGCGGATGTGCTGCCGGAGCTGCTGACCAAGGGCCTGGTGCTGGCCGCCATCGCGCGCGACACGAAGTAAGGCGCTGGCTTTGACTTGTTTTTACGGCACGCTTCCCATTCATCGCGATACGACCGCGATGAAAATGGCGCCCAATTCTTTCAGATGCGAAGGAGGACGGATGAGTGGCCCACCCGCCATTATGTCGCTCGGTAAGGAATTTTTGAATGAACTATAGGAACCTTGTCGCGAGGAACCGTGCCGCGATAGAACATGTCAACACAGTCCTCTGCAAAGCGTTGCGCTTCGGGACGATTAGATGCTGGCCCCACAATAATTTGTTTCAGCGCACTTAGATTAGCGCTTTTCCAATCGAACTCAAGGTACTTGATCAGGCTATAGGAATGCGCTCTCAGCTTCATATCAGTGGGCGCATGCCCTGTCGGATGTAGCTGCAAGAATCTATATTCCTGTTCGTTTCTATAGGCGCAATGTTTGAAATATAATGAGGCATGCATCGCACGTGTAGTGAGCAAGACAAATAATTTATGCCAATAGGCGCGGAGAATTTCCTCCGGCAGTTTCATTCCGACCGGCGTAGAGATGAGTCCAAACATCCTATCGACGATCTGCTGCTGTATTTCCCCCAGTTTGTCATCATCGTAAGTGACGGGAAACGTGGAACAGTTTGGTATTCCACCACAGTCTTGCGACGCGAATGGGGTTTCGAGTGCCGGGCGATCAAACCCCAAGGCATAGCCGAGGCCATCGTCCGCATACGCGCGCCATTGGCCGAGATCGTCTCCGTTCTCGCTGAACGAACAGATAAAAAAATTCCCGAGCTTCTGGATATTATTAAAGCAGTTGTGTATTAACTTCGCAAAACATTTTTCCTGTTTGGTCTTAGCCTTGCTCTCTAGGATTTTGACGAGGATTGAAAATCCGTGGCGCATCTCGGATGGGTCATTGAGGCTGAAAGCATCTGTCAACCAAATTTTGCCAGTTTCCAGAATGCCTTTCAGGCCAACATCGTTCGTGTAGTGATAGATGATCGAGGGTTGAGGCTTGGAACCAATGGATCCTGAGAATGAAGTAACAATATCATCCGCCTCTTTCTCAAACTTGTTGAGGTTCTCTTGCATCTCTGGCGGAATTGTTTCTGAAATATGCATAGGGTCACGGCGGACGACGCAGTTACTATACCATTTTGGGTGGGGCACCCGACCTTGTTACAGCTTGCGCTTGCTCTGGCGGATGCGCGCGACCTCTTCCATGCGCTGGGCGAGGAGTTTTTCGCGGCCCTCCTGCGTGGGGTGGTAGTAGCGGCGGCCGGCCAGCGAGGGCGGCAGGCACTCCATGTCGGCGACGCGGCCTTCCACATTGTGCGCGTACTGGTATCCCTTGCCGTAGTCGAGCGACTGCATCAGCTTGGTCGGCGCGTTGCGCAGGTGCAGCGGCACCGGCTCGGCGGCGGTGGCTTCGATGTCGCGCTTCACCGCGTCGTACGCAGTGTAGACGGCGTTCGATTTGGGCGCGAGCGCGAGGTAGACGACCGCCTGCGCCAACGCGAGGTCGCCCTCCGGCGGGCCGAGGAAGTGCATCGCGTCGCGCGCGGAGAGGCAGAGGTTGAGGGCCTCGGGCGCGGCCAGGCCGATGTCCTCGACCGCCATGCGCACGATGCGCCGCGCAACGTACATGGGGTCTTCGCCGGCCTGCAACATGCGCGCCAGCCAGTAGAGCGAGGCGTCCACGTCGGAGTTGCGCACGCTCTTGTGCAGGGCGGAGACGATGTCGTAGTGCTGCTCGCCCTGCTTGTCGTAGAGCAGCACGCGCCGCTGCAACGCCTCGGCGGCAATCTCCTTTGCGATGCGCCGGGTTGAATCTTCGGCGGCGAGGCTGGCGGCGACGTCGAGGGCGTTGAGGGCGTTGCGCGCGTCGCCGCTGGCGTAGGAGGCGATGGTTGCAAGGGCGTCTTCATCGGCGGCAACCCCAGACGCGCCCAGACCGCGCACCTCATCGCCGAGGGCGCGCTGTAGCAACGCGACGATCTGCGCTTCGCTGAGTGCGAGCAGCGTGTAGACGCGGCAGCGCGAGAGCAGCGCGGCGTTCAACTCGAAGGATGGGTTCTCCGTCGTCGCGCCGATCAGGCGGATCGCGCCGCGTTCGACATACGGCAGGAAGGCGTCCTGCTGCGCCTTGTTGAATCGGTGGATCTCATCGACGAAGAGGATGGTGCGCGAGCCGAACTCCGCGGCCTTCTCGGCGGCGACCATGACGGTCTTGATCTCCTTGATGCCGGACATGACGGCGGAGAACTCGATGAAGGTGGACTGCGTGAGCGCGGCGACGATCTTGGCCAGCGTCGTTTTGCCGGTGCCCGGCGGTCCCCAGAAGATCATGGAAGTTGCATCGTCGTGGGCGATGGCGAGCGCCAGCGGCTTGCCGGGGCCGAGCAGATGCTCCTGCCCGACGAACTCGTCGAGCGTACGCGGCCTCATGCGCTCGGCCAGCGGGGCCGGGTTGGATTGCGCGGTGGCGGCGAGCGTGGGGTTGAAGAGGCTCATGGGGCAGTGAGTTGTGAGTAGTGGATAGTGGATAGCAGACTGCGTTGCCGCGAGGCTTCGTAGAGCAGCAGCGATCCGGCGACGGCGGCGTTGAGGCTCTCCACGCGGCCCGGCGTTGGAATTGTGATCCGCGCGTCGGCCAGGGCCAGCCACTCCGCGCCAAGCCCCGCGCCCTCGTTGCCGATCATCAGCGCGCAGGCGCAGGCCATCTCCGCGCTCGCCGCAGAGAGGACAATGCGGCCATTGCGAGCCGCTTCGCCGTCCGATCCAGGACCGAAGAGAAGATCGGCGCCGGCCCCAGAGCCAGGGGCAACCGCGGCAAAGAGTCGAATGCCGCGGGACTTCAGCGCGGCGATCTGCTCCACGGCGACCTGCACCACGGGGACTCGGAAGACCGATCCCGCCGACGCGCGCACGGCCTTCTGGCTCCATGCGCCGGCGGTGCCGGGGGTGGTGAGGACGGCGGTCGCGCCGAATGCCTCCGCCGAGCGGATGAGCGTGCCCAGGTTGCCGGGATCCTGCAAACCGGCGGCGACGAGAATCAACGGAGCGCCGCCGGGGGGCTTCGCGGGCAGCGCGTCGTCGATCTTCCACACTGGCGGCACAAGCAGCGCGGCGACGCCCTGCGGGGATTGCGTATCGACCGCGCTGGAGAAGACCTCATCGGCGAGGCGCATCACCTCGACGCCGTGGGGAAGCCATGCGGGCGGTTGGATGCGCTCGCTGAGGAAGACGGTCTTCAGCGGAAGGCCGCTGGCGAGCGCCTCGCGCAGCAGGTTTTCTCCCTCGATGGCGACCAGTCCGCCCGATAGCCGCGCATGACCGGCAAAGGCCGCGCGCAACTGCTTGACGCGCGCGTTGGCGCGGCTGGTGACGAGGATGGGCGGCGCAGGCATCTGGCAAAATCTTACGCTGTGGAGGGGACACTCCGCGTGCGGCAGGCTGGAACGGGAACTCGCAGCGTGCTTCGCCGGGAAGAATGCCTGCCGCGGAGGATGCGGGGCTTGCTGGCGCGAGGCACGTCAGTTGCAGGTCAGCGCAGTCCAGACGCCCGCCGGATTGCCGTTTGCGCCGGTGATTTCAAAGTCCACGAAGTCGTCCGCCGCGACCGCTACGGATGCCGTGGCGGAACACCTCCCGCTCGCCGTGGTGCAGGCGAGAGAGGTATTTGCCAAAGCGGTCGGAGTTGGGCCGAGACGCAGCGTCACCGTGATATTGGCCCACTGGAGCGAATTGACGCTTAGCGCTGTCGCCGTACACGCTGTTGGAACCCACGTCAGCACCGCATCGGGCTCGTTCAAAGAAGTGGTATAGGGAGTGTAGGGAATGGTTGGAGAGGCCGTGTCGCTCGATGTTGCGGTCGAGTTGCTCACCGAGTAGTACGCGAGATAGAGCGGGGAGCCGCCGTAGACCGAGTGGTAGACCGCCGCGCCCGGAATCCCGCTGCCGCCGCCGCTGCCGCCGGTTCCGTTTGTGCCTGCCGCGCCCTGCGGAATGGTGAAGTTCAGCACCGCCGCCGAGCCGGTCCCGCTGTTGGTGACTGCGGCCGATGTGCCTGCCGGGCCGGTGGTCACCGTGCCGACGGCCACCGTCGCCGCGGCGCCCTGTGCGCCGGTCGGCCCCGCGCCGCCCGCCGACGCCAGCAACGTCCATACGCCGGATGCGCTGTCCGGCTGGTTGGAGGAGCTGCTCAACGCGGCGATGGCGGCGATGTAGGTCGAGGCCGGCGTGCCGAAGGTGACCGCATCGTTGACAGCGTACTCTGTGCCACTGACCCACGCGCCGCGAAAGTTCATCCCGACCGCTCCGGCAGCTCCCGTCGCTCCCGTCGGTCCCGCTGGGCCGGTCGCACCCGTGGCCCCGGTGGCACCTTGTGGACCTGCCGGGCCGGTCGCGCCCGCCGCGCCCGCGGTTCCCGCCGCCGCCAGCAATGCCCACTGCGTCGGATTCGACGGTGGAGCGTTCCCCGTGTTGTTGGCGGCGAGGGAGATGTAGCTCGACCCCAGGTAGGAGACCGCCGCGCCCAGCGCATACGAGCTTCCAGCCTGCCAAGCGCCCTGAAAGGAGACTGGCGGCCCCTGTGGCCCGGTCGCGCCGGTTGCGCCGGCCGGGCCAGTCGCGCCGGTTGCGCCATTCAGACCGGCGGCACCGGTCAGCCCCTGTGGCCCGGCTGGCCCGGTTGCGCCGGTTGGGCCGGTTGCGCCCGCAGCCGCCAGCAGGCCCCAGTATGTGGGACTTGTGTCCGGCTCACGGCCCAGATTTGCCTGGAGCGCGACGTAGCTGGATCCTGCGTAGCCGACCGCATTGCCCAGGGCATACTGCGTTCCAATCTGCCATCCTCCGGGGATGAAGGTCACTGGAGGCCCCTGGAGGCCAGTCGCACCGGTTGCACCGGTCGCGCCCGCTGGGCCTGTCGCACCCGCCGGCCCGGTCGCGCCTACCGCGCCGGGAGCGCCCGGCGCGCCTGCTGCCGCAAGCAACGACCACACCGCCGGATAGCTGGGTGGCTGCTGCGATGTGTTCGCCTGCGTAGCAATGTACGTCGAACCGTTGTAGGTGACAGAATCGTTGGCCGCGTACCCGGAGCCGCTCGACCACACACCTTTATAGGTGATTCCCGGTGGCCCGGTTGCACCGGTTGGCCCCACAACTCCTGGAACGCCTTGCGGCCCGATTGGGCCTTGCGCGCCAGTTGCACCGGTCGCACCTGCGGGGCCGACTGGGCCCGCTGCGCCGTCCTGCGCAAAGAGCGCCCAGTACGCCGGACTCAGGCCGGGGGTGTTGCCATGGTTGCTCGCCTGTAGCGAGACGTAGTCCGCGCCGTTGTAGCGAACCCCATCGCCCAGCGCGTAGTTCACCACCGACGAGTAGGCTCCCTGAAACGCCAGCCCCACCGGCCCGGCTGGTCCCTGCGGCCCCATCGGCCCGCTTAAGCCCTGTGGGCCGGTTGCGCCGGGAATCCCTTGCGCGCCTGCCTGTCCAGCGATTCCCTGAATGCCTTGCGGCCCGATCGGCCCATTCGGCCCCACGCTTCCCGGCAGTCCCTGCGGCCCAGCCGCGCCGGTCGCACCCGTCGCGCCGGTTGGACCGGGTGGCCCCTGCGCAGTCAAAAGCCCCCAGTCCGTTGGGCTGAGGCTCGGTGTATTCCCGTGGTTGCTGGCGATGAGCGACGTATAGCTCGATCCTTGCCACAGCACCACATCGCCCAGCGCGTAGTTGGCGGTCGAGGCGTAACTCCCCTGATAGACCAGCCCCGGCGTGCCCTGCGGCCCGGCCGTACCCGCCACTCCGGCCGGCCCTGCGGGTCCGGTTGCGCCAGTAAGTCCGGGTGGCCCCTGCGGCCCCTGTGGGCCCGCCGGGCCAATCCCCGTCCCTCCCTCGGCCAGCAGACCCCAGTCCGATGGCGATAGCGCTGGAGTATTGCCCTGATTGCCCGCAAGCAGCGAGATATAGCTGGACGCGCCGTACAGCACAATGTCGTTCAATGCGTAGTTGGTGGTCGAGGCATAGACCCCTTGGTAGGCGACCGCGAGCGTCGGCGATCCGCCGGTTCCACCCGTGCCCGCCGCGGCCAGCAGGCCCCACGCCTCTGGATTGGAGGCCGGAGTAAATCCCAGATTGCCCACAATCAGGGAAACATAGCTCGACCCTTGGTAGGCCACCACGTCGTACTGTGCATAGCCGATCGTCGAGGCGTACGCCCCTCGATAGACCAGCCCTGGCGCACCTTGCGGCCCGACCGGCCCCTGTGGCCCGATGGCACCTGTGGCGCCGGCAGGCCCTTGCGGCCCGACCGGCCCG
>JAJZDL010000213.1 GCA_021851465.1 Acidobacteriota bacterium
CGCCAGCCTCCAGCGCCCCGGCCACAAAAGTTTCGCCCGCCGCCACTCCACCCGCTGCATCCAGTACCGAAAAAAAATAGCACCACATCATCGACCGCCACGCATACTCAGCCTTCAAGCTCGTTCTTGGCTTGGAATACTTCGGTGGCCGGATTCAGATTCCCATCGGGTAGGGCTTCTCGTGCATCTCGGTGGAGCCGCTGGTCTCCTTGCCGGCACGCTCGAAGAGCCCCTGGAAGAGGCTCAGCAGGCCGGTGTACCAGTAGCCCAGCACGAAGAGCAGCAGGAACGGAACGGTGAAGTAGTTCTCCGTGGTCACGGCGTACCAGACCGTCCAGGCGAAGTAGGCGCCGATGAGCAGCTCGATCCACGGAACGATGCCGAGCCGCTTGCGATAGACCTTGGCCTGGCTGGCCTCGCCCTTCTTCTTGACGCGGTACTTGGGCGTGCGCGCGAAGGGCGTCTTATAGCCGAAGAGCGCCTCCATGACGGCCTTGGTGTTGGTAATGGTGAGGCCGACGCCCAGCGCCATCAGGAAGGGGACATACAGGAACGTCCTGTGCCAGGTCTTGGGGAAGAGCTCCTTCTGGCTGACGAGGTAGAAGGTGGAGACCGACATCGTGCTCGCAATGAAGAGCGGGAAGTCGATCAGCAGCATCTGCACATAGCCCTGCCAACTGCGAATGATCATGGCGGGCATCAGCAGGACGGAGAGCACGATCATCAACGGGTAACTGATGTTTGCAGTGAGGTGGTACCAGGCTTCGAGCTTGGTGTGCCACGGCACCTCGCTCCGCAGTACGCGCGGCAGGATCTTCTTGCCGGTTTGGATCAGCCCTTTTGCCCAACGCGCCTGCTGGGTTTTGAAGGCGGTCATCTCGATGGGCAGTTCGGCGGGGCACTCGACGTCCTGCAGGTACTTGAACTTCCATCCGGCCATCTGCACGCGGTAGCTTAGGTCGGTGTCTTCTGTAAGGGTGTCGTGCTGCCAGCCACCGCCGTCGGAGATGGCCTGGCGCCGCCAGACTCCGGCGGTTCCGTTGAAGTTGAAGAAGACGCCGCAGCGCGAGCGTCCGCCGTGCTCCAGCACGAAGTGGCCGTCGAGCATGATGGCCTCGACCTGGGTCATAAAGCTGTAGTTGCGATTCAGGTGGGTCCAGCGCGTCTGCACCATTCCGATTCCCTGCTCGGCGAAGTGGTGAACGACCTTCATCAGCCAATCGGGAGCGGGGACGAAGTCGGCGTCGAAGATTGCGATCAGTTCGCCGCGCGCGACCTTCAGGCCCTCGTCCAACGCGCCTGCCTTGTATCCGTGGCGGTTGGTGCGGTGCAGATGCACGATGGGCTGCGGCGGCATTCCGGCAAAGCCACGCGCGTAGCGTTGGACGATCTCTTCGGCGACCTGCACGGTCTCGTCGGTCGAATCGTCGAGCAACTGGATCTCGAAGCGGTCGCGCGGATAGTCGAGCCGGCAGACCGCGTCGATCAGCCGATCGACGACAAACTGCTCGTTGAAGATGGGCAACTGCACGGTGACGAAGGGCAGAGCGTTTTCGGCAAACCTGCCACCCGGTTTGTCCCAGTGCGCGGCCTTCTTTTTGTTGCGGTAGTAGAGCCAGACCAACTGGTAGCGATGGATGCCGTAGAACGCCAGGACCAGCATGACGATGAAGTACGGGATCAGGATCGCCAGATCGAACGCGTTCCAGCGGTAGAGGCCACGGAAGGTGTGGTCGCCGTAGTGCATGTGCAGGTAGTGGACGATGCCCTTGGAGGCCAGAAAGCCGGCCACCGGCGCGTGCAGGTTGTTGAACAAAGAGATCGGCATGAGGCTCCGCGGCGAGGGATTCGGTCGAGTCGATTCTACGCGAAGGCGCTGCTGGAGGAGACGATCCCGGTGCAGCGCCGGAAGATCCGCCGGATTGAGGACATACACTCCAGACGGAAGACATTGCATTGTCGGCTGCCGGCAAGCAAAGGCCGATGAAGTTTCAGTTGATGAACATCGTACGGTAAGACGTGTCTCGCTGTGCGGGGTGGAAGCCTGCGTCGCGGATGATGCGGCGGAGATCCTCTTCGCTAGCGTGATTTGCTGCGCTGGCATTCTCGCCAGAGGCAGCCTTTGCGCCGCGGCCCTGCGGGGCCAGCGTGCCTGCGTCGTTGGCGCCGAAGCGGAGGCCCATCTGGAGCACCTTCAGGCCCAGCGTCGCGCCGCTCAACTGGATGTTCTCGATGTTGTCGAGGAAGATGCGCGCGATGGCCAGCGCCTTCATCTGCGCGACCGCGGTTGGCCCGTCGAACCCAGCGCTCGCGGCGGCGCGCGGCTGGAAGTTGCAGGGCAGAAAGGCCGCGAAGCCGCCCGTCTGCTCCTGCAACCGACGAACCTCCGCCAGAAAATCGACGCGCTGCTCCAGCGTCTCTCTCGCGCTGGATCGCACCGCTGCGACGGTTCGCATACCCAGGCTGTGCGCCGCGCGATGCACCGCAAGCCACTGTTCAACGCTGCACTGCGGCTGCGCGCTGTCGCAGGCGATGGAATCCATTCCGGCGTCGCGGAGGCGCGCGATGGCCTCGCGCAGCTCCAGCCCACAGCCGGCGGCCAGCGAGCCAATCTCCTCCGCCGACAGAGCTTCGAGCCACAGCGCGGGAAATCGCTGCCGCAGGCCGCGAAGTCCCTTCTCAAAGCCCTCGATGCCGCAGCCCTTCGCGTCGGCGCCAAGGCCGCCGAGCAGGCGCACAGCGGTGCAGCCCAGCTCGATGGCTTCGGCGATCTCGTCGTAGAAGCGGTTTCGGAGAGCGCCGTCCGCGTTGCCAGTCGCCCAGGCACCGTCGGCCATCGAGACCGCGCGTTCGATGGCATAGCCGACGACGGCCTCGGGATGCAGGCAGCGGCGCACTGCGTCGGCCTCCATGCCAAGGCCGATCAGGTCGTCGCTGCGCAGGCAATCCAGGGCCTGTTCTCGGTTGATTCCCATGCATCCATTCTACCCGCAACGCCGCTGCCCGAGGCGCATGGGCGCAGCCGGGCTCACGCAGCGGGGCGAAGGCTCAAAGAGCGTCGTGGAGGATCCGGCCCTAGCCTGCCTGCACTGTCGCCGCGCGCCGTCGCCGCTCAAGCAGCAGAGCAATCGCGGAGGCGAGCAGAATCGCCACGATGATGGCCTGCGACCAGACACAGTAGATGCACCACATCTCAAGAACGTAGGCCTCGATGCCGGAGAGGAAGAGGGCGAAGAAGAAGCCAACCTGGGCCAGTTCGAAGACGATCCACATGCGTCCCATCAACGCGAGGATTGCGATCGCCGCGTAGGCCGCGATGCCGATGGCCGCCACGGGGATGTGCATCGCGCTGAACTGGATCCCGGCCTGCGCTTCGTCCATCTCTTCGGAGGTTCTGGGCAGAAACCAGGAGAAGCGACTGTGGCCCACGCTGCCACAGTCCCAGTGCTCGGAGACCGCACAGGGAGGCGCTGCGTTCGGATCCATCAGGTGGATGCGCAGCGCCATCGAGCTATCCACGATGCCCGCCAATGCCAGAAGAACGATCAGGTATTTCATGCACTCCATCTTACGCCGGGGCGCTGCGGCCCTCTCGCTGCGCTGCCTGGGGATTTTAGCCGAAGGAATCCTCCGGCCAATTCTGCGGCCGATCCGGCTGGGCGCTTGCGTGGAGGGTGGCGGGTTGTCCACGGGCCGCGAAAGTATATATATTTAATAGTCTATATTTATAGCCCCCCCCCATCCCCCCCTCTTGCGTTTTGAGGGGTAAGATGAGTGTTTTCAGGGGCTCCAGGGCAAAGTATAGAGGATAAAGACTTTGCGCGTAAGTCGATTGGATTCAGTGGCTTGCGGGGTGGTTGCGGCGGCAAAGTATTCAATCGGTGGGACTTACAGCTAAAGTATTGGCAATAGAGGGCTTGTTCTGGCGGATGGCGGGGTCGCCATGGGCTTTTGGGGGTGATGCTCAGGCTTCGCTGCGGCCGAGGGTTATAGGGCGGGCCTTCAGCCCGCGGACGGGTTCGCTGCGGCCTCCTGGGCCTTCGGCCCAGGCTAAGGATAGGGCGCGCCGTTGGCGCTTTGCCTGGGTGGCTTCAGCCGGGTGCGTTGCCTGGGTGGGCTTGCGCAGGGCGCGATTGCCTGGGTGGCTTGAACCGGTGCGATTGGCTGGGCTGGCTTGAGCCGGGCGCTTTGCCTGGGCGGGCTTGAGGATCTTCGGTTGTCAATAAATTACGTATAATCCACACATTATAAATGTGTTATTGCGCGGCTTGGGGGCACCCGGCTGCCGGAAAAATGCGGGGATTCTTCCCCTGCGACAAGCTCAGGGTCAGAATGACAAGCTGCAAGATCGCTTCGCTTAGAATGACAGTTCAATTTCGATCTACAAGTTCTATTTTACCAAGCGGAGGGAAACTACTATGCCAACTTTTTTGGGGATATTTTTTGGGTGAAAGTGGTTTATTTTGTGGTGGTTGATGGATTCGGGGGGCGGGGTGGGGGGTTGACAGGGTTGCGGGGGTGGGGGAAAGGGCAGAGGCAAAG
>JAJZDL010000214.1 GCA_021851465.1 Acidobacteriota bacterium
GTTCGATGGAAGTGAAGAAGCGGGAGGGATACTTCTAGATGAATACATATATGGATGCACGGATGGATGAGCGCGAGGCTGAAAGAGCCAAGCCGGCGCGGACGTTTGAGGAGTTTCTCGATGGACACCTGGGCCAGGAGATGCTGCGCTTTACCACGGCGGGCAGCGTGGACGACGGGAAATCGACGCTGATCGGGCGGCTGCTGCACGATACCAAGAGCGTGTATGAAGACCAGCTTGCGGCCGTGCAGAAGAGCCGCGTGAACCGCGCGGCGAACGGGCATGTGGACTTCTCTCTGCTGACCGATGGGTTGAAGGCGGAGCGCGAGCAGGGGATCACGATCGATGTGGCGTACCGCTA
This sequence comes from Acidobacteriota bacterium, assembly GCA_021851465.1. Classification (GTDB taxonomy): domain Bacteria; phylum Acidobacteriota; class Terriglobia; order Terriglobales; family Acidobacteriaceae; genus Edaphobacter. The sequence goes on from JAJZDL010000214.1 coordinate 362, forward strand.
CTTTTCGACCGCGCGGCGCAAGTTCATCATCGCGGACACGCCGGGACACGAGCAGTACACGCGCAACATGGCAACGGGCGCATCGACGGCTGACGTTGCAATAATTTTGATCGACGCGCAGGCGTTTGCGAGGGCGGGCGGGTTGCTTCCGCAATCGCGGCGGCACACCTACATCGCGTCGTTGCTGGGGATCCCGCATGTAGTGGCCGCAGTGAACAAGATGGACCTGGTGGGACATTCGCAGGCGAGCTTCGATACGATACGGCGCGCGTTCGAGGCGCTGTGCGCGCAGCTTGGATTGCCGGACGTGCAGACGATCCCGGTGAGCGCGCTGGAGGGCGACAACGTGGTGACGCCGAGCGCGTCGATGCGCTGGTATGAAGGCCCAACGCTGCTGGCGTATCTAGAGACGGTGCCGCTGGCGCTGGCCGAGACGACAGGGCCGATGCGTTTTCCGGTGCAGCTTGTGCTGCGGCCCGATGCCAACTTTCGCGGCTTTGCGGGGCAGGTGGCACGCGGCACGCTGCGCACGGGCGATCGCGTGATGGCGTTGCCCTCGCGGCGCGAGACGACAGTGCGGCGCATTGTGACCTACGACGGAGACCTTGCGGCAGCGTCGTATCCGCAGAGCGTGACGGTGGAGCTGGAGGACGAGATCGACCTGAGCCGCGGGGAGATGCTGGTGGCCGCAAATTCGGCGGGCGAGGCCCTGCCCGATGTGAGCAATCGCTTTCGCGCGATGGTGGTGTGGATGCATGAAGAGCCGCTATTGGCGGGGCGGACGTATTTTGCGAAGCACACGACGCGGACAATTCGTGCTACGGTGCGCCGGATCGAGCACCGCGTGGATGTAAATACACTCGACAAGTTGGCATCCGATGCGATTGCGATGAACGAGATCGCCGAGGTGGAGTTCGAGACCAACCTGCCGCTGTTCTTCGACAGCTACGATGCGTGCCGCTGGACGGGGTCGCTGATCCTGATCGACTCGCTGAGCAATGCTACGGTGGGCGCGGCGATGATCGTGGGGCCGGTTGCTTCGACAGCTACGACCGCTGCGAGCGCGCCGCTGCTGCCGGACGATGCGCGTTGGCCGGTATTAATTCTGCTGCCGGGGCACGCGCAACATGTGGAGCGCGTGCGGGACGCGTTGATCGGGCGTGGCAAGCCGGCTGTTTCGATCGACGACGCGCTGATTCCGGACTCCGCTGTGCCTGCGGTGGTTCGCGCGCTGGACTTGGCGGGGACGATCGCGGTCTCGTCTCGCACACTTGCGCCGGAGGCGGTTGCGCAGATCGAGGGCTTTGCTCCGGGTGCGGTGCGAGTGGAAGATGGGGCGGACGAAGAGGCGGTACTGAGCAGATTGACGGAGCGATTATGAGTGGAACTGAAGCGGTTGCAAATTACGAAGAGTTGACGGCAGAGGCGCTGGTGGAGCAGGTGGTACGGGAGGCCGCGGGCGCGCCCATCTGCCTGACCAGCAGCTTTCAGACCGAAGACATGGTGGCGCTGCACATGCTGCTGCGGCACCTGCCGGATGTGCCGGTGATCTTTCTGGAGACTGGGTATCACTTCAAGGAGTTGCTTGCGTATCGCGACCGGATGACGGCGGAGTGGGGACTGAACCTTATCAATGCTCTGCCGTTGACGACGCTGGCGGAGCATGAGGCGCAGTTTGGGCTGCTGTATATCGTGCAACCGACGGAGTGCTGCAAGATCCGCAAGGTTGAGCCGCTGATGCGTTCGTTGGAGCCGTTCGACTGGTGGTTTACGGGGCTGCGGCGTGAGCAATCGCCGACGCGCGCGGGGCTGAGCAAGGTGGAAGACCACAAGACGCCGACCGGGAAACGGATGAAGAAGGTGAGTGTGCTGGCGGACTGGACGATGGAGCAGGTGAACGCCTATGCAGGCGCGAAGATGATTCCGAAGCTGGAGTTGTACGCGCGCGGTTATACCAGTATCGGTTGCGAGCCGTGCACGGCGGTTGCGGACGATCCATCGAACCCGCGCGCGGGACGATGGAGCGGCAAGAAGCTGGAGTGCGGCATCCATACGTTTACAGACAAGGTGGTATAAACTCCTCACGCGGGCAATCCGCGACAGAGGCGATGCGATGGTGGACAGAAGGCGGATCGTGCGGCTGTGGCGCGCGGGCGCGGCGCGGGCGCTGGTGACACTGGTGCGCGTGGAGGGTTCGTCGTACCGCAGGCCGGGGGCGCGTCTTCTGATTGGCGCGGCGGGTGAGTGCGCGGGAATGATAAGCGGCGGGTGCCTGGAGGCGGAGGTGGTGCGCCGGGCGCTGTGGATGGTGCGCGGGGGCGCCGTGCTCGAGCGATATTCGACGCTGTTCGACGACACGGCGGAGGTTCCGTTTGGGCTGGGCTGCGGCGGCGTTGTGGACCTGTTGCTGGAGCCGGTGGAGACGCCGGAGTGCCGCGCGTTGCTGGCCGCAATGGAGGCGTCGCTGCGCGGCGAAGAGATGCGTGCAGCGACCTGGCTTCCAGCGAGCGGAAGCCCGTTGCGCCGCGTTGTTCTGGGTGCGGATGGCGCAGAGATCTTTCGCAGTGAGGGCCTGAAAGCCGGAGATGTGGATGCGGCGCGGCATGATTCGATGGCTTCTCTCGACTGCTCTAGCGAGGTGTTTTTTGAGGAGATCTCTGCTCCGCAGCGGCTGTTTGTGCTGGGCGCGGGGGAGGATGCGAAGCCGGTGGCGACGATGGCCTCGCTGCTGGGATGGAGCGTGACGGTGGCCGATGGTCGCGCGCAGTTGGCGCGAGCGGAGCGGTTTTCCGAGGCGGAGCGCGTGCTGGCGGAGACGGCGGTCGCAGAGTTGGGAATTGGGGCGCGCGATGCGGCAGTGGTGATGACGCACAGTTATGAGCAGGACCGAGCGCTGCTGGCGGGATTGCTTGCAGGGACGGCGGGGTACATCGGGCTGCTGGGGGCGTTGCATCGCAGCAGCCTGCTGATCGGCGAGGTGGCGGCAGAGCTTGGGCGCTGCGTGGCCGAGTGCTGTGAACGGGTGTGGGCCCCGGTGGGGATGGACCTGGGCGGCGACGGCGCGGAGGCGATCGCGCTGGAGGTAGTGGCCGAGGTGCAGGCGTGGCGGCAAGGCAAGCTGGGCGTGTCGCGCAGGTTGACCGCGGAGGACGTTGCGCGGCAGATCGAGATGGGTGGAGCATCGCGCTATCTACAGACGCAGTGCGCGATGGGTGGGGCGCAGAGATGACGGCAGCGGTGGTCCTGGCTGCGGGGGCTTCGACTCGGTTGGGAGAGCCGAAGCAGTTGGCGACGATTGCGGGCGAGGCGCTGCTGGCGCGCGCGGTACGCACGGCGCGCGAGGCGGGCTGCGCTCCGGTGGTGGTGGTGCTGGGCGCGGACGCGGAGCGGATTGCGGAGCGGTGCAATCTGGGGGACGCTGTGGTCGCGGTGAATGGTGAGTGGAGCGAGGGGATGGCAAGCTCGATCCGGGCTGGCGTGCGGACGCTCGACGCAATTGCGAAAGATGTTGATGGGATGGTGCTGATGACGTGCGACCAGCCGGCGGTGACAGCGGAACATCTGCGCGCACTGATGGAGACGGGCGCGACGACGGCCTCGCGGTATGCGGGACGGAACGGGATCCCGGCGTACCACCCGAAGAAGAATTTTACGGATCTGATGCTGCTCCGGGGAGACTTTGGCGCACGAGATCTACTGCGTGGGGCCGCGGCGGTCGAGATTGCGGGTGGCGAATTGGACGTGGACACGCCCGAAGATCTGGCCGAGGCGCAACGCCGATTTAGCATTCATTCTTTCGGCAGCGGGCGGCGCTTTGCTAGTTAACTAATTAGTAAATCCCCCCCCTTCCCCTTTTTGGGGGGGTATTTGGGAGTAAGTTGATTGGATTCATGCGATTGCGGGTGATATGTGTCGGCAAAAAATTAGATTCCATTGGACTTACGGCTAAATATTAGACTCTATTGTACTTATGAGGCATGATCCGGTTCTCTTTGGTTCTCCAGCGTCGCTTCGGTGCAAATTGATGCTAGTGTCCTGAGTCTGAAGTTCGTATAGGTCGGGCCTTCAGCCCTCTGGTTTGGGGTGCAATGCAGCCTGGGGCTGCGCCCCAGGCTGGTATACAGCGGGCCGTTGGCCCTTGCCTTTGGCCTTTGGTTTTGT
>JAJZDL010000215.1 GCA_021851465.1 Acidobacteriota bacterium
CAGGAGGCCGCAACAAACCCGTCCGCGGGCTGAAGGCCCGCCCTATAACCCTCGGCCGCCGCGAACCCTGAGCATCACCCCCCATGGCGGCTCGCCACCATAAGCCCTCTATTGCCAATACTTTAGATGTAAGCCCCACCGATTGAATACTTTGCCGCCACAACCACCCCGCAAGCCGCTGAATCCAATCAACTTACGCACAAAGTCTCTATCCTCTATACTTTACCCTGGAGCCCTTGAAAACACTCACCTTACCCCGCGAAATGCAGAAAGGGGGGGATGGGGGGGGGGGTATTAATATAGACTATTAAATATATACTTTCGCCGACGCACCATAAATCCGGCCTCGGCCCTACTTCGCGTCGCCGCCGATGGCAACCACAAAGTAGCTGGCGGGCGCGCCGCCCACATTCTTCAGCGTGTGCCGTGTGCCGTAGGCAACATAAATTGCACCGCCCGGCCCAACTCTCTCGGCAACGACTTTGCCCTCCGCGTCCTCGTGCTGAAACTCCAGCTCGCCCTCGCGCACCAGAATGAACTCCGAGTGCCGGATGATGTGCAGCGGATTGGGTTCTGCCCCGGCCACCTGCATGGACTCGTGCAGATTGACGGTCTCGCCGGTCGCCAGCGTTCCATGGACAATGTCGCGGCTCTCGCCTCCATTGGCCATCCTGCGCGCGGGCATCGCGTCGTAGGCAAAGGCCCGCGAGACGGCCAGCGTACTGGAGGCCGCGTTCGGCGCAGGCGCGCCTGGAACGGCGGCAGGCTTCTCCTGCAGGGCAAGGGCCTGCGGCGCACCCGCGCCAATGGCTGCCAGAACGGGAAAGGAGACACACAGTTCGCGGCGGTTCATCTTCTTCATGGACGCAATCCTACCTCATGGAACCCATGCAGCACATCTGCCCTGCTGTTGCTTGCGCCGCGAACCTTGTACGCTTAACCATGTACGTTGAACCCATGCACCTGACCGACTCCCACGCGCACCTCGATATGTTCGGCGAAGACCTGCCGCAGGTTCTCGCGCACGCACACGCCGCGGGCGTCCACACCATCCTCGCCATCGGCATCGGCGACGGGCCGCACCAGATGCACCGCGCGCTGGAGATCGCGCGCGAGTTCCGCGGCCAACCGGCAACGCCCGCGATCTACGCCAGCGCGGGCATCCATCCGCAGGAGGCGCACCAAGCCACGCCCGGCGCGCTCGCCCGCCTCGGCGCGCTCGCGCAGGACCCGCAATGCATCGCCATCGGCGAGATCGGCCTCGACTACTATCACGCCGACAATCCCGCTGTGGAGATCCAGCACGCTGCATTTGCCGCGCAGATGAAGGTCGCCGCCGCAGCGCACAAGCCGGTCCTCATCCACTGCCGCACCTCCGAGTTGGCCACAGCCGAGGCCAGGCAAAAGTTCGGAGCGGCCGACGCATGGGAAGATCTGCTGGAGCTGCTCCACGCGCACTGGAGCGAGGCCGAACGCGGCGGCGCTCCTGCCGGAATCCTGCACTGCTTCTCCGGCTCCATCGAGCAGGCGCGCCGCTCGCTCGACCTCGGCTTCTATCTCTCCTTCGCCGGAAATCTGACCTACCCCAAGGCTGCCGCCCTGCGCGAGGTGGCGGCCTTCGCGCCCGCCGAACGCATCCTGGTCGAGACCGATGCGCCATTCCTCGCGCCCGTTCCGCATCGCGGCCAACGCAACCAACCCGCTCTGGTCGCCCACACCGCGCAGTGCATGGCTGGCCTGCGCGGCATCTCCGCCGAAGAGCTGGCCGCGCTCACATCGGCGAACTTCACCCGCCTCTTTCCCGGCACCGCAGCCACTCCGCCGGCAACGCTCAACTGACAGCACACAACTGTCCTATACTGTCTCTCATGGCATCCGACAGCAGCTTCGACGTAGTCAGCAAGGTGGACCTTCAGGAAGTGAAGAACGCGCTCGACCAGGCATCGAAGGAGATCCACACTCGCTTCGATCTCAAGGACTCCAAGTCCAGGATTGAGCTGGAAGGCACCGACACAATTCAACTCGCCAGCCAGAGCGAATACAGCCTGCAGGCCATCACCGAGATCCTTCGCCAGAAGCTGGTCAAGCGCGGCGTCTCGCTGAAGAACATCGAGTACCAGGCCGTCGAGCCCGCCGCAAACTCCAGCGTGCGCCAGAAGATCAAGCTCGTTCAGGGCATCCCATCGGAGAAGGCAAGGCAAGTCGCCGCGCTGGTCAAGGAGAGCAAGCTCAAGGCCCAGGCCAGCATTCAGGGAGACACAGTCCGCGTTGTCAGCAAGGACCGCGATGTCCTCCAGCAGGTCATCGCCAAGCTGCGCGCCGCCGACTTTGGCATCGACCTTCAGTTCACCAACTACCGCGGCTAACCCCGCGCTGCGTGGCTTGCTCCCCTCCTCGACCGGCGCAAACTCTGCCCGCTGGCGATCGAGCGCTGAATCATGCGCCCCAACCTGCTACTCTAGATTTAAGTGAGCACCCTCTCCATCGCGACCGCAAAAGAGGTCTTCGACCTGCTGCGAGACGACCTCGCCGCCATCGAGCAGGAGTTCACGCGCCAGTCGGCATCCAACGTCGATGTCATTACAGACATCGCGCAGTACCTCATGTCCGGCGGCGGAAAGCGTATCCGCCCGCTGCTCCTGCTGCTCTCCGCCAAGGCGCTCGGCTGCGACAATCACTCGCGCATCCGCCTCGGCGCGGTCGTCGAGATGCTGCACACCGCAACGCTGGTGCACGACGACATCATCGACGAGGCTGAACTGCGCCGCGGCCGTCCCTCCAGCAACACCACCTGGGGCAACGCCAAATGCGTCCTCGCGGGCGACTGGCTATACATGCAGGCCTTCTCCAACGCCCTCGAAGAGCGCAACTTCCGCGTCCTCGATCTGCTCATCTCGCTCACCCAGCAGATGGTCGAGGGGGAACTCCTCCAGATGCAGAAGCTCGGCCACCTCATCAACGAAGAGGAGTACTTCGACCTCATCTACCGCAAGACAGCGTGCCTCTTCAGCGTCTCCATGCAGCTCGGCGCGGCCATCGCGCCGCCGCAGAGCTTCGCAAACCCAGCCGAGATCGACTCCCAGCTCGGCGAGTACGGACGCAACCTCGGACTCGCCTTCCAGATCGTAGACGACGTGCTCGACCTGACCGCCGCCGAAGGCATCCTCGGCAAGCCCGTCGCCAGCGACCTGCGCGAAGGCAAGGCAACACTCGCCATCATTCATGCGCTCGAACGCGGCACCGGCGCCGACCGCGAGGCCATCCGAACCGTCCTCGCCCAGCGTAGCTTCACCACCGTCTCTCACTCACAGATTCTGGAGATACTGGAACGCCACGGCTCCATCGCATACGCCATGGACACCGCCTGCGCCTACGCCGAAGCTGCTCGCCTCTCCATCGCCGACCTTCCCCACAGCGACGCCAAACGCGCCCTCCTATGGGTTCCCGGCTTCGTCACCTCCCGCGACCGCTGACTATTCTGTAGATTGTTCGCGCCCGATTGGTGACGATTCTTCTACCCGCAGCCGCAATGCACCGAAGGGACGCACAAATCGTGTCAGAACGGCTGAAGCCTAAAGAAGGAACCGTAGAGCATCGCCTTTGGCAGTTCTCTGGCCTATGCAACAAAGACTCACCGCATCCGCGTGATTGGCGACGTTTCTACCTCTTCGCAGTTTACGCACATCAACGACGTGTTCAATGGGATGAGTACGATCTTCGGTCGAGACTCAAAACCCTTGGCGTTGATGAAAGACACGCTACGGATTTTTCCAATGCCTATTGGCATATTCGATGTGCGCTTCACATGACAAAACCGCGGCAGACAAATGAGAGCTACCATGCGTGGATGAAGACAGGAGGCACTCCCTCAACCTAATTTGTATGAGTTCTTCATTTTACGCTGATCGACCTCAACCCAGCCGCCCAGTCCGGCAAAGGCTCTACCCAGTGCATGTAGCCTGCATGGCCAAATGCAACCAGAGTGTGTCCCTGCGAAGTTGAGTTATCGAGAACCACTGCGAGATCGGCCTGCGGCAGAAGGTGTTTCATGTTGGCGAGAGTTCGTGGATAGCGTCGCCGCTGGTCCTGCTCCGCTACGTCGTGGCCACCCTTCTTCACCCGTGCCTTCACGCGTTCGACATTGATCTCGACCGATGACGTACCCACAAAGACCACCATTAGATTGAACCCGGCGGCCTTGGCCCGTGTAGCCATCTTGAGGTAGGTACTGCCGGAGAGAGTCGTCTCGACGGTAAAGGTCTGACCTTTGGCTATCAGATCTTTCGCCAGACGGAGTACCTGTTTGCCTGCTTCAATGTTGGAGTTGTTAGCTGTTTAGTCCCGGCATTTGATGGATTGGATTGAGCGTAAATTGGTCTGGGGTTTGAGTCCAGAGTTTACAGAGGTATTCATAGGGCGTCAGTCCTTTGAGGGTCTTGAGTCTTCGGGCGAAGTTGTA
>JAJZDL010000009.1 GCA_021851465.1 Acidobacteriota bacterium
GGGTGCGTGCTTTGGCCCCGGCGCTGTTGCCCAAAGCCGGATCGAGCACCTTATCCAGACCACGCACCTTGATTCGTTGGGCCAGTGGCGTCGCTCCGCCCACCCTGGGCGCAGTCCCCATCAACATGATATACACCAGCGCCGCCACGCCGAAACCCACAAACCACGCATAGTCGTATAGAAAGCGCAGGTCTGGCAGGACAAGACCGATCAGAGCGGCGAGGATGCCTGCGGCGAGCGCGGCGAGCGCGCGAGGGTTGGTTCCCTTGCAATACTCGTACGGGCCCTCGCGCCGGTAGAGCGCCTCGGTATCCAGCCGCGTGCCGCGGAGAAGAAAATAGTCGGCGATCATGATGCCCGCCACCGGCCCCAGCAGTCCCGAGTAGCTTACCAGCCAGTGAATGTAGTCAATGTGGCTGGCCATCAGCTTCCAAGGCATCGTCAGAAGGCCGAGAAGGCCCGTGATGAGGCCGCCCGTGCGAAAGCTGATATGCCGTGGTGCAAGATTGGAGAAGTCGTTCGAGGGACTGACCACGTTGGCCCCGATATTCATGTTGAGCGTCGCAAGCAGAATGCCAATGAGCGCGAGAAACGCAACCAGCGGTCGATGCAAGAGGCCGAGCAGCACAATCGGGTTCCAGACTGCATGGCCGAAGACGACCGTGGAGGCCGAGGTGCATGCGATCCCGATAAAGGTGTAGAGCGCCATCGCGGCGGGCAGCCCAAACGCCTGGCCGACGATCTGCGACTCCTGCGACTGCGAATAGCGCGTGAAGTCGGGAATATTGAGCGAGAGCGTGGCCCAGTAGCCGACAATCCCGGTGAGTGAGAGAAAGAAAAAATGCAGAAAACCGGGGCCGTTGTGGAACCGGCTCGGCGCTGCCAGCATAGGGCCGAGGCCGCCTGCCTTGTGCGTCATAAAGACCAGCAACGCGAGCGCCATCGCAAGCAGGAGCGGCGCGGAGAAGCCCTGCAAGAAACGGATCGACTCCACGCCGCGCCACACCACCGCCATGTTCAGCAGCCAGAAACCGAAAAAGCAGATCCACAGTACCGACGAAAACGCCGCCGACTGCGGCCAAAGGACATTGAGCATCGCGTAGATCGCCTCTCCGCCGATCCACGTCTGGATACCGAACCAGCCACAGGCCACCAGCGCGCGCAGCATCGCCGGAATGTTCGCGCCGAGTACGCCGAACGACGCGCGCACAAACACGGGAAACGGGATTCCATACTTGACGCCCGCATGTGCATTGAGCAGTACCGGAACTAGAACGATCAGATTGCCCAGCAAAATCGTCCCTAACGCCTGCTTCCAGTCCATCCCGCCAGCGATCAGGCTGGACGCCAACATATATGTCGTCACACCCAACGACATGGAGAACCACAGTGCAATGTAGTTATATGTTTTCCAGGTCCGCTGCTCCGGCGCGGTCGGCGCAAGATCCTTGTTGTAGAGAGCCGGATCGGCGCGCAGGCCGTAGGCATCGGTCAGGCTGCTTGGACCTTCCACGTAAAGACTCATTGCGCGGCGACCTCGCGCCGCAGATATTCACCGCGTCCCACGCGCCCAATGAATTTTCCACCGTCCACGATGCATTCACCTCGCGAGTAGACCTGGCGCGCATTGCCCGCAACAGCAAAACCATCGTAGATGGAGTAGTCGGTGTGCATACTCTGGGTCGCTGCCGTAATCGTATACTGTGCCAACGGGTCCCAGATCAAAATATCCGCGTCCGAGCCAGCAGCCACAATCCCCTTCTTCGGAAACATTCCGAAGATCTTCGCCGGCGCCTCTGCCGTCACCTCCACAAACCGTTCCAGCGACATTCGACCGGCGTTCACGCCGTAGTGATAGGCAAGCTGCATCCGGTTCTCGATGCCCGGTGCGCCGTTGGGGATCTTTGTGAAGTTGCCCAGCCCAAGTGTTTTCTGGTCGGCGAAGCGAAACGGGCAGTGGTCGGTCGCAACCACCTGTAGCACGTCATCGCGGAGCGCCTTCCACAGCGGGGCCTGGTTTTTTTTCCCGCGCAGCGGCGGAGTGAACACGAACTTTGCGTCCTCAAAGCCGGGCCTGCCCATGTCGTCTTCAATCGACAGCACCAGATACTGCGGACAGGTCTCGCCCATCACGGCAAGTCCACGCGCTCGCGCCGCCGCGATTTCGCGCATCGACTCCTCGCACGACACATGCACGATGTACACTCTCGCGCCGCCCGCCATCTCGCTGAGCGCCACCACGCGATGCACCGCCTCCGCTTCGGCCAGCACCGGTCGCGTCAACGCGTGATAGAGCGGCCCCGTCTTGCCCGCCGCCAACGCCTGCTGCACCACCACGTCGATCGCCGCTCCGTTTTCCGCATGGACGCACACCAGCGCGCCCAGCTTGGCCGTGCGCTGCATCAACTTGAAGATCGTCGCGTCGTTTACCATCAGCACATCGGGATACGCCATGAAGATCTTGAAGCTGGAGATCCCCTCCGCCACCATCCGGTCCACATCGTTCAACCACACATCGTTCGGCCCCAGATCGGTCACGGCCATGTGCAGCGCGTAGTCGATGCATGCCTTTCCCTCGGCCTTCGCGCGCCACGTCTTGAACGCCTCCGTCATCGGACGCCCCATCGACTGCAACGCAAAGTCGATCACCGTTGTCGTCCCGCCAATGGCCGCGGCGCGCGTTCCCCACTCGTAGTCGTCCGCGCTCACCGTCCCGCCGAAGGGCATATCGAGGTGCGTATGCACGTCGATTCCACCCGGTAGAATCAGCATTCCCGCCGCATCCACCACCGTGTGCCCCGCCGCGTCAATCCCCGCCGCGACCCGCGCAATCGTCTCTCCTTCAATCAGTACGTCGGCCAGTGCCGCCCCCGCCGCGCTCACTACCTTCCCGCCTTGAATCAATGTTCCCATCGAACACTCACCTAACTGTTGCGTACTTCCCGCTTACTACTCACTACCCACGAATGTTTGCTCTCGACCGTTCCGCCCAACTCTCCGCTGCCAGTCCCGTCGGACGTTCGACCATCGCGATGCATCCATTCACCGGGCAGACCAGCGAACAGAGATTGCACCCGACGCACTCCGTCTCATCGACGCGCGGAATGCGCTCCAGCGTCGTTGCATACGGCCCGACGTGTACCTTCGGCGGGCCGAGTTTTGCAATCGGAGTCGCAACAATCCTCTCTCGACCCATCTCTCGCGGCCTGGCGTGCATCTCCACCGGGCCATCCACCGGCCCGCTCACGCGATCGACGTGGATGCACTGGTGCGCGCCGTCCCAGCAGGCGATGTGGCAGAGCTGACAGCCGATGCACAGCGCCTCATCGATCCGCGCGACGACCTTGTAGTTGAGGTTCAGGTGCTTCCACTCCGTCATCCTGCCCAGGCTCTTGCCGCGAAAGTCATCGATCACCGCAAATCCCTTCGCATCCATCCAGTTCGACATGCCGTCGATCATCTCTTCGACGATGCGATAGCCGTAGTGCATCGCCGCCGTGCAGACCTGTATCGAGGAGCAGCCCATCAGCAGAAACTCCGCCGCGTCCCGCCAGTTGCCCACGCCACCGATACCGGAGACGGCAACCCCTGGGCCGCCGACCTCATCCGACAGGATCTGCTGCACCATATTCAACGCAATCGGCCTCACCGCAGGCCCGCAGTATCCGCCGTGCGTACTTTTGCCATCCACATTCGGTTGCGGCATCAACGTGTCGAGATCGATGCCCGTAATCGAGTTGATGGTGTTGATCGCGCTCAGCCCATCCGCTCCCGCGCGCCGGGCCGCGCGCGCAATCGCGCGGATGTCGGTGACGTTTGGCGTCAACTTCACCAGCACCGGCGTGCGCGCCACCTCCTTCACCCATGCAGTGATTCGTTCGCTGTACTCCGGCACCTGCCCCACCGCAGACCCCATGCCGCGCTCGTTCATTCCATGCGGACAGCCGAAGTTCAGTTCCAGTCCATCCGCGCCCGTACCCTCCGCGCGCTTCACAATCTCGTGCCACGCCTCGCGCTTCGATTCCACCATCAGGGACGCAACCACCGCGTGCTTCGGATAGCGCCGCTTCACCTCGGCAAGCTCGCGCAGGTTCACCTCGATGGGCCTGTCGCTGATCAGCTCGATGTTGCTCAGCCCCATCATTCGCTGCGCGCGCCAATCCACCGATGAATAGCGTGAGCTGGTATTCACCACCGGCTCGCCGATCGTCTTCCACACCGCGCCGCCCCAGCCCGCGTCGAACGCCCGCATGATCTGCTCGCCAGTGTTGGTCGGCGGCCCGCTGGCCAGCCAGAACGGGTTGGCCGAGCGGATGCCCGCAAAGTTTGTCGTCAGGTCAGCCACGCATTGCCCCTCTCATCCCCGTCTTATCCTGAGCGGAGCGCGGGATCCCCGCATTGTCACTTGCATCTTCCTCTGCTCTTGTCTTGCTCAGCCACGCCGCAATCCCCAACGCCGCGCGCTTGCCGTCCGCCACCGCATCCACCACCTCGCGCCCGCCGTTCACGCAATCTCCGCCTGCAAAGTATTTTGGATTCGCCGTCTGTCCGGTGGCCCGGTTGATCGCTACACGACCACGCTCCATCGCCACTCCGCGCACCTGCGACAGCAGCTCCAGCAGGGGCGATTGTCCAATCGCAGAAATTGCCGCGTCGCACTCTATCGTGAACTCCGAGTCGGCGATCTGCGTCAGTTTCCCAGTCGCGTCCTGTGCAACAGCCACGCAAGTCAGCGCAATTCCATCGCCCCTTTGCGCAATCGCCGTCGGCTGTGTCGCCCACACAAACTCCACGCCTTCGCCGAGAGCGCGTTCGTACTCGAAGTCAAAGGCCGGAATCTCCTCCCGCTGCCTGCGGTACAGGACCGTCACCCTCTCCGCGCCCAGCCGCTTCGCCGCGCGCGCCGCATCCATCGCCGTATTGCCCGCTCCGGTCACTATCACGCGAGGGCCCACGCGCATTGGAGTGCCTGTTTTATAGGCGGCAATAAACTCCAGCGCGTCGATCATTCTCTCGCCCACACTCTCCGCGCCCTCCACATCCAGCCGACGCATCGCCCCCAAGCCCAAGCCTAGAAACACCGCATCGCTCGCGCACTCGATCTCCTCCAACGCCGTCGCGTCCACGTCGCGAATCTCGAACTGCACCCCCAGCCCGCGCACCATCTCCACCTCGCGCAGGCTGTCTGCGGCGCGCAGCTTGTACTCCGCCACGCCGTAGGTATTCAGCCCTCCGGGCAGCGCGCGTCGGTCGATCACGCACACCTGAAAGCCCTGCTGCCGCAGCTCCGCGGCGCACGCCAGGCTCGCCGGCCCCGCGCCGATGCATGCCACCCGCTCGCTGCGCTCCTCGCGCCTGCGCAGCGCCAGCCTTCCGCCCGCATCGTAAAACGTCTCCATCGCAAACCGCTGCAGCCGCCCAATCTCCACGGGCCTCTCGCGCTTGCCATGCAGCACGCACGCGCCCTCGCACAGCGCCTCCACCGGACAGGCGCGCGCGCAGCTTGCCCCCAGAACATTCGCGTCGAGGATCGTCTTCGCCGATCCCGCAACATTGTCCGACGCAATCATTGCGATAAAGCGCGGCACGTCGATGTGCGCCGGGCACGCCCCCATGCAGGGCGCGTCGAAGCAGTTCAGGCAACGGTTCGCCTCCACCGCCGCCGCCCGCGCATCCAGCGCCGGGTGCAGGTCGGGGAACCGCTGTGCGAGTTCAGAATTTGTTGCAGACTGCATGGACTCCCCTCCAAAGGCCGGTTGGTAGTGGGTCGTAGATAGTAGAACATCAAATCGAAGCAGCGCGCGCCATGCGCCGTGTGCCAACAGCTCACGACGGGGCCTGCGTCCTCACCAGATCCCCATACATCTCCGGCCGGCGGTCGCGATAAAACGGCATCGCCCGCCGTACCTCGGCAATCGAATCGAGGTCGAGATCGGCGCTAACGATCTCATCTTTATCGCGCGATGCCTCGGCAACAATCTTGCCGCGCGGCGTGCAGAAGTAGCTCTGTCCGAAGAACGTGCCGAGGTCCCAGGGCGCTTCGGTCCCCACGCGGTTGATGGCGGCTGCAAAGTACCCATTGGCCACGGCCAGCGCGGGCAGCTCGATCTTCCACAGAAAGTCGTTTGGGCCGGCGATCGCCGCCGACGGGTTGAAGACGATCTCCGCGCCGTTCAAACCCATCGCGCGCGCGCCCTCGGGGAAGTGCCGGTCGTAGCAGAGGTAGACGCCAATCTTGCAGAAGCCCAGATCGAAGACGGGAAACCCGAGGTTCCCTGGACGAAAATAAAACTTCTCCCAGAAGCCCGGTGCAGCGTACGGAACATGGGCCTTGCGATACTTGCCCACGAACGCGCCGTCCCGCCCAATCACCGCAGCCGAGTTGTAGAAGACGGCGCCGTCCGCCGCCGGCCCGGTCTCGATCTCATAAAGAGGCACGACCAGCGCGACGCCAAGCTCCTTGGCCAGGCCCATCATGCGCTGCACCGTAGGCCCGTCGGGAATGCGCTCGGCAAACTCCTGCCAGCGCGCGCTCTGCTCGGCGCAGAAGTACGGCCCATTGAACATCTCCTGTAAGCACACGATCTGCGCTCCATCCGACGCTGCCTCGCGGACCATCGCCAGGTGCTTCTCCACCATTGCCTGCTTGATTGCGGCGAGCGGCACGCCCGTTCCTTCCACCCCCGCTGGGGCCGCATTCTTCGCCTGGATCAACGAACATCGGACCACTCGCGCCATCGCTCTCCGCCGCCTTTACATTCTGGGATGAAGCCGCAACTTCAAGTCAATCCGCCGCCGCAAGCAATGTCAAGAATCCGGGCCAGGGAATGGGTTTATGAAGCGAGCTTCAAAGTCCGGAACACCGCTGACCTCTGGGCAATGAGCGAGAACGGAGCGCTGCCGCGGAATGCCCTGGATGCTGGATGCGGATTTTTCCGTCTTGTCTCTCTTCCCGTCCCGCCGGAGGGTTTAGGATAGAAGTAGCGTCAGTTTTATTGCATGCATTCAGCGACCCATCCGGCGGGATCAGGGATTTTTCGCACACTTCGATGCAAGCAGTCAGGCCGCTCGACCCCACTCCAACGAAGGTAGCCATCCACTCATGGCAACAGCGACACTTCTGCCTGCACCCGATGAAGCGATGGGCCGCGCAGGCAGTTTGTTCTCCCGGCATTCCCGCAGGCTGCTGACGATGGTCGCCGTGGCGTGGATGCTGCGCATGGTTGTGGTTGCCGTCCTCTTCCGCGATCTACCCGACCCGGCACGGCACTACGAGAGCTTCGGCAACGAGGTGGGCTGGATCGCCCGCTCGATTGCGTGGCACCAGGGCTTCTCCTCGCCGTACTTCATGCTGACAGGACCGACCGCGCTGTTGCCTCCGCTGTATCCTTATCTGCTCTCTGTCATCTTTCGGGTCTTCGGCGTCTACAGCGTACAGTCCGCGTTCACCATCCTGACGCTGAACAGCCTCTTCTCCGCGCTCACCTGCGTCCCCATCTATCTGGCCGCGCGCATCTCGTTCAACGAGCGCGTTGCGCTGTTTGCGGGATGGGGATGGGTCATCTATCCGTTCTCCATTTATTTTTCGGCGGGCCGCGTGTGGGAGTACGCGCTGACCTCGCTTCTGCTGACCACCTGCTTCTGGCTGGCGCTCAACCTGCATCTCCGGCGGCCCGCGCACTGGCTGGGCTATGGAGCGCTCTACGGATTGGCCGGTCTCGCCAATCCCGCCGTCTTCTCGCTCTTTCCGATCCTTCTTCTGCTTCCTCTCTGGAAGCTCTGGAAGGCGCGCCGCAGCGCTGGCGCTGGGCGCTTTGCCGGATTGTTCTCCGGCGAACTGCTGCGCAGCGGCCTCTTCGCCGCCGCCGGACTGGTTGTCGTTCTTACGCCGTGGACCGTGCGCAACTACCGCGTACTGCACGTTATCTGCCCCGTGCGCGACTGCTACTGGTACGAGTTCTGGTCGGCCAACAACGGCGACAGCTCCAATCCCACGCTTGCCTGGACGCATCCCGCCAGCAACCCCAACGAGATGCAGCTCTTCAGATCGCAGGGCGAGATCGCATACATCGCCGCCAAGCGTGCCATTGCGATCAACTACGTCACCCATCACCCAGGCTTCTTTGTTCTCCTCACGCTGCGCCGCGTGGTCAACTACTGGACTGGTTTCTGGAGCCTTGAACCCAGTTACATGCAGCAAGAGCCCTTTCAACTCCCCAACGTCTTCTACTGCGCCAGCCTTACGCTGTTGATGCTCATCGGGGCGCGCGACTGGGGCCGCAGGGATCTCGACGCCGCGCTGCCTTACCTCCTCTCGATCGCGATCTTTCCCATCGCCTACTACATCTCGCATCCGCTGATGGACTATCGCCAGCCGATCGAACCGGAGATTGTCATCCTGGTGGTCGTTGGACTGCGCGCTGTGAAGGCGCGAATCGGGACGCGGGACACGGCGTCCGGTACGATTCGCGAGAGCGAAGCCGCGACCTTCTTTGCCCAAATGGGCAATTCAATGGGCGCATCCATGAACGCGCAGACGGAGCATGCCTTGGCTGGCCTCGATTCTTCCTTCGCCGACTCCGGCCCCGCCGTCGATACCTTTGCCAACGCAGACTGAGGGTTTTTCCCCATGCCTGCACCATCGCCGCTCCGCTGAACGGCGCAGCGATGCACCTCTACCAGTGCGATGGACGTGAAACAATTGTGCAGGGGGCCGCGCTTTGCACCGTTCGTTGGGGATGTACATCTCGGTGCCGTTCTGCAAGGCGAAGTGCAGTTACTGCAACTTTGCCTCGGGGGTCTTTGGCAGAGGCGCCTCCGGTATAGACCGGATGGAGCGGTACGTCGAGCGGGTCTGCGCGGAAATCCACTCGTCGCGGGCGCGGGCCGCGCAGATGCGCGCGGAGATGCCGGAGCAGGTGGACACAATCTACTTCGGCGGCGGAACGCCGAGCCTGTTGAGCGCGGGCCAGATGCAGCGGCTGTTTGCAGCATTGCGCTGCGAGTTCGACGTGAGCGCGGATGCCGAGATCACCATCGAGTGCGCGCCGGGGCAGGTGGATGGCGAGACGCTGGACGCGCTGCTGCGCCTGGGATTGAACCGCGTCAGCTTCGGGGTGCAGTCGTTTGTGGATGCGGAGGCGCGCGCAGTGGGGCGCCAGCACACGCGCGAGACATGTCTGGCGGAGATTGCGCGAATGCGGGCGGCGGGCGTCGAGCAGATCAATGTGGACCTGATCGTCGGACTGCCGCACCAGACGGCGGCGAGCTGGCGCGAGTCGGTCGATGTGGCGCTGGCAAGCGCGGTCCCCCACCTGAGCGTCTACATGCTGGAGGTGGATGAGGAGTCGCGGCTGGGCCGCGAGATGCTTGCACACGGCGCGCGGTACGGAGCGGCTTCCGTGCCCTCGGAGGACGAAACCGCGGAGTGGTACGCGGCGGCCTGCGAGCGCCTGGAGGCGGACGGGGTAAGGCAGTACGAGATCTCCAACTTTGCGCGGGCGCGCAGCGCCCCGGACAGCAACACGGCGAACTGTGCCACGACGGCCTGCGGCGCTCTGGATTTCCGCTCGCGGCACAATGTGAAGTACTGGCACCGCGAGCCGTATCTGGGCTTTGGGCTGGACGCGCACTCGATGCTGCGCACTTACGAGGAGGATGGCCGCATGGAGGACAAGGGTGCGGTGCGCTGGGCCAATGCCAGCGATCTGGAGACCTATCTGCGCACGGACAACGATCCGCGCTCTCCAAATCGCGAAGGAGGCGAGCCGGCACAGTTCAGTTTGAACGCCGATTTTGCTGAACTGAGGACTGCGCCTGGGCCACTCGATATCGAGTGGGTGGGATCGAAGCGGGGCTTCGAGGAGGCAGTCTTTCTCGGCCTGCGAATGAACCAGGGCATCGATTTAGAGGCGCTGCGGGCAGAGTTTGGCGAGCGGCTGTCGCAGGCCGCGGTAGCGGCACTCGGCGAGGTGGTGGAGGCCGGACTGGTGGAGCGCGAGGACAATTGGGCGCGGCTGACGGCGCGCGGGCGCATGGTGTCGAATGAGGTCTTCAGCCGCTTGCTGGTCGCCGATTGATCGGCTCGCAAGTTCGGCGCACGAACCGATCCCCGTGGATTGCCCGTTGCAGTACGCCGAACCGTGAGCCATGGTTCACAACCGCGCACTGCCAATCGGCATCCAACCAACCAGAGTCGGCGTTTCAGCGCAACGTGCTCGTGGACGCTCGGCCAGACGCCGGTGCTGCAATCGCTCCGGTACAGCACGTGTCCGGAGCGCAAGACAGTCCGCTCACGACCGACATAACCTGCGCCGTCTTGGTAGAATTGAGTCGTGACAGCGCAATAATTAGGAGACCCATGGCATCCCTTCTCGAACAGCTTCGCGGCATGACCAAGGTAGTCGCCGACTCCGGCGACATCAACTCCATTGAAAAGTTCAAGCCGACGGATTCCACCACCAATCCATCGCTGATCGCCGCCGCGGCGCAGATGCCCGCTTATCAGTCCATCGTCGATGGCGTCTTGCAGCAGGCGCGCGCCCGTGTGGGCAGCGCGGCCTCGGACAAGGATGTTGCGGCGCTGGCCTTTAAAGAGCTGGCAGTCGCCTTCGGACTCAAGATCCTGGGCATCGTTCCCGGACGCGTCTCCACCGAGGTGGACGCACGCCTCTCCTACGACACAGAAGCCACGCTGGCGCTGGCGCGCGAGATCATCGCACAGTACGACGAGGCTGGCATCGGTCGCGAGCGCGTTCTCATCAAGATCGCCTCCACCTGGGAGGGCATCAAAGCCGCCGAGATACTCGAACGCGAGGGAATCCACTGCAACCTGACGCTGCTCTTCGGCCTCCACCAGGCCGTCGCCTGCGCGGAGGCCGGGGTCACGCTCATCTCGCCCTTCGTCGGACGCATTCTCGACTGGTACAAGAAGGACACCGGCAAGGACTATACCGGCGCGGACGATCCCGGCGTCCAGTCCGTTACCACCATCTACAACTACTACAAGAAATTTGGCTACAAGACGCAGGTGATGGGCGCCAGCTTCCGCAATATCGGCGAGATCACGGAGCTCGCCGGGTGCGACCTGCTGACCATCGCACCGAAGCTGCTCGCCGAGCTCGACGCAAGCAACGCCGACCTGCCGCGCAAGCTCGACCCAGCCAAATCCTCCAGTATGAAGATCGAGCGGTTTACCGTCGACAAGGCCACATTCGACAGGATGCATGCAGCGGACCGCATGGCCCACGACAAATTGCAGGAGGGCATCGACGGCTTCTCGAAGGCGCTGGAAGAGCTGGAAGCGCTGCTCGCAAAACGCCTCAGTGAGATCAGTGAGAAGACCGCTGTCGGCGCTCACTAGGAGAGGTCTGCTCCAGTCTCCAGGCTTGTCTTCGGTCTCGGGTGCTGGGGCATTTCCAGTGCCCATGGTAGTTCCCCCGGCTCTGCCGAAGGATATTTACTTCACTTCCCTTGGATTATGTATGCAACTAAATTGGAGATGCTCTAAACCGGCAGCCCCTGCGGGGCTGCCGGTTTAGGTTTCCTGGAACTGGTACACCATGCCCGCTTACGGAATGTAGGTTGGCGATGAATGCGACCCAGTCGGCACAATCGTCAGGCAGGATGGCGACCCAGAGGCGTAAAAGGGAGAGTTTTGCACTCCCACCAGCCCGCCCGTGTTCGGGTTCAATTGCAGCCCCGTTACCGTGGCGTCCTGGCTGTCCGAGGTGTACAGGTAGATGCCCTCTGCCGGATCGATGGCCACGCACGTCGGCCCTGTCCCGGTTGCGGTCGCAAACGCTCCAACCGCGCCCGAAGGCGTCCCCGTTGAACCGTCGATCATGTACCCTTGTACCGTGCTGCCGTTGAAGTTCACCACATAGATCAGGCGCCCCGTCGGGTCGATTGTGAGGTTCGAAGGATACAATCCGGTCGGGAAGGGCCCATTGACCATGGCGATCAGTGCGCCCGAAGAGAGGACCTGGTAGCCAATCAACTGGTTTGCAAGCTCGTCGGTCACATAGACGAAGCGCGCGGTCGGCTCCTCGGCGATTCCGCTGGGCATAACGCCGGCGGCATATCCCGTCGCCACCGTCTTGCCCGCAACCGTCGTGATCGTCGTTCCCGGAACCGGCGTCAGAGCGCCCGTCGATGGGTTCTCGGAGAAGCCCAGAACGGTCGCGTTGGGTTGGGTCTCCTGGTCCAGTACATAGACAAAGTGGTTGAAGTAGCTGGCCGTAACGCCCACTGGATTGTTGCCCACGACCTGGGTGGTCGGCGTGCCCAGCGAGTAGTCGGCATTCACCGGGAAGATGGAGACCCCGCCCGGCCCCGGCGTCGCCGCCGAGTAGCCCGGCTGATAGGTGAACGTCACAAATAGAAACGCGCCCTGCGGATCCATCGTGATCGCTGTCGGTAAAGTTCCGGTCACCGGATAGACATGCTGTGAGACCAGCGATCCGTTGTTCTGCACCGCGAACTCCTGCACCGTCGAATCCAGTTTGTTGACCACATAGACGAAACGGCCATTCACCGAGGGAACCAACGCAATCGGGTCGTTGCCCGCCGCGACTGGCGTCCCGATCTGCGACAGGGATCCCGAGTAGAAGTCGATCGTATACTGGTCGATCATGCCCGGATTGCTCTGGTTCGTCGTCACATAGACGTATCCCACCGTGTAGTCCAGGGTGCAGGAGGTCAGGCCCAGAACCATTGCAAGGGAGATCGCCGTCACCGCCGCCGTGCGGCTGAAGCGGTTTTGCAGCAAGCGCTTTGCCGAGCGCATGGCCGTCGCGCGCTCCTCCCGCGGGGTGGAACGCGTTGCACCTGCTTCGCAAGGCTGCCGGTTCTGTGATGCCGCTCTGGTCGTGTGCAAATTCATTCGCTTCCTTCGTCCCGGCAGCTTGCGCCGCCTGCTGAAAATCTCGTCCTGCCCGGATATTCTCCGGCCGTGCCGCCAACTACTCCCTCGCTCCTACGCCTAGTAGTAGTAGAGCGGAAATGCCGGTGCCGTGACTGCGCAGGTGGGCAAGGGACTGCCGCCAAACGGCTCACCCGGTGTCTGCACCAGGCTTCCGTCCTGCGCGTTCAACTGCTCGGCCGTCACGTCGTTGCTCAGGTTGTTCGATGTGTACAGATACACTGCGTGTGTCGGTTCGGCGTTGCTCGGCGCGCCGCTGATGGTCACGCACGTCGGCCCTGTCCCGGTCTGTACGCTTGCCGCCACGGTCGATCGCACCGGCACTCCGCCTGCGCCAATGGTATATCCGTCCAGTGCATTCGCCGTATATGCCGTTACATAAAGATACTTGCCCGTAAGGTCGAACGCCATCCCCATCGGCCCGGCGTCGGTCGGTGTCGTGGTTACCAGGGTCGGAACACCGTTCGCGATGCTGTAGGTCGCCACCTGGTTCAGCGTCTGGTCGGTCACATACAGGTGCGTCCCCGTCGAATCGCCAAGGATGCCCGCCGGGTTTGGCCCAGAAGCGAAGCCAGTCGAGGAAACGTTGCCGGGGTTGGGATTGATGACCGTACCGGGAAGCGGTGTCAACGCTCCGGTCTGTGGGTTCTCTGAAAATCCCAGCAGATTCGCCGAGGTCGTCGAGTCGGCTTCTATCACATAGACATAGTTGCCCACCGCGCTGGTCGCTATGCCTACCGGGTTGCGTCCGATGTTCACCGTCGTCGGCGTGCCCAGCGAGTTGTCGGAGTTGATGGGGAAGATCGTGATTCCACCAGGGCCAGGGTCGGCCGTTGTGTACTGTTGCGTGCCATTTGGATAGCCTGGGCTGGGTGGATTGTTCTGGTAGGTGAACGTCACATACAGAAACTTGCCCGCTGCATCGATCGCCGCCGCCGTGGGATAGCTTCCCGTGATGTTGTACGTGTACTGCGGATACAGCTTGCCGTCGGTACCGATGGCGAACTCCACCACGTCGGAGCTGAAATTGTTCACCGTATATAGAAACAGATCGTTGGGCGCAAGCACCAGCCCCACCGTGTTCCGTCCGCCAGCGTCGATCGGCGAGTCCGCTAGCGGGTACAGATACCCCGACTGGTAGTCGATCTGGAAGGCGTCAATCAGTCCGTGCGGCAGTGTCTTCTCCGTAGTTACGTACAGGTACGACACGGTGTAGTCGTCGCTGCACGCCGTCGCGCAGAGCGCCAGCGCCAGGAACAACAGCGAAGCCATTACCGCACGTCCCGTCCGTTTCAACTTCATGCGATTCAATAGCTCCCATATAAAACAATCTTCCAGCCGAAGCCTTCAGGTGCAAGTGGCTGCCTTCCGCCCCTCATTCCCAGTAGTGTGGGTCGCGCATTCTTCACCTAATCCACGTTCCCACTCATCCCAAGACACGATGCCAGGCCCGTCGCCTGGAACTCCGACCCGCGGGCCAATGTGGAAAGCTGTCCGGTGTTCTGGTTGAGGAACTTTCCGGTCACCGTCCCATCGTTGTAGTTGGAGGTGTAGACATACTGGTGCGTCGGGTCCTCCACCATGCAGACCGGCCCGCTGCCGATCGGGTAGGGGTTGTTCGGGTCCGAGATGGGAAGCAGTTGGCCCGTCGATTCGATCACAAACGCCGAGATCGTGCTGTTGGCGTAGTTCGAGTTCTTTGTGCCATGGTTCACGACATACAGATACATGTCCTTCGCGTCCGTCATGCTGTACACCGGGTCGGCCGTCAAGGGCAGGTTCGCCACGGCGCCGTCGGCCTGTACTGCCATGGTGCAGTTCGGCCCAGGAGTGTAGGGCAGGATCGCTCCACCAGTCGACATCGTCGATCCAGCATCGGTAACGTAGATGTAGTTCCCGCTGGCATTCAAGGACGTCGCGTTCACCGTGCCCAGCGGGATCGTCGTATTGATCTCGACCACCAGTTGCCCATTGCTCCCAATCCCGTACGGATACACCGTCTGGTCGCCGGAATCCAACGTATATACGCACGTGCCGTTGGCGCGGAACATCGTCGGCGCCTTGCCAACCTCAAAGTAGGTCAACTGCTGCCCTAGCGAGTTCTTGATCAACTCGTTGGGAACCAGTTGCAGTCGGCCCGAACTGTTGTCAATCTCAAACACAGCGATGTCGCCGTCGCCGGTCGTCGCATAGTCCGGCGCCTGCGAGTCCAGAACGTAAAGATACTGCCCCGACGAGTTTGTCTCCGCCCACACTGGGGTCTGCCCCGGTGTGGTGTATGTGTTCTGGAAGGTCAGTATCCCGTCCTCGCCGATGTCGAACACAGCAATGTTGCCGTCGTGGTTGCTCTGGCCGCTGGCGTTCACCGTGCCCTGGTTCACCACAAACAGAAAGTTGCCGCCCACCGACACCTCGACCGATACAGGGTTCGAGCCCGCCGATGGATACGGAGAGTTCACCATGGTCGTCAGGTTCCCCGTATAGTCGTCCACCTTCATGCCCGCAATCTGGTTGTACTGCGTGCCCAGAACGTACATGAACCCGATCGTGTAGCTGCCGCACGCCGACATGCCCAGCACAACCGCCATCGATACGACCAGGGCCCGTGAGATCCGGCCAATCCTGCTCAACGTCATGCGCTTCCTAATCTTCGCTGGCGGCCCGACTGCGACACGCCACTAATCTGCGATCTGATCTGTGGGAATACGATTCCTTCGCCAATTGTAGAAGCTGCGGAGACTTTGCGCCACTTCCACCGGAAAACAGCCGGTCGAGAGGCAACGCCGCATGTGCCGGCACATGCGGCCTCTGTAGGTGGCCGCTCAAGTTCTGCCGCTAAAACACCCGCATATGAATTGTCAGGTACTTCTTTGGGTCCTGCCGGATCGCCGTCACCAGCGAGGTGCTCTCGGTCAGCAGCTTGTTCGTGTTGGCATACATCGTATCGTCGGTAGCCAGCTTGCCCAGCGTCCCCTTGCCCGCTTCAATGCCCGTTACAAGGTCGTCCATCTTGGAAACGGTGTTGTCCAGCTTCTTGGCAAAAGCCGGGTCTTTCAGCAACAGGCCCGCCGTCCCCTTGCCCGCCTGCGCGTCCGCCAGGATCGCATTCAAGCTCTTCAACGATGCGTTGGCTTCGTTGTACACCGAGTCGTCCGTCAACGCCTTGCCCGCCGTCCCCTTGCCGTTCCGCAGGTCGGTCGTGATCCCGTCCACCTTCGCCACCGCGTCGTTCAGCTTGTCGTACATCTCACCGCGGTCGTTCATGAACTTGCCCACTGTGTTGTCGTCGCTGTTCAGCTTCACCGTGATCCCGTGGATGTCGTCCGCCGCCGCCACAAATTTGTTGTACAGTGTCGGGTTTGTCATCAACTGTCCAAACGATCCCTTGCCGGATTCCATGTCGTCCACCACCGTGTTCAACTTGCCGAGGATGACGTTCAGGTTCTCGATCGTGCCCTGGCCCTGCTTCATCACGTCCATCAGGCTCGGCGTCTCCAGCGTCTTCAGCTCGTCGCCGTCGCGCAGCTCCGGGCCGGTCGCATGCTGGCTGTTGATGTCCACCACCGTGTCGCCCAGCATCCCCACCGTCGTCAGCCCCGCTGTCGAGTCGGTATGCAGGTCGGGCTGGTACTTGCTGTCGATCTTCATCACCACCTGCACCGGGGTCAGCTTCCGCTCCGGCGTCGTCACCACCGTGATCGTCTTCACCGTCCCGATCGTCACTCCCTCCAGATCCACCGCCGCACCCAGCTTCAGCCCCGCCGAGTTCTCAAAGTAGGTCGTCACCGTCAGCTTGTTCGAGAACAACCCCAGTCCGGACGAGCTGGTCATCAGAAACAACAGCGTCGTCAGGATCACGACAGCCACCAGCACAATCACCCCGATCTTCAGTTGAGACCATCGGACCTCTTGCTGGCTGGGCATAGACCCACTCTATCCTCTCGGCATCCTGCGTACGCTCTGCAACCGGCTCCGCAGCCTGCACTTCAAGCTGGCTTTGCGCTTGATGTGAGGGTACCATTCCCTGCCTGCGCACCGCATCCCCCACACAGATTTTTGAGGCCGAACAAGCCGAGTTCAATTTCTAAGGCCACATCATGCTCGATGCGTAAACCCCATCCCCTCAAGCGCGTACGAGCGATGCCCCTTGCCGTTCGCCTCGCGCATCGCTGAAGACGATGCACAGCCGCTACACTGGGAGCGAAGCGTACTGCCGCGGGCCTTCCATCCAGTCGGCGCTGCGCATGAGAAGAGACAACGCGATGGTTCTTGGCATCGGCACGGATTTGATGGAGATCGAGCGCATTGAGCAGAGCGTGGATCGCTTTGGAGAACGCTTCCTGCGGCGCATTTTTACCCGGCGCGAGATCCAGTACTGCCAGCAAAAGAAAAACGCTGCCGAGAGCTTTGCCGCGCGCTTCGCCGCCAAGGAGGCCGGGGCCAAGGCGCTGGGAACCGGCATCAGCCAGGGCGTCGGCTGGCTCGAACTCGAGGTTGTGCGCCAGCCTGGCGGCAGGCCCACCCTCGAATTGAGTGGACGCGCCGCCGGACGGGCCCGCGAGATGGGCGTTGTCAGGGTCTCCCTCAGCCTCACCCACAGCAAAAACCTCGCCCTGGCCGTAGTGGTGATGGAAGGCTGACCGGGCAGCCGGCCGGCGGGCAACCGATCGCGATCGACCGGCTATGCATCCATTCGTCACGTGACCCTCGTACCCTGCGCACCATCACGCGCACCTTCGATGGCTCCGATGAACAGATCAGCAGCAAACAACATCCAAGCTGCGCTGGCACATCGACACCATGGAATCGCTCGACATCCAGGCATTCACCTACGAACAGCGCCACGGCCTGCTCCCAGACCTGACGACTGCCTTTAGCAACTGCGGTGGCTGGCTGCTGGAACGCAAGACCCTCTCTCCCACGAACATGGAGTTCCGCGTGG
Organism: Acidobacteriota bacterium; assembly: GCA_021851465.1. Classification (GTDB taxonomy): domain Bacteria; phylum Acidobacteriota; class Terriglobia; order Terriglobales; family Acidobacteriaceae; genus Edaphobacter. The sequence continues at coordinate 17,865 of JAJZDL010000009.1, forward strand.
AGATCCAACTGCGCGCAATCCTCGACTTCTACGCCGCCATCGTGGCCACGGGCGTTGAGCTGACGCGCGCCGGCCACGATACTTTGACCGAGCTCTGCACCCGGCGCAAACATCTGCGCCTTGCCGCGGATCTGGGCCAGATCGTCTCCATCCGCCTGGAGATCAGCTTCCTCGACGACATCACAGTACACTCCCTGCTGGCCTCCGGCTCCGGCCTCGCCTGAGCGGCTGCCGCTGCCATCGGGGCCGCCGTGTTGAAGCACATTGGCAGTGTCCCCTTGATTCCTTGGTAGGAGTGTCCCCTCGTAAAGTGCCTTTTGCGTGTATGGAGGCGCGGATTGGGGCGGACGCGATTGAGTGGTCGGGAGTTGCGGCGGGTTGAGGCATTTGGGCGTGTGTCTTCGGGGAGTTTGAGCTTGCGCGATGCGTGTGAGTTGCTGGGGATGAGTGATCGGCCTGGCAAGCGGCTGTGGCGCCGGGCCATCGCGGCCAGATCGCCCACCAGCCACGCAGCCAGCTTCGCGTGTTGTGTGCCCGGCCAGCCGGGCACACAACACCCCCTCCAAGAAGCATCCCTGGAGACAGGCCTTCAACCCGATGCAAGCACCCCCATCGCCACGCTTGCCAACTGCAACCCAGGGGACATTTCTATCGAAGTGAACATAGCGACATTTCTATTGTGGTACGGCAGCATCCAACTATTGACTTGACTGCGCGTGGGCGACGATCTAGTCTGTGCGCAACATCGGCAAACAATTGGCAACCCCCGCCAATCCGATCGCAGGCCCGCAGACGATTCACTGTGCTGCCCGGTGCCTGTGCGCATCGCCGGAGACCACCTCTCTTCGACTTAGGGAAGATTTGACGATACGTTTGAGGTTCCCTCGGCGGCCAAAGCCGAGCTGCTGTGGCTACGCATTCGGCGGGACTGAAGTCCCGCCCTTTCAAAACAAGAACGCATTAACTGGATTTCGCACATCCTGACGGAGGTCAGAAAACTACTTGATCAAAAAATCCCTCGATATCACGCCTGGCATTGAGCCCCTATATGGGACCCGCGACGAGAACCTACGGTTGATGGAAGACGGCCTTCAGGTAACGATCGACCTCCGCTCGGACGCAATTGAGATTGCGGGCTCGGCGGAGGGAGTGGAACAGGTGGAGCGCATCTTTGCCGACTTCGAGGCGCTGCGCAAGAGTGGTGTCACGCTGCAGAACGGCGAGCTGAAGGGGATGTTACGGCTGGTGATCGCCGACCCGGCTACCACGCTGCGCTCGTTGGTGGACGCGGGCAGGCAACGCTCGACAGGGGTGAAGCGCATGGTGCAGCCGCGCTCGCCCAACCAGAGGAAGTACGTCGAGGCGATCGAGCAGTGCGACATGACCTTCGGCCTGGGGCCGGCGGGGACAGGCAAGACGTATCTGGCCGTCGCGATGGCCGTCGCCGCGCTGATGGCCAAACGGGTGAGCCGCATCATCCTGGTGCGGCCGGCGGTGGAGGCGGGCGAGCGGCTGGGCTTCCTCCCCGGCAGCCTGCAGGAGAAGGTCGATCCATACCTACGGCCGCTCTACGACGCGCTCTACGACCTGCTCGACCCGGCCAAGGTGGACAACCTGCTGGAGCGCAACGTGATCGAGGTGGCCCCGCTGGCCTTCATGCGTGGGCGCACCCTCTCGGACGCTTTCATCATCATGGACGAGGCGCAAAACACCACCATGGAACAGATGAAGATGTTTGTGACGCGCATGGGCAATGGGTCGAAGGCGGTGATTACGGGCGACCTAACGCAGATCGACCTGCCCAACCCGAAGAAGTCGGGGCTGCTCGAGGCGCTGCAAGTGCTCGATGGCGTGGAGGGAATCCGCTTCTGCCACTTCGAGGAGGTCGATGTCGTACGCCATCATCTGGTGCAGCGGATCGTGCGCGCCTACGACACCTACGGGCGCGTCCAGCAGTTGCCGCTCGAGCTGGGCGAAGTAGAGCAGGTAGCAGGCAACAGGGAACAAGGGCCAGTCAATACGAAGTTGCAGTAAATAGCGCGGGGGAAAAGTTTAGAAGATGCACTGGTATTTTTATCTGCTGGAATTTCTCAGCGGGGCGTTTCTTGCCAACGGCGTGCCGCACTTCGTTCAGGGTATCAGCGGCAATCCATTTCAGTCCCCGTTTGCCAAGCCGCCGGGAGTGGGCGAGTCCTCGCCGGTCAGCAATGTTCTGTGGGGATTTGGGAACCTTGTGGCCGGAGCGCTTCTGCTGCACGCCTTCTGGCCGCGCAGCGATGGGTCCACGGCTGGATGGATTGCTGTGGGTCTGGGCGCTTTGCTGATTGCGGTCCAACTCTCCCTCCACTTTGGTGCCGTGCGCGCAGGCAGGCTCTAGTAGCATCGAAGGCAGAATGATTACCATGGAAACTCCGCGCGGCGTGGCAGACGGGGCGGATCCCTGGCTGCTGCTGGGGCTGTCGAAGGCGGGGCTTGCGCGATTTCTGAACCGGGCGCGGGCGGCGGTGGGCATCGCCGGCGAGGTGCATGTGCTGCTGGCTGACGATGCGACGTTGAAGCGGCTGAACCGCAGATTTCGCGGCAAGAACAAGGCGACCGATGTGCTGTCGTTCCCGGCGGGCAATGCGGGGAACGGCGTTGGCGTGGCGGGCGACCTGGCGATCTCGCTGGAGACGGCGGCGCGGCAGGCGGCGCGCTTCGGCCACTCGCTGCGCGACGAGGTGCGCGTGCTGCTGCTGCATGGGGTGCTGCATCTGGCGGGCTTCGACCATGAGACGGACTCAGGCGAGATGGCCACGCGCGAGGCCGAGCTGCGGCGGGAGTTGCGGGTGGCGACCAGTTTGATTGCGCGGGCAGCCAAAGTGAACGGCAAGAACAAACAACAGAAAAAGCTAAATGCGGGGGTTCTTCGCTCCGCTCATAACGACAATCGAACGCGGGTGCGGGCGTGAGCGCGGCCTACGGCCTGACGTTGGCGGCGCTGTTGGCGGTGCTGGCGCTGGCCGCGTATGCGGACCGCGTCTACAGCGAGATGGGCAAGTTCCTGGCGCGCGAGTACCAGGCCAACATCGATGCGTGGACGCGCGAGGTCGAGCCCCACATGCACCTCGGGCGTGAGAGCCTTGCGCTCTCGGCGTCCGTTCTGCGGCAGCTCTCGCTGGCCGCGATTGCGCTGCTGATGGGGCTGCGGCTCTATCTATCGGTGGCCTTCGGTCTGGCCTCGTTGTGGAGCGAAGTTGCAATCACGCTCTTCGAACTCGTGCTGCTGGTCCTGGTCTTCGACCGCCTGGTTCCGCAACTGCTCTTTGCGCGGACGCGCGGACTGTGGATCGCGCGCATCCGTTATCTGCTCCAGGCGCTCTTCTATGTGGTCCTGCCGGTGACGTTGACGCTTGGGCTGCTGCTCTCGATCGTTGCGTTGGCCGAGCCGGAAGATGCCGCAGAGGAGGAGCATCCGTCGGAGGCGATGAACGCTCTGCTGGAGGCGGGCGAGGAAGAGGGCATCCTCGAAGAGAGCGATCGCGACCTCGTGCGCTCCGCTGTGGAGTTCGGCGACAAGGTGGTGCGCGAGGTGATGACGCCTCGGCCAGCGATCTTCGCCGTGCCGGAGACGCTGAGCCTCGCACGGCTGCTGGAGGAGTTGAAGGAGAACGCCTTCTCGCGCGTGCCGGTCTTCGCCGGATCGCTCGACCATGTGACTGGGATCGTCTTTGCGCGCGACCTGCTCCATGTGCTGGATGCAGACCTGGGCAGGAGGACGGTGGCGCAGTTGCAGAAGCCGACGGCGTTTGTCCCCGAGACGAAAAAAGTCGCCGAGCTGCTGCGCGAGATGCAGCGGGAGAAGCAGCACATGCGCATCGTGATCGACGAGTACGGCGGAGTGGCCGGGCTGGTCACGATCGAAGACCTACTGGAGGCCATCGTCGGCTCCATCGCCGACGAGCACGACGAGGAGGAGGAGATCGACGGGCCGGTGCGCGAAGCCGATGGGCGCTTCGTTGTGCCAGGCAGTTTCGAGGTCGCGCGCCTGCGCGATCTATTTGCCGAGCCGGAGCAGGGCGATGCGCGACCGAACGGCGAAGGACGCCCGCCTGCGCACGTAGCGCAGGGCGCGACACGCACCGGACAGGACGCAGGGCGAGAGCCACAGGAAGTATCGCGTGAGCCTCGCGGGCCGATCTACATCTCTCAACACCACGAGGCGACCACCCTGGGTGGGCTGGTCTCCGAGATTGCGGGGCATATTCCGCTGCCCGGCGAGGTGGTCGAGGAGGACGGCCTGCGGTTGGAGGTGCTGGCCTCGACCGACCGCAAGGTAGATCGTGTACGCGTAAGCCTGGCGGAGACAGCGGCGGAGTAAGATGATCGTCCGCTACCGCTATTTCTATCGAATAGCAAAATTGTCATCCAGAACGATGCGAGGAAGAAGCGCCGAAGGCCCGATCCATACTGGAGCGAACTTCCGGCGCAGCAACCTACACGGCCGAGTCTACGGGCTGGTTCTTGCGGGGGCGGCGGTTGGCTTGTAGAACGCGCTTGCGCATTCGCAGGGACTTCGGCGTGACCTCGACCAGTTCGTCGTCGGCAATGAACTCGATGGACTGCTCGAGGGTGAGGTTGCGGAAGGGGACGAGGCGCAGCGCCTCGTCCGATCCCGACGCGCGCATATTGGACATCTTCTTCTCGCGCACACAGTTGACGTCGAGGTCGTTGTCGCGCGAGTGCTCGCCGACGATCATGCCCTCGTACACCTCAGTGCCATCGGCGACAAACAGCGTGCCACGGTCCTGCAATCCGTCGAGCGCGTAGGTAGTGGTGGTGCCCTGGCGGTCGGAGATGAGCGCGCCGGAGATGCGCTGCGGGATCTCGCCCTGGTACGCGACGTAGCCGTCGAGGATTGCATTCATCACGATGGTTCCGCGCGTCTCGGTCAGCATCTCCGAGCGCAGGCCGATGAGGCCGCGGCTGGGGATGCGGAACTCCATGCGCACGCGGCCCGATCCGTGGTTGCTCATCTTCGTCATCTCGCCCTTGCGCGGGCCGAGCCGCTCGATGACGGTGCCGACGAAGTTCTCCGGAATGTCGATGGTGAGCTGCTCGACCGGCTCCATGAGCGCGCCGTCGATGCGTTTGGTGACGATCTCCGGGCGGCTGACCATCATCTCGAAGCCCTCGCGGCGCATCATCTCGATCAGAATCGCGAGCTGCAGTTCTCCACGTCCCAGCACCTTGAAGGAGTCCGGCGATCCGGTCTCCTGCATCTTGAGCGAGACGTTGGTGAGCAGCTCCTTGTCCAGCCGGTCGCGCAGGTTGCGCGATGTGACGAACTTGCCCTCGCGCCCCGCAAACGGCGAGTTGTTGACGTTGAACTGGATGGCGATGGTGGGTTCGTCGATAGTGATGCGCGGCAACGGCTGCGGGTCTTCCACGTCGCAGAAGCTCTCGCCGATAGTGATGCCGGGAATGCCCGCGATGGCGACGATGTCACCCACCTGCGTCTGGTCGATGTCGATGCGCTTGAGGCCGGAGAAGCTGAAGAGCTTGGTGATCTTGTGCTTGCTGAAGGTTCCGTCCACGCGTGCGACGTTGTACTCCTGGCCGGTGCGCATGGTGCCGTTGAAGACGCGCCCGATGGCGAGGCGGCCGAGGTAGTCCGAGTAGTCGAGGTTGGTGACGAGAATCTGCAACGGCCCGTCGGGGTCGCCCTTGGCCGCCGGAATGGTCTGGATGATCTGCTCGAAGAGCGGCTGCAGGTCGGTGCCGGGGCTGGCCATGTCGAGCGTTGCAGTGCCGACCTTGCCATTGGTATAGAGCACGGGAAAGTCGAGCATGGACTCATCTGCATCGAGGTCGATGAACAGGTCGTAGACCTCGTCGAGGACCTCCTGCGCGCGCGCGTCCGGGCGGTCGATCTTGTTGATGACCACCATCGGCGTCAGCTTGGCTTCGAGAGCTTTTGAAAGAACATAGCGGGTCTGCGGCAGCGGCCCTTCGCTGGCATCGACCAGCAGGACGACGCCATCGACCATCTTGAGAGCGCGCTCAACCTCGCCGCCAAAGTCGGCGTGGCCCGGCGTATCGACGATGTTGATCTTGTTGTCGTGGTAGTAGAGCGCGGTGTTCTTGGCCAGAATGGTGATGCCGCGCTCGCGCTCCAGGTCGTTGGAGTCCATGACGCGTTCTGCAACCGCTTCATTTGCGCGGAATGTCCCGCTCTGCCGCAGCATGGCATCGACCAGCGTGGTCTTGCCGTGATCGACGTGGGCGATGATGGCAATGTTGAAGATGGGCTTCAGGGCCGTCTTCGTCGCAGTCTTCTCAACGGGCTGGGCACTGGTCTGCCCGGTCGCCGGGGTGGTGGACTGGGTCGTCTCGGAATTCTGGAGGCTCGGGTCGATGGTCTGGGGGCTGCTCACTGCGTGTGGTTGTCCTGTCTGAATGTCGGTTTTTGCGCGCATAGGGATAGGGCCGAAAGGCAAAAATGCGCGCCACCTCTAGTCTACCGCACGCAGAGGGGTGATGAATCGATGGATTTCGTTTGCATGGGCCGGAGACGTGCAAGCGCCCTGTGCGCCTCGACGAGGACGTGCAATATGGGCGTTGCATCCGATCGGAGGTTCTGAGGACTTTGAGAAGTCCTCAGAACCTCCTCCGTCGGGTGCGGATTGGTCTGTGCGCATTGGCCCTGCGTCACAGACCATGAGTCGGTGCGCCTTTGCCCTGCGTCACCAACTCTGGAGCTGTGACCATGATCCCTGAATCGCACGGGGGGCGATGTGACGGCGGTCACACGACTTCGCTGTGGTACTTCGCTCGCTGCTGAGCGTTACCAGAGTCCCCAGGCGCGGGACATGTAGTCGGAGAGGGTCATGGTGATGAGGACGAGGAAGGTGAAGAAGCCCGCGCCGACCGTCATCTTGATGAGGTGCGACTGGTACTTGACGTGCATGAAGAAGAGGATGACGATGACCGCCTTGAAGCTGGCGATGCCCAGCGCAATGATGGGATTGAAGACCCCGAGATCGATATTTGCGGCCAAAACGGTGAGCGCGGTTCCCGCAAGCAGCGTGGCGAAGACCATCGCGTACACGCCCGGCGTCACGATGTGGTGCTCGGCGTGCTCCGGGTTGGTGATGTTGGCGGGATCGTGAAAGTGCTGCTCGACGTTCGCTTGCTGGGGTTCGTGGGCCATCGCGTTTTCCTTCTGCGGTGCTAGTGCGCCAGCGGGTGGCGGTTGATGAGGTAGAGCAGCGGGAACAGAAACAGCCAGACAATATCGACGAAGTGCCAGTAGAGGCCGAAGTTCTCGATGGGCGCAACGTACCCCGCGGTGAACTCTCCGCGTTGCGCGCGCGCAAGCAGCCAGAAGAGAATGCCGAGGCCGATGACCATGTGCAGCGCGTGCATCCCCGTCATGGCGAAGTAGAGGAAGAAGAAGAGCTCAGTCTTCTGCGCGGCGTCGGGGGCGAGCGGTGGCTCCTTGAGGCCGTACGCGGCGGGGTTGATGAACTGGGAGACGTCGAAGCTGGCCCCGGGGATGTGGTGCATCTCCCACTTCTCGTGGTACTCGTCGGCCTTGATGCCGAGGAAGGCAAAGCCGAAGAGCATGGTAAAGATGAGGAACAGAACCAGAAGGCCCTTCTTGCGCACCTCGGCCGCCCAGACCGCAAGGGCCATAAAGAAGCCCGAGGTGATGAGGATGGCCGTGTTGGCAGTGCCCAGCGGAACGCTTAGCTGGTTTGATGCAACGACAAACGCATCGTAGTACCAGTTGCGGTAGAGCAGGTAGGCGAAGAACATGCCGCCGAAGAACATGATCTCGGTGAGCAGGAAGAGCCACATGCCGAAGCTGCCCGCCTCGCGCTGCTGCTCTTCGGTCTCAAAGTGGTGGCGGTGCTGGGGCACAAAGACATGCTCGTGCTCCTGTCCGGCTGCAACGGGAAGAGCGGCGTCGGCCTGCGGGTTTGCGATGGCGCTATCCAACGGTCGTCACCTCCTCGGCGGTCTTGTGCTCCAGCCAATCGTAGTCGTATGCCTCGTGGTCCATGATGGGGATCTCTTTGAAGTTCTCGGTCAACGGCGGCGACTGGGTCTGCCATTCGAGGCCGGTGGCCTGCCAGGGGTTGTCGCCGGCGATCGCCCCGTACTTGAGCGACCAGGCGAGGTAGAGAACGGGCATCAGGTAGCCCACGCCGAGCACCGTGGCCCCGGCAGTGGAGAGTACATTGAGCACCTGGAACTCCGGAGGATACGCATGATAGCGCCGCGGCATCCCGAGGTAGCCGAGGATGAACTGCGGCAGAAACGTCAGATTGAAGCCGATAAATGTGACCACGGCGGCCAGCTTGGAGAGCGATTCGGGATACATGCGCCCGGTCATCTTCGGCCACCAGAAGTGGATGCCGGAGAGAAAGT
>JAJZDL010000216.1 GCA_021851465.1 Acidobacteriota bacterium
CGATGATTTGCTCTTCACTGAATCGGCTCTTCTTCATCGCTTCCGTCCTCTCCAATAATTTGCGAGAGAACTCCAGCTTCAAATGGTAGAGATTTCCGGGGGCACGTCAAAGGCACTGTGAATAAATTACACCCAGAACAAAATGCCCACTGTATTTGTTATAGGGATAAAGCGTGTTTTTGTTGGTATCTCTTTTGCGAAAATAGCCCGTAAAGGCACCAAGCGTCATTCCATTCACGTCGGTATCGTTCTTTCGGTATGTGCTCTTGATATCGACAGCGAACAATGATCCCGTTTTTCGATCCTGAAAGGTCAAATCAGGATAGAAGTTCTGCTGAGGCGACAGTTCCATCTCAAGTTCGTTTTTCTTGGCAAATTCGACAAACATCGGGAACAACAGAAGTTCGAGGACTTTCGATACGAGCTTCGTATCGACAGAAATGGTATAAATGCGCCGGTAAACGTCGATGAATCCTTTTATGATCCATCCGCCTTCGTCGGTTGCCACAGCCTTCGCAAATGTCTCTGCGTGTGCTTGGAGATGCGCGAGAAACTCTTCAGACGTCATGATCCCCTCAAGTCTGCGCGAAGCAGCCTAGACATAGTATGCACTCGGAGCAGCCCGGTGTGTGACGCTGGTTTCGATTCTGAGACTGGCGTTTGCTACGCTTGCGCTGGGAGGGCGATCTTAGCTGAGGGGGCGGCGGGGGATTTGGCGCTACTGCGGTTTTTGTAGCTGGCGGCGATGAAGTCGCGGAAGATGGGGTGGGGCTCGAGGGGCTTGGATTTGAACTCGGGGTGGAACTGGCAGGCGAGGAAGAAGGGGTGGGTGGGGATCTCGACGATCTCGACGTAGGTGGCGTCGGGGGTGGTTCCGGTGAGGCGAAGGCCGGCGCCGGTCAAGACAGGCTCGTACTCGCGATTGAACTCGTAGCGATGGCGGTGGCGCTCGCTGATCTCCGTTGTTCCGTAGGCGGCGGCGGCGAGGGATCCTGGTTCGAGCTGGCAGGCCCAGGCACCGAGGCGCATGGTCCCTCCCATCTCCTCGACGCCGGTGAGTTCGCGGAGCTTATAGATGATGCGGTGTGGGGTGGCGGGGTCGAACTCGCCGGAGTTTGCGCCGGCGAGGCCGGCGACGTTGCGCGCGTACTCGATGCAGGCGAGCTGCATGCCGAGGCAGATGCCGAAGAAGGGGGTGGCGGATTCGCGCGCGTAGCGGATGGCGTTGAGCATCCCCTCGATGCCGCGCTTGCCGAAGCCTCCGGGGACGAGGATGCCGTCGAAGCCCGCGAGTTGCCGTTCGTAGTCGCGGTTGGGTTTGCCGGGCGTGTCGCCGATGGGTTCGTCGTGCGTTTCAAGGCCCTCGGCCTCGATCCAGGTGACCTTGAGCTTGAGGTTGTGGGCGAGCGCGCCGTGAACGAGGGCTTCTTTCAGCGACTTGTAGCTGTCCTCGTACTCGACGTACTTGCCGACGATGGCGATGGAGACCTCGTCGGCGGGATGGTAGGCGCGGCGGACGATCTCCTGCCAAGGGGCGAGGCGGGGGGCCGGGGCGTCGATGCGGAGGTGCTGGAGGATGAGGGAGTCGACGCCCTCGGCGGCAAAGTTGAGCGGGACCTCGTAGATGCTGTCGACGTCGTTGGCTGCGATGACTGCGTTCTCCTGCACGTTGCAGAAGAGGGCGATCTTGCCGCGCATCTCGCGTGGTACGGCGCGGTCGGCGCGGCAGAGCAGGATGTCCGGCTGGATCCCGATGGAGAGCATCTCCTTGACGGAGTGCTGGGTGGGCTTGGTCTTCAGCTCCTGCGCGGCTGCGATCCAGGGGATGAGGGTGACGTGAACAAAGAGGGTGTTGTCGCGTCCGAGGTCCTGGCGCATCTGGCGGATGGCTTCGAGGAAGGGGAGCGACTCGATGTCGCCGACGGTGCCGCCGATCTCGACGATGAGGACCTCGCAATCGGCGGCGACCTTTCGCATGGCGTTTTTAATCTCGTTGGTGACGTGGGGGATGACCTGGACGGTCTTGCCGAGGTAGTCGCCGCGGCGCTCCTTGGTGATGATCTGCTCGTAGATGCGGCCGGTGGTGAGGTTGTTGTCGCGGGAGAGGCGGGCGTGGGTGAAGCGCTCGTAGTGGCCGAGGTCGAGGTCGGTCTCGGCACCGTCATCGGTGACGAAGACCTCTCCGTGCTGGAAGGGGGACATGGTCCCTGGATCGACGTTGAGGTAGGGGTCGAACTTCATGAGGTTGATCTTGATGCCGCGCGCCTCCAGGAGGCAGCCGATGGAGGCAGCGGCGAGCCCCTTGCCGAGCGAAGACACGACTCCGCCGGTTACAAAGATGTACTTTGCAGACATGGGTGCGACCTCTCAATTGGGTTGGAATGGGCGAGCCGTGTGGGCACGATTCAGTATCGCAGGGATGGGCGGCTGGAGCAATGGGAGAGATTTTCGCAGATGGCGCGAGCGCGCTGGATTGATGTTTCCAGAGAAGCGGCGCGCGGGGTATGATGGCCCACATGGCGACGGCGGGCAGGTTGGCGCGGATGTGGATCGACGCGGAGGAGTGTGCGCTGGGATGGTTGCACCGCCTGGCTGCCGGGACGCGGCGTGGACCGGCGATGGCCCCCCACCTGGCCACAGGCATCGCAGGAGAGCGGGCGGCGTACTTTGAACTGAAGCGGCGCGGATACAGGGTTGTGGCACGGCGCTGGACGAGTACGCGTATGCGGGGAGACGTCGATCTAGTGGCGTGGGACGGGGACCAGCTCTGCTTTATCGAGGTGAAGACCCGCACCGAGCGGGACAGCAGCCCGGCCGAATCTGCCGTAGATGAGGAGAAGCGAGAGATGTTGCGCGGCCTTGCGCGAGCCTACCTGCGGACGTTGCCAGAGAGCGAGCGAGGGACGATTGGGGTGCGCTTCGATGTGGTCTCGGTGTATGCGATGGGCGGGACGACCGAGTTCGAGATATTTCAGGGCGCCTTCGGATGGCAGTGACCGAAGTGCCCGCGCCACACTTCAGCCCCAGCTTCGGTGTCTAATGGATTGGGAACCATGGACGGAGGATATGGGCGATGACGCTGTTGAATGCACCGGAGTACGACGAGCGTAGAGAGAACCGCAGGCGCAACATTCTGGTGGGGTCGGGGACATTTCTCGCGGCAATGATTGTTCTGACGATTGGGGGGTTCATGATGGGCCACGGCTGGCTCTTCATCAACCTGCCCGCAGAGCACAGGGTGAGCGTCTTCCTATCGACGGTGCAGGCGGGGGACTATTCCAAGGCGTTTGGCATCTGGAACAACGATCCGGAGTGGCAACAGCATCCTGAGAGGTACAAGGACTATCCGCTGCAACGGTTCAGCGAGGACTTCTCGACCGCGAGCGACTGGAAAGGGCCGATCACCTCGTACCACGTCGATTACTCCAGGCGGAACAGCGCAGGCACGGTGGTGCGGGCGACGATCAATGGATCTGTCCCGCTGACGCTCAACTATCAGCGGTCCGACGGAACGCTGGGCTTTTTTCCCTACGAGCTTACGCGGGGAATTTGAGGGCGCTTTCAGCAAGGCGTAGAGTGCCGCGAAGGGAACAGAATGCGGGGATTCTTCCCCTTCGCAGGCCCAGGGTCGGAATGGCAATCCATATATCTCTGTACCAATAGTGAAAATGCTCGGTAGTGGGTCAGTTTGAAAGTCGGGGTTATGGGCCGAGGGGAACGCTCGCCTATTGAGTTCAAGTTCGGCCCAGAACATCAAAAGACTGGCGGTTTATACTGTGCAATAAAAAGGCATAAACATGGAAAGCAAAGCGGACTTGCCTATTCTCGGCTTTCCCGATGCCGCAGCCTTTGTAAGCTGGCTCGGGAATCAACCGACGACCACGCCAGGTCTATGGTTGAAAATTGCCAAGCAAGGGTCGGGCATTCCCAGTCTGACCAAAGCCGAAGCAATCGATGCTGCGCTGTGCCACGGCTGGATTGATGGTCAACTCGCCAAATATGACGATCGGTGCTGGCTGATTCGCTTGACGCCGCGCAAGGCTCGCAGCAAATGGTCGGAGGTCAATCGCGCACGGGCGATCGAGCTTATCGCCGCCGGGAGAATGGTTGCGGCGGGATTGGCGGAGATCGAAGCGGCCAAAGCCGATGGGCGTTGGGATGCCGCCTATGCTCCTGCCAGCCGAGCCACAGTGCCGCCCGATCTGCAAGCCGCTCTCGATGCAAACATAAAGGCGGCCAGGTTTTTTGCAACATTGACCGGAGCGAACCGCTATGCGGTTTTGTATCGCATCGGTGCCGTAAAAAAGGCTGAGACGCGCGCGCGTAAGATTGAAAGCTTTGTCGCCATGCTTGAACGCGGTGAGACTTTGCACGGCTAGGGATCCAGGCCGAATTGGGCGTAGCAG
>JAJZDL010000217.1 GCA_021851465.1 Acidobacteriota bacterium
GTAGCGTGGGCTGTTGAGCGGTGTAGGACTCAGAGTTCTTCTAGTTGCGCAGCGGCAGCATGAGGCCCTCGATGGCGGTGCGCTGCTCGCCTGAGGGGGGAAGGTGCGGCAGGCGCGGGACTCCGCCGAAGTATCCGTTAAGGTCGCAGGCGAACTTTAGATTGCCGGGCGTTTCCTCGGCGAAGTGGGCAGCGGCGGCGAGACGGGATTGCTTTTCCGCGGCGAGGGCGGGGTCTTCGTCCTTCCATGCGGCGAGAACCTCGTAACAGACCTGAGGAGCGGCCGCGGCAAAGGCCGGAGCGGCGCCGACGGAGCCGGCGCGGAGGCTGTCGTATATCGACGGGGTATTGCCGGCGAGGATTTGGAAACCGACAGACTTGTTGCGAGTGCGCAGGGCACTGCCGGCTGGGGCGTGCGCTGAGAGTGGGGATTCGTCGGCGAGCGCGGTCGCGGTTTGTGCGACGGACGGCGCTGCGGACAGAGCGTTGGCGGAGAGGAACGATGCGGATGCGTGGCTGGCGGCTGCGGCCTGTATCATGCGCGCGGTGACGGCGGCGAAGAGGTGCGTGACGGGGACATCGCGGTGAATCGCCGCAGTCCGTTGGATGAGGGCCTCGACGGTGGCGGGCTGCGACACGGCGTCGAGGAGACCAAGAATGCGCGGGTGGCTGGCGAGCTCGACAACGGCGTCGAGCGGGAGGGTGTGCGCGCGATCACTGAAGAGCAGCAGAGGAAGCGGGGAGCGATCGGCGAGGGCCTGGAAGTAGAGAAGGAGTTCGCGCCGGTGGGTTGTGCCGGATTGTTGGCTGGCGTGTGTCGCGGTTGGAGCGTTGGCGACGGAGTGGCTGCCGGAGGAAAAGATCGAAGGGACAGTAACGAGGATGACGTCGTAGGCCAGTTTGGCGGCGCAGTCGGCGAGATCGAGTGTGGCGCGGAGGCTGTCGCGGGAGATTCCGGCGAGGAGGACCTTCTCGGGCGAGGCGGCGTGAGCGGCGGTGCGCAGGACCTCGCGGGTCTCTTCGTCGGAGAGAAGAGTTGGCTCGCCGGAGGGGCCAAGGACGAGAAGGCCGGCGGCGGGAGACTTCGAGTAGCGCGCGACGTTCGCGGCGAGCTTGGGTAGGTTGAGGCGGCCATCCGGCTGGAAGGGCGTGGTCAGTGGAATGTGGAGACCTTCGAGGAACATATAGATCCATTCTAGAATTTTGTCTGCACTCAACTGAACTTGTTCGCAGGGCAAGCAACGAACGATGCCTGTACAGGGATTCTGGCTTCGCCAGAAGGGCGGCTTCAACGCTGGTTGTCCAGCATGGCGGAGGCAGGGCTAGGCTGGGGCGACCGATGCAGGGTAGAAGACGGGCCAGGATTGGGCGGCGGCGCGGGCGAGGAGCGCGGCTGTGGGGTTGACGGGGAAGGCGCGGCGCGCGATGCCGAGCATGGCCGCGTCGTGAATCGAGTTGCCGAAGGCTGCGTCGGGTTGGGTGACGCCGACGCGGGCCAGGGATGCGACCTTGGCCTCATCGGTGGGAACGTCGATCAGGGTGCGGGTGACGCGGTCGTTGGCGATGGCGACGCGCGCGGCCAGAACACGGGTGGGCGAGATATCGAAGCGTCGCACCCCCTCCTCGATGACCCAGTCGCAGGTGGAACTGACGGCCCAGATCTCGGTGCCGCGGGCTTGCAATGAATGGACGAGTGCGCGCATCTCGGGAAAGATGTTCCGCTCGATGCGCTGGGCGAAGAACTCGGCGGCGGCAGCGCGCATCTCGGAGTCGCGCAGGCCGTGGTAGATCTGCACCATCTCGCCGCAGATGTCCGCCTCAGAGACCTGGCCGGCGAGGTAGCCTTTGTAGCGGAGGTCGAGCTGGTCGATGGCCGCGCTGGAGAGCAGGCCGTGCTCGATGGTCCAGCGCATGAAGCCGGAGCCTGCGTCGCCGGACCATAGCGTGCCGTCGCAGTCGAAGACGGCGACCTGGGGATCGAGCGCGTGAACGGCGGTGTGGAGGCCGGCGGTGGAGAGGACTGGGGAGTTTGTGGCGGTGCTCACGGGTGGACTGCTCTTCTGCACGCCGGGGCGCGCGCGAAAACTGGTGTCTGGATTCAATTTTACATTGGAACCGGCGCAACTAGATGGGCGGCTGGGCGGTGACTACGGGAATGCCGGGGGGTGGAGTGAAGGTGAAGTCGGATGCCGGGACGGCAATGTCTTCTTCGATCTGGGTGAAGCTGAAGTCTGTGGTTGCGCCGTCGGCCTCTACGAGCTTCATGGCGGTGATGGCACCGGTTGGGGTGACGGTGAGGGTGAGCAGGCGGACGCGCTGGGCCATGCCTTTGGGGACGCCGGAGATGCGGAAGTCCGCGCCATCCGGTGTGGTGGCGAGCTGGTCGAGTTCCTTGGCAAGCCTGGTGTGGCCGAGGAGGAGGCGCAGGGGCGAACGCAGATCGTCAAGCTGCCTGGCGGGGGCGCGGGAGATCTGCGCGTCGCCGGGGGTATAGAGCCAGGCGAATCTTCCGTCGAGGACGAAGAGCTTGCCGGAAGGCTGGTCGTAGGCCCAGCGCATGAGGCCGGGCTTCTTGAGTGTGAGGGTGCCGCTCTCTGTGCGGTCGAGGCCCATGGCGGAGTATCGCTCGGTGTAATGCGCGCGCAGGGTGCGGAGGTGATTGTAGTGGTCGTCCACGCGACGAATGAGGGCGGAATCGGACTGGGCGACGAGCAATGGAACGCAGAGGAGCGTGAACAGCAGGGGCGCGAACACCGAGATGCGGGGATTCTTCACTGCATTCAGAATGACAGGCAAAAAAGCGAGCGGTTCGGCCCTACTGGATGGACTGGACGCAGTTGGTTCCACCCGTGGGGTCTACTTTGACGATGTTGTTCTCGTCGGAGCAGTATCCGTTGTCGCCGGTCTTTCCGACGGCCTGTGGGACGCCGGTGATCTCGTATGAGGTATAGACGTCCTGGTTGTTGATCGTGACCTTGGTGCCGCAGACGATGCTGAATGTGTAACCGGACTTCTGTCCACTGGAGGCGAGCGCTGGGTCGATCAACTGGGCAGCCTGCGGTGTTGGCGCGCCGGACTTGGGGTCTCCGCCGAGTTCAGAGAGCGGACAGGCAAAGCCGTTGGTGGGGTAGGCGGAGTTGTAGCTGATCTCGGCCTGCCCGATGGTGCGCAGTGTCTGCTCGGCGGAGAGCTCGTTGGCGTGCTTTTTGAGCTTGAGCATCTGGGGGACTGCGAGGGCCATCAGGATAAGCATGATGGACATCACGATGAGCAGTTCAATGAGGGTAAAGCCAGCTTCGAGCTTCGAGCTTCGAGTATTGCGAATGCGCGTTGTGGTCTTCATGGTTCCTCTGCGGCGGCGAGATGTGCGATTCGATCTCGATAGAAACTGTAGCAGGGTGCGGCTCAACATGCGAGGGCCTCTCGGGTGACGGTGAGCGGGCCGAGGTTGCCGAGGGCTGTAAGGGCGATGGATTCCGGGCGGAAGAGCTGCCGGGCGAGGGACTGGACGTCTGCGGCGGTGACGTCTTCGACCTCGGCGACGATCTCGTCGACGGAGAAGAAGCGCCCGAAGTAGAGCTGCTGTCGGGCGAGGTTGGACATGCGGCTGGAGGAGGATTCGAGGCCGAGGACGATGTTGCTCTTGATCTGGTCTTTGGCACGCTTCAATTCAGTCTCCGTAACGGTGTCTTCTTTGAGACGGCGCAGCTCGTCGATGGTGAGCCGGAGCACCTCGGAGGCCTTTTCAGCGGAGGTCCCGGCATAGATGGAGAGCGCTCCGGTATCGCGGAATGGGCTGGTGTCTGAGTAGATGGAGTATGCCAGGCCGCGGTCCTCTCGGACGGTCTGGAAGAGGCGGCTGCTCATGCCTCCGCCGAGCATGGAGTTGAGCAGGTGGACGGCGTATCGGGTGGGCGAATCGACCGGTGGAGCGGGGACGCCGAGGCAGATCTGGACCTGTTCGAGGGACTTCTTGCGCTTGAGCGTGATGTGGGGAAAGGTGGCTGGCGCGGGAGATTTGGCGAGCGGGCTGGCAGTGTCGGCAGCGAGGCCGGCGAAGCGCTCGGCAACCTGGGCGACGAAGCGGTCGTGATCCAGATGGCCGGCGGCGGAGAAGACCATGTTGCGTGGGGTGAAGGCGGCATTGTAGAAGTCGAAGACGCTCTGCTGGGTGAAGCTGGCGACGGACTTGACGGTGCCGAGAATGGGGCGCCCGAGCGCGTGGCCCTTCCAGAAGTTCTGGGTGAAGGTCTCGTGGACGAGGTAGTCGGGGCTGTCCTCGTCCATCTTGATCTCTTCGAGGATGACGCCCTGCTCTCG
>JAJZDL010000218.1 GCA_021851465.1 Acidobacteriota bacterium
ACATCGGCGCGCAGCTCGTGAAGGAAGTGGCCTCGAAGACCTCCGACATCGCGGGGGATGGCACCACGACGGCGACCGTGCTGGCGCAGGCGATCTACCGCGAGGGCGTGAAGACCGTTGCCGCCGGAGCGAACCCGATGGCGCTGAAGCGCGGCATCGACAAGGCCGTCGAGTCGATCATCGGCAAGCGCGATGAGCAGGGCGTTGTGCATGGCGGAGCGTTGAGCAAGCTCTCCAAGCCCGTGACCGGCGACATGATCGCGCAGGTTGGCACCATCTCGGCCAACAGCGACGCGCAGATTGGCACCATCATCGCCGAGGCGATGAAGAAGGTGGGCAAGGATGGCGTTATCACTGTGGAAGAGTCGCGCACCATGGAGACGCAGCTTGAAGTGGTCGAGGGAATGCAGTTCGACCGTGGCTACCTCTCGCCCTACTTCGTGACCGATGCGGAGCGCATGGAGGCCGCGCTGGAAGACCCCTACATCCTCATCTATGAGAAGAAGATCTCTTCGATGAAGGACCTGCTGCCTCTGCTGGAGGCCATCGCGCGCACCGCGAAGCCGCTGGTCATCATTGCAGAGGACGTGGACGGCGAGGCGCTGGCGACCCTGGTGGTCAACAAGCTGCGCGGAACGCTGAACGTGGCGGCCGTGAAGGCGCCGGGCTTCGGCGACCGCCGCAAGGCCATGCTGCAGGACATTGCCGTTCTCACCGGCGGCAAGGCGATCACAGAAGACCTCGGCATCAAGCTGGAGAGCGTCAAGATCGAGGACCTGGGCCACGCCAAGCGCGTCACCATCGACAAGGACAACACCACCATCATCGACGGCGGCGGCAAGGACGGCGAGGTTGAGGGACGCGTGAAGGAGATTCGCGCGCAGATCGAGAAGACCACCTCCGACTACGACCGCGAGAAGCTGCAGGAGCGGTTGGCCAAACTGGTCGGCGGCGTCGCCGTCATCAAGGTCGGGGCCGCAACCGAGACCGAGATGAAGGAGAAGAAGGCCCGCGTCGAGGATGCGATGCACGCAACCCGCGCGGCGGTCGAGGAGGGCATCGTGCCCGGCGGCGGCGTGGCGTTGATCCGCTGCTCGGCTGCCGTGGACGCGCTGATCAAGACGCTGGAGGGCGACGAGAAGATCGGTGCAACGATCATCCGCCGCGCCATCGAGGAGCCGCTCCGCCTGATCGTCTCCAACGCGGGCGAGGAGGGCGCGGTCGTCATCGGCAAGATCCGCGACTCGAAGGACGCCAACTACGGCTACAACGCGGGCACCGACGTGTACGAGGACCTGGTGAAGGCCGGCGTCATCGACCCCACCAAGGTGACACGGACGGCACTCCAGAACGCAGCGTCGATCTCCGGGTTGCTGCTCACCACCGAGGCCATGATCTCCGAGATCCCGGAGAAGAAGGAAGCTCCGGCTGGCGGCGGACACGGCGGCGGCGGCATGGACGGCATGTACTAAACCCTGCGCGCGGGTTGCATTGCGCCGCCGCGTGTAGTATCGACAAAGACTCCCCGGAGCGAGATGGATTTGCTTCGGGGAGTTGTTTTTTGGTCAACTTGTAGTGTTCCCGCTTTTGCTCGGATACGCGGCGGAGACTTGCCGCGTACAAGCCATTGCGCATCCTCAAACGCACGATCCCAAAAGAAAAGGCCAGGGCCAAGATGCATCGAACATGCAAGAGTCTATGGATTTGTGTGGTGTTTATATTCGCTCTGTCCGTCGCGGCCCGCGGGCAAGGCATCGTCGATCGTTCGGGCGAAGTCGCGGGCACCGTCGGCTTCTCGAATGCCACCGGCGTGAGCAGCGACAAACATTTTGCCTTCGGCGGCTCCGGAGCTTTTAACGTGATTAAGACCGTTGCGGCCGGCTTTGAGTACAGCTATACCCCGCTTGGCCTGGAGCCGCTTTACACTGGGCTCGCCAGCAGCGAGCACCTCCAGCTTTACGGCGGCTTTGTGCGGCTGTCGCCGCTGAAGACCAAACGAGCCGTGCCCTATGCGGTTGTTGGGATGGGCGGCGCAAACCTCTATGCCGAGGCAACCGCGATGGGCCTAAGCCTCGGCGTCAGCCGAAGCGGATTCAACGTCTCTGTCGGTGGCGGGGCCAGCATCTATGCAGGCGCGCACTGGGGCGTCCGGCCGGAGTTCCGCTTCATGCACCAGCAGTTTGGATCCACCGCCGTCGATGGGACGCCAATCCCATCCTTCGGGCAGAACAACTACGTTGCCACGGTCTCCGTCTTCTGCCAGTTCGGCGGCATTAAAAAATAGCCACTCCCCGCAACGAGATCGATCCGCTCCGGGGAGTTGTATTTTGCGGTGCAGGCACTGGGCATGCTGCGCGAACGGGCTACTTGATGTGAAAGCGCGACTGAAACTGCAGGATCAGGCCGCGCACGACGGTCGGCCACAGCAGGTCTGGAGTGCCGGAGTACAGCTCCGCCCAAAGAAGATGTCCGGTTGAGCCGTCCGCTCCTCCCGAGTAGACGCGCAGCGTCCCCAGATACGCAGTCCCCGAGTTGTAGTCGACGCTTCCGCCATTCTCCACGGGCATGAGGAGAAAGACCAGGTCGGCCGCGCTGCCCGCAAGGGCGATCGTCTTGCCCAGCTTCTTGGTAACGAAGTTCGTCAACTCCAGGCGCGCCACGCCGTCCACGTTCTTCGTCACAATCTTCACAGTTTTGGCAGCGGCGAGCGCTTTCTCTAAGGCCGCTCCATTGCAGGTGTACACATGGTCCTTCAGCGTGCAGGCCCCAGCATCGCCCACGCCTACATCGCTCTGCGCGCGCAGCGGCGTTTGCGCCTGGAAGAGCGCGAAGACGACTGGAGCGACAAGAAGAAAGCCGCTCGTGTGCCGCCATCGTGGGCGGCCTGCGGGACGAGACGATGGATTCAGCATCGGCATCTTTTGAGTCCGTATCGGATTGTTGGACGTACGTGCAGCGGCCCTTGGCTACTCCATATTGCCGGGGCGTAGCTGCGGGGTGGCGTTGAGTTTGGTCTTTGCGGCGGTGAACTTCACCAGGACCATGTCGCGTTTCGGGTCCCTGGTGGTGGGAGCGTTGAAGGTGGCAACATAGGTCTCGGCGACCGCGTGCTGGAACATGGTGAGGAACGGGCCAATCATGACGGGGTTTCCCATGCCCTCGTAGTAGTCGACGCCGCCGGTGGCCTGGGTGAGCCGGTTGAGGTAGTCCTGGCCGCTGAAGTCCTGGATGCCCAGCCGCATTCCGGCATCGGCGAAGTAGATGGAGTAGACCATCACCCCGGCGCGCTGCGCATCCTCGATTGCGTCCTCCACATAGGGACTTATCTCGTTGACGTAGCTGCCACCGTACGGGTCCACTCCGTTGGTTAGCATGAGGACGAAGCGCGCCTTGTGCTGGGCGGTGGGTGTCGCAGCGGCACTGCCGTGCGACGGTTCACTCGCGCTCGGCCATTTGTCGACGAAGTCCGAGAGGCAGAAGTATGGGCTTTCCGTCATATCGACGATCCCAGCGGGAAGGCGAATCGTTGCCGCGGCATGAACATGGTCGAGGGTAAACGCCTGGGCCGTCAGAACGTGGCCATATTGCATGTATCCGACCATGATCTCCATGCCGGGCGGCAGGGTGAGTATAAAGGTGCGCAGGTCGACGAGTTCGCGGCCCACGCGCTCGCGCAACCCGTCGTCGATCAGCAGCGCGATCTGCGTATTGGCCGGGTCCAGCGGCTTCCACGCGGTGAGCGGCTCCTTGTGGCCGTTCACCGACACTGTGATCTGGGAGGCGCTGGCCGGGGGCTTGGACTTGGCATCGACGGCGACCAGCGTCTGGGTTGCAACAACGGTACCTTCCTGGGCCTGCGCCGCTCGGCCGAACGCCGCGAGGCTGAAGATGAAGCATCCTGAGAGCACGGCGATGGAAACATTGTTCTTCATGGCGGCTCCGCTAAACGGTCACTCCCGATTGCCGGGAAGGACCTTCTCCGTGGCGTGGAGTCTAGTCCTCGCGGCGGTAAACTTCACATGCACCAGGTCGCGTTCCGGGTCTCTGCCCGTGGGTGCGATAAAACTCGCGATGTAGGTCTCGGCGATCGCGTGCTGGAACATCGCCAGGAACGGCGCGGTGGAGACCGGGTTGCCGATCCCCTGCCAGTAGTTGATGCCGCCTGTCTCCTCGGCGATCTGGTTGAGGTAGTCCTGGCCGCTGTTGTCCGTCATGCCGCCGAACATGCCCGCGTCCGTAAAGTAGATGGCGCTGACGACGACCCCGGCGCGCTGCGCATCCTCGACCGCGGCATCGACGTACGGGCTGCCCT
>JAJZDL010000010.1 GCA_021851465.1 Acidobacteriota bacterium
CTACTCCACCCACTACGACCTCGACGGCAACTCCATCGACTACATGCGCAACAGCGTCAAGGCAGTCGTCGATGCATACAACGGCACCACCACGTTCTACGTCTTCGACGGTTCGGACCCGGTGCTTGCGGCCTACAGGCGCATCTTCCCCAGCCTCTTCAAGGACGCCTCGCTCATGCCCGCCGACCTGCGCAGGCATGTGCGCTACCCGGAGAAGCTGTTCAAGCTGCAGGCGGAGGTCTACGGCCTCTACCATATGACCGATCCCGAGGTCTTCTTCAACCGCGAGGACCTCTGGACCGTGGCCACCGAGACCGGCACCGACAGCGATGGCCAGCAGACCAGCCAACCCATGCAGCCCAACTTCGTCCTGATGAAGCTGCCCGATGGCTCCGGCGGCGAGTTCGTCGAGATCCTCCCCTTCACCCCGGCCAACCGCAACAACCTCATCGGATGGATCGCGGGCCGCAGCGACGGCGAGCAATACGGCACGTCCGTGGTCTACGACTTTCCCAAGACCAAGTTGGTGGACGGGCCGCAGCAGATCGAGGCGCGCATCGACCAGAACGCGCAGCTCTCCGGCCAGTTGACGTTGTGGAACCAGCAGGGATCGCATGTGGTGCGCGGCAGCCTGCTGGTGATCCCCACCGGCAAGGCGCTGCTCTACGCCGAGCCGATCTATCTACAGGCGCAGCAGAGCCCCATGCCGGAGCTGCGCCTCGTCGTCCTCGCGCTACAGGACCGGCTGGCCTACGCGCCCACATTCGAGGCCGCGCTGGCCGCGCTCTTCGGCGGGGGCGAGTCCTCGCTGAGTTCCTCCGAGGCCGCGTCGGCCGCCTCCCAGGCCGGTACGCAGGCTGCGCCCGCCACTCTGGGAGCGCCGCAAAGCGCCACCGATCTCAACAGCCTCATCGCCGAGGCAAGCAGGGACTTCGACGACTACCAGCGCCTCACCGCCGCAGGCAAGCTGGGTGAGGCCGGCCAGAAGCTGGACCAATTGAAGCTCGTCCTCGACCGGCTGAACGCACAGAAAAAATAGTCCGTCCCGCCGCAGACAAACCGGCAAGCGCTCTGCGCGCCTACGCCCGCGCGTACTCCTCCCGCATCGGCGTAAAGATGTCCAGCACCTCGCACTCTTCCAGAGCACTCGCCTGGTGCTCCACGCCGCCGGGGACGAGGAAGCTGTCGCCTGCGCCAGCCTCCAGGCTGCCACCGGGATACTCAAAGCGGATTCGTCCACGGACGACGTACACCATCTGTTCGTGCGGATGGCTGTGGCGCGCCCCGGCCCAGCCCTTCTTCATGCTGTGCCGCACCAGCATCATGCCGGGGCTGTACGACATCACCTGGCGGCGCAGTCCCGGCTCCGGCGCGGTCATCGCTTCCTGCTTCGATGGGACAACTTCAATTGCGTTCGTCTGCATGGTTCTCCTTATACTCTGGCTGCCGCGCGCCCCGCACACTAGACAGGTCGAGCGGCAGGTCGAGCACGCCGCGGCGGTCGAGGGCAAAACTGCGCGCAGCCGTTCCTCTGCCCGGTCTCCGCAGCGCATCGCTCTCCTCGATGGTAACGCCATCCGCTCTTTGTAATCTTTTTGTATCCGCATTGCGCAGGCCGCCGTGCGGCGGGAGAATTGTCTCAGAGCGTATCGACACGATCCATCTGCGCTGCCGTCTTCCATTCCCCACAGACGACTCCCCGGTTCATCGCGATTGCCCGCCCGGCAACTCACGGAGGCGAACCTTGAAGGCACTTCTCATCTATCCGAAGTTCCCCGACACCTACTGGAGCTTCAAGCATGCGCTCTCCTTTCTGGGAAAGCGCGCGGCACAGCCCCCGCTGGGGCTGATGACCGTCGCGGCGCTGCTGCCCGCCGACTGGAAGAAGCGGCTGGTCGATACCAACGTCGAGCGGCTCACCGATGCCGACCTCGCGTGGGCCGACGTCGCGCTGCTCAGCGGGATGCATGTGCAGCGCGAGCACCTGGCGGAGATCGTCGAACGCTGCCGTGCGCGCGGCCTGCGCACCGTGGTCGGCGGGCCCATCGCAAGCAGCTTCCCCGCGGAGGCGCTGAAGGCGGACCACGTCGTCGTCGGCGAGGCGGAGGATCTGGTCGCAACCCTCGCGCGCGATCTGGAGGCGGGACGGGCCAGGCCAGTGTATGAAGCGACCGAGCGGCCGGCCATGTCTACCAGCCCGCTGCCGGACCTCAGCCTCATCAAGATGGGCCGCTACAGCACCATGACCGTGCAGTACTCGCGCGGCTGCCCTTTCAACTGCGAGTTCTGCGACATCATCGAGATCTACGGCAGAAAGCCGCGCACCAAGGCGACCGAGCAGGTGCTCGCCGAGCTCGACCGGTTGCAGCAGGCGGGCTGGCGGGATTCCGTCTTCGTGGTGGACGACAACTTCATCGGCAACAAGCGGCGCGCCAAGGACCTGCTGACCGCGATGGCCGAGTGGGGACGCGCCCACGGTCGTCCCTTCCGCTTTATCACCGAGGCCTCCCTGAATCTGGCCGACGACCCGGAGCTGATGCAGTCGATGAAGGACGCCGGGTTCAGCGCCGTCTTCCTCGGCATCGAGACCCCCGATGAGGCGAGCCTGGTCGCCAACCACAAGATGCAGAACACCAAGCGCGACCTGCTGGAGAGCGTACAGACCATCCAGCATTACGGCATCGAGGTGATGGGCGGGTTCATCCTCGGGTTCGACACCGACCGCGAGGACGTCTTCGACCGCATGGTCGAGTTCATTCAGAAGAGCGGCATCCCCGTGGCCATGGTCGGCCTGTTGCAGGCGATGCCGGGCACGCAGCTCTTCCGCCGCCTGCGCAGCGAAGGCCGCATCCTCGATGCAGGCGATGGAGACAACACCGATTGCCACCTGAACTTCATTCCCCGCATGGCCCCCGCGCGCCTGGTGGCGGGCTATCGCTCGGTGATGCGGCGCATCTACTCGCACGAGGCCTACTACGCGAGGGTGCGTCTGTTGCTCAGCCGCTGCCGTCCGGCCCACACCGGGCACCTCACCTACGCAAACCTGCGCGCCCTCGCCACCTCCATCGTCCGCCAGGGACTGCTGGGCCGGGGCCGTTTCAGCTATTGGAGGTTCCTGCTGACCGCCGCAATACGCTATCCGCGCTCCTTCGGCGTGGCCATGACGCTGGCCGTCAAGGGCTACCACTTCCAGAGGATGACCGAGCGACTGTTGGAGCAGGAGTAAACGGTTGCAGAACTTCTTCGGTGTTATACTCAATCCCATGATCTTCCGCCCCACCCCCGTCGAGGCCATGGCCATGTGCAGCTACATGTGTCGTGGGCCCGTGGGTGCGCGTGGAAACACTCCGATGCGATAGTCGCAGACGAGATCAGGTTCCAAACGGCTCACGGTCCTCTTCGAGGCAGTGGGCCGTTTTCGTTGTTGCACGCTTCTTCCTTTCAACGCACCATAAAATAGCCAACATACACAGGAGCAGGAAATGCCAGAGGAAAACGCACAACCGAAGCAGCATCTCGCCACGCTCGCGGTGCACGCCGGACAGGTGGTGGACAGCGCCACCAACTCGCGCGCCGTGCCCATCTACCAGACCACCTCGTATCTCTTCAAGGACTCCGACCACGCCGCGCGCCTCTTCGGTCTCAAGGAGTTCGGCAACATCTACACCCGCCTGATGAACCCAACGACCGACGTGCTGGAGAAGCGGATTGCGGCGCTGGAGGGTGGCGCGGCAGCGCTCGCGGTCGCATCCGGACAGGCGGCCGAGACGCTGACGATCCAGACGCTGGCCAGCGCCGGCGAGGAGATCGTCTCGACGACATCGCTCTACGGCGGCACCTACAACCTCTTCCACTACACTCTGCCCAAGCAGGGGATCACGGTGCGCTTCGCCGACGCGGACGACTTCGACGGGCTGCGCGCCGCCATCAACCCCAAGACGCGCGCTCTCTACACCGAGACGCTGGGCAACCCCAAGCTCGACGTGGCGGAGATCGAGAAGCTCGCCGCGATCGCGCACGAACACGGCATTCCACTCATCGTCGACAACACCTCGGCCTCCGCCGCGCTGGTGCGGCCCATCGAGTGGGGCGCCGACATCGTCCTCAACTCCGCGACCAAGTTTATCGGCGGCCACGGCACCACGCTCGGCGGCGTCATCGTCGATGCCGGCAAGTTCGACTGGAAGGGGTCCGGCCGCTTCCGCGACTTCGTCGAGCCCGACCCCTCCTACCACGGCCTCTGCTATGTGGATGCCTTCGGCCCGCTGGCCTTCATTCTGAAGGCGCGCGTGCAGGGGCTGCGCGATACCGGAGCGGCCCTCTCGCCGCACTCCGCCTTTCTGCTGCTGCAGGGCGTGCAGACGCTGCACCTGCGCATGGAGCGCCACTCGCAGAACGCGCTGGCCGTGGCCCAGCACCTGCAGGCGCACCCCGGCGTCGAGTGGGTCAACTATCCCGGCCTCCAGTCGAGCAAGCACTTTGCGCGCGCGCAGAAGTACCTGCCCAAGGGCAAGGGCGCGCTGGTCACCTTCGGCATCAAGGGCGGCACAAGCGGCAGCGCATACGAGGCGGGGAAGAAGTGCATCGACTCGGTGAAGCTCTTCTCCCATCTCGCCAACATCGGCGACACCAAATCGCTGGTCATCCATCCCGCCTCCACCACACATGCGCAGCTCACGGTGGCAGAGCAGGCGGAGACCGGAGTCACGCCTGAGATGGTGCGCCTCTCCGTCGGCATCGAGGACATCCGCGACATCCTCGCGGATCTCGACCAGGCAATCTTTGCCGCCAACGGGGCCGCTAAAGGGGCCGCCAAGTAGAATCAAGCGGAGCGCTTAACGAATGACCGAAGAAGATCCAATCCCAATCCCAACGCCCGCCTTCGAGGGAGACTTCGTCCTCGACGAAGTTCTCTCCCTCGAGAGCGGCGAAATCCTCGTCAACCCCACGCTGCACTACGCCGTCTACGGCCGGCTCAACGCCGTGCGAGACAACGCCGTGTTGGTCTGCCACGCACTCTCCGGCTCCGCGCAGGTCGGCACCTGGTGGCCTCAGCTCTTCCTGCCCGGCGAGCTGGGCCTGCTCGATCTCAGCCGCGACTGCGTCATCGGCATCAACATCTTCGGCTCCTGCTACGGCTCCACCGGCCCCGGCTCCATCGATCCCGCCACCGGCCGGCCCTACGGCCCCACCTTCCCGCTCATCAGCATCCGCGACATCGTCAACGCCCAGGTCAAGCTCATCGACCACCTCGGCATCGACCGCCTCAAGCTCATCATTGGGGCCTCCATCGGCGGCATGCAGGTTCTCGAATGGGCCATCCTCTTTCCCGAGCGGGTCGCCCGCGCCGTCAGCATCGGCGTCGCCCCGCTGGGCGCCATGGGCCTCGCCCTCAACCACCTCCAGCGCCAGGCCATCATGCTCGATCCCGCATGGAAGGGCGGCTACTACGATCCCGGCCAGGGCCCGAAGAGCGGCCTTGCGCTCGCCCGCGCCCTCGGCATGGTCAGCTACAAGTCCGTGCCCCTGCTGGAAGAGCGCTTCGCCCGCAAGCCCAACCGCTACGGCGGCGAGAACCCCTACCTCTCCACCACCGCAGGGCAGAACGGGCGCTTCGACGTCGCCGGCTACCTCGACTACCAGGGCCAGAGCTTCATCGCCCGCTTCGACGCCAACTCCTACATCTCCATCACCCGCACCATGGACATCTTCGACCCCGTCCGCGCCCACGAGACGCCCTACGTCGCCTACGCGCGCATCGCCGCGCACCTCACCCTGGTTGGCATCTCCACCGACTGGCTCTTCCCCCCCGAGGACGTCCGCTCGCTCGCCGCCATCATCGCCGCCGCAGGCGCCCGCTGCGACTATCGCGAGATGGCCTCCAACCACGGCCACGACGCCTTCCTCGCCGAACCAGACACCCTCGTCCGCATCCTCACCCCCGTCTTCGAATAGCGGCCACTCAGAGAATTGTCATTCTGAGCGCAGCCTTCTTTATGACTTGTCAATCTGAGCGCAGCGAAGAATCCCCGCATTTCGCCGGGTGCCCCATCCTTTTGCAGTCTCATCGCCAAGGGTGGGTTGAGTTGCGCCGATTGCGCCTGGTTCGCCTGTGTGGAATGATGGGTGCGGTAAACTTTAGTCCTTTCCTTCGGGGTTGGCATGAGTGTGGCAAACACGAAACTGCGGTCTTGGAACAACCTTCGGGGCCAATCGGCAGCCTGCGCGCAAGCTGCCGGTACAACAGAATCCGGTGCAGAAGCGGCAGATGCGATGGGTGCGTACGGCATCGGTTCGGCGGCCGACACAGAGGGTGCGCGATGATCCGCACGCCCAACAAGCCGCTTGTGCCCTCCGATGAGCGCGCCTCCATCGCCGTCGATCTGGGCGCGGAGAGCTGCCGCGTCTGCCTGCTGCGCTGGAAGGACGGCCGCCCCTCGATCCAGGTGGCGCACCGCATCGCCAACAACCCCCGCGAGATTGACGGCGGCCTGCATTGGGACCTGAACGCCATCGTCGCCGGACTGGAGGAGGGCCTGCGCCGCTGCGCCACGCTTGCGCCTGAGGGCATCCGCTCCATCGCCGTCGATGGCTGGGCCGTGGACTATGTGCGCGTGGACGCCGCCGGCGCGCCGCTCGCCGACCCCTTCTGCTACCGCGACCAGCGCAACGTCGAAGCGCAGAACTCCGCCCATCGCCTATGCAGCCAGGAGCGCATGCGCGAGCTGACCGGAATCCAGATTCTCCCCTTCAACACCATCTACCAGCTCCACGCCGATGCCATCGCCGGCCTCGCCGAGGGCCAGCAGTGGCTCAACCTGCCGGAGTACCTGCTCGCCCACTGGGGCGGCGCGCGCGTCTCCGAGTACACCAACGCCACGCACACCCAACTCGTCGAACTCTACACCGGGCAGTGGTGCCCGGAAATCTTCCACGCTCTACGCCTGAACCTCAACCACGCGCCGCGCATCGTTCCGCCCGGCACCGACCTCGGCAAGCTCAGCGGCCCGCTGGCCGCGCTGCCCGGCCTGCACAACACCACGCTGATCGCGCCCGCCTGCCACGACACCGCATCGGCCATCGCCGGAATCCCCGCCACTGGCACCGACTGGGCCTACATCAGCTCCGGCACCTGGTCGCTGGTCGGCGCGCTCATCGAGCAGCCGCGCAACGGCCCCGCTGCCGCAGCCGAGAACTTCACCAACCTCGGTGCCGTCGGCGGCCGCGTCTGCTTCCACAAGAACGTCAACGGCATGTGGCTCATCCGCCAGTGCATGGACCAGTGGGCGCTCGACGGTCGCGCGTGGCCCATCGCCGATCTGGTCGCCGCCGCCGAAAGCGTCCCCTGTCCCGTTGGCCTGCTGAACGTCGACGATCCCGACCTGCTGCTGCCCGAGCACATGCCGCAGCGCATCAACGCGCAGCGCATGCGCAACGGCCTCGCCCCACTCGACGAGTCGCCCGCCAACGCGCCCACCTTCGCCAGCCTCATCTTCCACTCGCTGGCCGCGCGCTACGCCCAGGTGCTCAACCGCGTCGCCTTCCTCACAGACAAGAAACTCAAGCGCCTCTTCATCGTCGGCGGCGCCAATCAGAACGCATTTCTCAATCGCCTCACCGCAGAGGCCACAGGTCTCGAGGTCTTCCGTGGATCGCCGGAGAGCTCCACCGTCGGCAACTTCGCCGTCCAGCTCGCCACCCTCGAAGGCAATCGCGACGACGTCTCCGGTGCCTACGCCGAACCCGTCGCCCGCTGGGCCGGCCTCTTCATCGAGGCCCTCGACCACGCCGCCACAACATCCGAGTCCGCCATCGGCTAAGCAACTTTCACTGTTGCAGGGACACCGGCAAGTCCCGACATTCTGAGCTGCATTGAGTCCGTCGAGCGACACAGTGCTCGATCGCGGAAAATGCTCGACCGGCCCTTGCCTCCGATCACTTTCCGCCGGTCTCCTCGATCAGGCCGCGGTCGCGCAGCATCGGCCCCGCGCTCGGCTCCGCCCCCAGCCACGCCGCGTACATCTTGCCCAGCTCCTCCGTATTGCCGCGCGACAGAACCATCCTGCGGAAGCGGTCGCCGTTGGCCCGCGTCATTCCGCCGTGCGTCTCGAACCATTGGTACGCATCGTCGTCCAGCATCTCGCTCCACAGATACGCGTAGTACCCCGCCGCGTAGCCCGTGCTCCAAATGTGCGCAAAGTAGCTCGACCGGTAGCGCGGCGGCACCGTCGCCAACGCAACGCGCTTCCGCTCCAGCGCCGCCTGCTCGAACGCGTCTGGATTCTGCAACGGCGCCGTCGCCGGCAGCGTGTGCCACTGCATGTCCAGCTCCGCCGCCGCCAGCAGCTCGGTCAGCATGTATCCCTGGTTGAACTTCGCCGCCGAACGCAACTTCGCCGCCAGCTCCGCGGGCATCGCCGCGCCCGTCTTGCAGTGCTTTGCATAGTGGCCGAAGACCGCCGGGTCGCTCGCCCAGTGCTCGTTGAACTGCGAGGGAAACTCCACAAAGTCGCGCGGCACGTCCGTCCCCGAGAGCAGCGGGTACTCCACATTGGAGAACATCCCATGCAGCGCGTGGCCGAACTCGTGGAACATCGTCGTCACGTCGTCGAAGCCGATCAGCGCCGGCTCGCCCGCCGCGGGCTTGGGGAAGTTCGCCACGTTGTAGATCACCGGCAGCGTCCCCAGCAGCTTCGATTGGCCCACAAACGTGTCCATCCATGCGCCGCCGCTCTTGTTGTCGCGCTTGAAGTAGTCGAAGTAGACCAGCGCCAGCGGCTTTGCGTTTGCGTCGAAGACCTCGAAGACGCGCACATCCGGCGCATACACGGGAATGTCCTTGCGCTCCTTGAAGGCCAGCCCATACAGCCGGTTCGCCGCATAGAAGACGCCGTCCTCCAGCACATTGTTCACCTCGAAGTACGGCCGCACCTGCGCCTCGTCGATTGCGTACTTCGCCCTGCGCACCTGCTCGGAGTAGAACTCCCAGTCCCACGGTTGCAGCTCGAACCCGCCCTTCTGCGTCCCGTCCTTCTGCGCAGCGTCGGCGGCCTGTGTAGCGCCCGCAGCCTGTGTATAGATCAGCGCCTGGATGTCTCTGCCCTCCAACGCCGCCTTCGCCGTCGCCGCCGGAACCAGCGCATCCATGAACTCGATCGCCGCCTCGGGCGTCTTCGCCATCTGGTCCTCCAGCGCCCACGCCGCATAGTTCGAGTAGCCCAGCAGCTTCGCCTTCTGCGCGCGCAACTGCGCCAGCCGCGCAATCGTCGCCCGCGTATCGTTCGCGCCTCCACGTTCCGCGCGGTTCCACGAGTCCTCGAAGACCGCCTGCCGCGTTGCCCGGTCTTCCAGCGCGGCCAGCACCGGCTGCTGCGTCGTGTTCTGCAAGGGCAGAACGTACCCTTCGGCCTTGCGCTCCTTCGCCGCCTCGGTCGCCGCCTCCAGTTGCGCCTGCGTCAGCCCCCGCAGCGCGGCCCTGTCGCTCGTCGAGTAGGCCGCCGCCTGGGTCGCCGCCAGCAGCTTCGAGCGGAAGCCGTTCTCCAGCGTCGATTCCTCCTCATTCAGCCTCTTCAGTTGCGCCTTGTCCTCCGCCGATAGCTTAGCGCCCGCATGAACAAAATTCCTGTAATACACTTCGACCAGCCGCCGCGACTCCGCATCCAGCCCCAGCTTCTCCCGCTGCCCGTAGATCTCCGCCACCCGCGCGAACAGCCGCTCATTCAGGAAGATCGCATCGTCGTGCGCCGCTCGCCGGGGCGACTCGATCTCATCCACCTTCTCCAGCACCGGATCGGAGTTGGCCTGCACCACCGCATCGAACACCGCCTGCACCCGGTTGTAGAGTTGCCCGCTCTTCTCCAGCGCCACCAGCGTGTTGGCAAACGTCGGCGCGGCGGGATTGTTGGCGATCGCCTCCACCTCCTTCATCTGCTCCGCCATCCCGGCCTCCAGCGCGGGCTGATAGTCCGCGTCCTTGATCCGGTCGAACGGCGGCGCCTGGAACGGCAGCACGCTCGCCGCATAAAACGGGTTCTCCGGCCCAAACTCCGCCGCCTGTCCAACCGCCGATCTCGCCGCGCCCGCCAACGCCGCGCCCGCCAATATCCCCATTCCTATCTGCAAAGCTCTCCCCATCCTCATCTCGCCCCTCAGAAGCTGTCTAAGATCGGCTCTTTTCGACACTCAAATCTTGGGTTGTCATTCCGGCTTGAGCGAAGTCGAAGGCCAGAATCCCCGTATCCGGTTGTTGTTTGTCTCCACGCCGTGTGCGAGTTCCGTAGCCCTGAGCGCGCCAAACCTCCGGCACTTCATTCTAGCCCGCATCCTTCACTGCTGTTGGTTGTAGCCGCGCAGATCGTCCAGACGAATCACCCTCAGAACGGAATCCGCGCCGTCAGCACGATCCCGTGGTTGTAGGTGTGGAAGTGCGTCAGCGCAATCTGCTCGCCCGCGCCAAAGGTCAGCCCCAGCCGTCCCGGTGTGCCGTCCGCATTGTGCGCCAGCGGGATGCGTCCGATCACGACGCCCGGCGTCGTAAACGTCGCGATCTTGCCGTCGTTCGCTCCGCCTGAATAGAAGCTCGAATTGAACTCCAGCTCCGGCCAGAACAGCCGCGCCACGCCTGTCCGCGCCAGCCTGTACTGCGCCAGGCTGTTCCACGTCGTTATATGCCCCAGCCCCTTCGCGTTCGTCACTGGCAGCGAGCCGCCCAGCGTCGATTCAAAGTCCAGCAGCCCGAAGCCCTTGCCGCCCGCAATCGACGGCGTCACCACCGCGCAGCAGCTTCCGTTGCCGTTCTTGCCCGTCGGCACCGAAGCGCCCAGAAATGCCGTCAGGATGCGGTTGCCGCTCTCCTCATTGCGCGCCAAGACGCGGTACTTCATCAGGAA
Source organism: Acidobacteriota bacterium (assembly GCA_021851465.1). Classification (GTDB taxonomy): domain Bacteria; phylum Acidobacteriota; class Terriglobia; order Terriglobales; family Acidobacteriaceae; genus Edaphobacter. Next base: position 10,890 of record JAJZDL010000010.1, read on the forward strand.
CGACACGTCGCCGAAGCCGTCCTCCTCTCCCGGCTGCGTGTGGTCGATAAACGGAGGCAGGTTGAACAGCAGCTCCACCCGCCGCAGCGGGATCAGCTCCAGCCCCTTGCCGTTGTCCAGCGTCCATGTGTCGTAGCGCGCCGCATTGGTCTGCCGCACGAAGTCCGTGCGGAACTCCTGTTCCAGTCGAGGAGTCACCAGCACCAGCGGCGTGATCCAGTGCGGCTGCGCGTTCTGCGTCGCCGTCGCCCGCGCCTGGTACCGCGCAATAAATGAACCGGAAGCCGGGGCGGCCTGCGCCAAGGCAACTCCGCAGAATCCCAAACAAAATGCTCCGGGCATAAGAACTCGGAAGACGGCATGGAATTTCTTCATGGAAAAATTCTATTCGGATACGTATAATGATTTTATACGATTCGTAAAGAAAGGTGCCCAATGCAATCTCCCGAAACGCTCGTCACGCCACGCGAGGCCGCCGCCGCCATCGGCGTCAGCTACCCCACCATCAAGCAATGGATCCTCGCCGGCAAGCTGCGCACCGTCAAGACCGCCGGAGGCCACCACCGCATCCCGCAGGCCGCACTCAGGCGCTACCTGCCGGCATCGCCCACGGCGCCCAGCACCGCATCCCGAGAGCGCTTCCGCAACCTCAGCGGACGCAACCAGATCGTCGGCACCATCGTCGAGGTCAAACTCAGCGGCCTGCTCGCCAAGGTCGTCCTTGAAATTGCCTGCGCGCCGCGCCCCCAGCGCATCACCTCCATCATCACCGCAGACGCCGTCCGCGAGATGCAGCTCCGCAAAGGCCAAACCGCCGCCGCCCTCATGAAGTCCACCGAAGTCATGGTCGCCCGCGTCTGAGGATCTGTCTATAGCGGCTTCGCAATTGCTATAAGCCGACCTTGAATTGTCATTCTGAGCGCAGCGAAGAATCCCCGCATTTCATTGCGCGGCGCAACTCTCTCTGTGCCATTCGAAATCTGGCCTAGGCACGGTAAACCACGCGCCCCTCGCAGATCGTCGCGCGCACACGGCCCAGCATCGCCGCACCGTCGAACGGCGTGTTCCGCGCCTTCGACCGCGAACCACTTGCCGTAAAGTTCCACTCCGCCGCCGCGTCGAAAATCACCACATCCGCATGGCTCCCCACGCGCAGCGTTCCCCGCTCCTTCAACCCGATCACCGCCGCCGCCCGCGCGCCCATCAACTCCATCACCCGCGCCAGCGGCATTCCATGCTCGCGGTGCAGGACGCGCAGCGCCAGCCCCAGCGCGGTCTCCAGGCCCGTAACCCCATTCGGCGCGCGCTCGAACTCCACCTCTTTCTCATGCGATGCATGGGGCGCGTGGTCGGTTGCAATGCAGTCGATCGTCCCGTCGAGCAGCGCTTCTATCACCGCTTGCCGGTCCACCTCCGCGCGCAGCGGAGGGTTCATCTTCGCATTCGTGTCATAGTCGCCGACCGCATCCTCGGTCAGCGTGAAGTGGTGCGGCGCGGCCTCGCAGGTCACATGCAAGCCTTCGGCCTTCGCGCGCCGTATCTCGTGCAACGCACGGGATGTCGATACATGCTGCACATGCAGGTGCGGCCTCACCCGCTCCCCGCGCTCGATCTCGCGCAGCAGGCGGATGTCGCGCTCGACGATGCGCGCCTCCGCCTCCACCGGCATTCCGCGCAGCCCCAGCCGGAACGCCACGCGCCCCGCGTTCATGCTGCATCCGCCCGTCAGGCGCGTGTCCTCCGCGTGTTGCGAGACCGGCACGCCAAGCCTCGCAGCCGCCACCAGCGCTGCGCGCATCGTCGCGTCCTCCAGCACTGGTTTGCCGTCGTCGGTGAAGCCGACCGCGCCTGCGCGCACCAGCGAAGCGAAGTCCGCGATCTCGCCGCCCATGCTGCCAAGCGTCGCTGCGGGCATCGCCAGCAGCTTCACCGCCGCGCCGCGCGCAGCATCCAGCATCCACTTCAGGCCCTCCACCGAGTCGTTCACCGGGGCCGTGTTCGGCATCGCCACCACGGTTGTAAACCCGCCCGCCGCCGCCGCCGCCGTGCCGGTTGCGATGGTCTCCTTGTGCGTCTGTCCCGGCTCGCGCAGATGCACGTGGATGTCGATCAGCCCCGGCGCAACCACGCACCCGGCCGCGTCGATCTGCTTCTCCTTCGGCAGTGAACCGGCGAACTCCGCCAGCGCGCCCGGCAGCTCCACCGCTGCGATCCGCCCGTCGCGCAGCAACAGGTCGCGTGGCCCATCGATCCCGCTCGCAGGATCGACCACACGCCCATTCAGAATCAAAATCTCGTTCATGCCTGCACCCCGAGGGCCCGCGCCAGCAGCGCGCGCCGCACCGCCAGGCCCTGCGCCACCTGCTGCTCGATCGCGGACTGCGCGCCATCGGCCACCTCGCCCGCAATCTCCAGCCCGCGAATGATCGGTCCCGGATGCAGTACCGCTGCATGTGGCGCAATCGCCGCCAGCCGCTGCGCGCTCAGTTGATAGCGCGCCACATACTCCGCCAGGTCCAGGTCGAAGCCCGCCAGCCGCTCCTTCTGGATGCGCAGCATCATCGCAACATCCGCCTGCGCCAGCGCCCGGTCGAAGTCCCGTTCAATCGCAATCCCCGCACCCAGCCCCAGCGCATCCTCCGGCAGCATCTCCACCGGACCGCACAGCACCACGCGCGCGCCCAGCCGCGGCAACAGCATCGCATTCGACCGCGCCACGCGGCTGTGCAGAATGTCTCCCACAATCGCCACCGTAACGCCGTCGAGCGCATGCGCATCGACCGTGCTCGCGTCCCTGCCCAGCCGCAGCAGGATCGTGCGCAGGTCCAGCAGCGCCTGCGACGGATGCTGATGCATTCCGTCTCCCGCGTTCAGCACCGGAAGCCCGGTCACGCGCGCCAGCAGCGACGCCGCGCCCGAAGACGGATGGCGCAGGACAATGGCCTCCGCGCCGAGGGCGCGCAGCGTCAACCCGGTGTCCTTCAGGCTCTCGCCCTTCTCGATCGACGATGATTTGTCGCTCACCAGTGTTGTCGTCGCGCCCAACGACTTCGCCGCCAGCTCGAACGAGGTCCGCGTCCGCGTGCTCGACTCGTAGAACAGCAGCGCAATCGTCCGTCCCGTCAGCAGCCGCGCCCGCTCCACCGCGGCCATTCGCTCCAGCCGAGTTGTAGTGGCCAGTATCCCAGCCACGTCCGCAATCGACAGGTGCTCGACCGTCAGCAGCGATCCCTTCGCGCAAGCGGAACAGAGCGCCGCAGCGTGCGACTCCGCTCCAGAGAGCAGCCCCACCCCGCCTTCTCCCATCGCAGCGCTCTTCGTCAGATCGGTCACGCGCCCGTGCCTCAATCCACCAGCTCGGCCAGCAGCACCTGCTCCTGCCCGTCGATCTCGTTCATCTTCACTTCGATTACCTCGCGCCGCGAGGTCGGGACCGCGCGCCCGGTAAAGGTCGCCTGGATCGGCAGCTCCCTGTGCCCGCGGTCGATCAGCACCAGCAGTTGCACGCTCTTCGGGCGCCCATGGTCGAAGAGCGCATCCAGCGCCGCCCGCGCCGTGCGCCCGGTGTACAGCACATCGTCCATCAACACAATGTCGCGCCCATTCACGTCGAAGCCGATCTCGCCTGCCACCACCGTAGGCCGCGGATCGCTTGCCGTCAGGTCGTCGCGATAGAGGTTGATGTCCAGCACGCCGGTCTCTACCGGGCGCCTCTCGATGCCGGCGATCATCTTCCCCAGCCGCTCGGCCAGCGGCACGCCGCGCCGCTTGATGCCGACCAGCCCCAGGTTCGCGCACCCGTCGTTCTTCTCGACAACCTCATGCGCCAGCCGCACCAGCGTCCGCTCAATCTCCGACGCCGACATCAGCCGGCCCTTCTCGCGCAACCTCGGCTGCGCCCCGCCCGCCTTCACTTCACTCGCATCGCTCATAGTCGCATCGCCGCACTCACTCCGTCGAACCCGATGATACCAGCCTGCACGCTCCGACTCTGCCCCTCGCCACACGCGCGGTGCCCCTCACAGCGCCGCCCCGCGCCGCATCCGCAGCAGCCCGGCGAACGCGCCGCCCAGCGTGCAGAGCACAACCAGCCCCGCCGACACAAACGCAAGCCCCGCCAGAAACATCGCGCCGCGAAACTCCGGCGACCCCAAAAGCCCCATCATCTCCGCCGGAATCGGCGTCGAGGATTGCTGGATCGCCCGTTGCACCTGCGCCGCCATCTGCGCGTCGAAGCTGCCCATCGCGTGCAGCCCAAAGCGCGCCACCAGCCCCGCGCCCGCCATGGCTGTACCCAGCTCCAGCGTCAGGCACACGCCCACCACCACACCGATGCGCGCGCCCACGCCCATATCCATCCACGCCGCAGGCCGCCGCCTCTGGTAGAGGCCCAACGAAATCCATGCCGCGCTCACAATCCACAGAAAGCTCACCGGCGACAGCATCTCCACCCGCGTCGCCGCCAGGCTCAGCACCGCGCCCACCGCGCCCACCGCCGCCGCGCAGCGGATCGCCGTCTTCCACTCCACCCGCTGCGGCTCCGCGGCTGCGCTCGCCGCGGCGTCGATCGCGCCCACCGGTTCACCGCCCGCCTCCGCCGATTGGTTCTCCAGCGCAAGGCTCAACTGCGGCGCGCCGCACTGCGGGCAGAACGGAGACTCTCCACTCCCCGCCGGCAACTCCCCGCCGCAGCGATGACAGAACTCTTGCATATCTACGAAGCTACCCCACGCCACATCCGGCGGCAAGCTGTACCGACAATGCACTCCGCGCCACAGAGCGGAGTGCATCGTGAATGGCAACCACAGCGCACCTCATGCCGGCCTGCCCGCTCCGGTTGAACGCGCGGCCCGGCGGCCTACACCAACACGCGTTGGCGCAGGGACTGCGGTTCGGGCTTTGCCGCCAGATAGCGGTCGATCGACGCGGCGGCCTTGCGGCCCTCCGCAATCGCCCAGACCACCAGCGACTGGCCCCGCCGCATGTCGCCCGCCGCAAAGACGCCCTCCACCGAGGTTGCGTAGCTCTCGTCCGCGGCCACATTGCCGCGCCCGTCCAGCTTCACGCCCAACTGCTCGACCATCCCCGCTTGCACGGGGCCCAGGAAACCCAGCGCCAGCAGCACAAGATCGGTCTCGATGCTGAACTCCGAGCCTGCTACCGGAGTAAAGCTCGGTGGCGGCCCAACGCGCACCGCGTGCAGGTGCGTGACGCGCCCCTGTGCGTCGCCGCTGAATCTCACGCTGTTGATCCCCCAGTCGCGAATGCCGCCCTCTTCGTGGCTGCTCTCGGTGCGCAACTGCAGCGGCCACATCGGCCACGGCGTCGATGCGGCGCGCTGCTCCGGCGGCTTGGGCATGATCTCGAACTGGTGGACGATCTTGGCGTGCTGGCGCAGGCTGGTGCCCAGGCAGTCGGCGCCCGTGTCGCCGCCGCCCAGGATGATCACGCGCTTGCCCTCCGCGAGGATCGCCAGCGATGGATCGATTGCATCTCCCTCGCAACGGCGGTTCTGCTGCGGCAGAAACTCCATCGCGAAGTGGATTCCCTTCAGCTCGCGTCCCGGAATCGCCAGGTCGCGCGGCCGCTCGGAGCCGCCCGCCAGCAGAACGGCATCGGACTCGTCCAGCAGCGACTGCACCGGCACATTCACGCCGACATGCGCGTTGGGCACAAACCGCACGCCCTCGGCGCGCATCTGCGCGATGCGCCGGTCGAGGACGTGTTTCTCCAGCTTGAAGTTGGGAATCCCATAGCGCAACAACCCGCCGATGCGGTCGTTCTTCTCGTAGACCGTCACCGAGTGGCCCGCGCGGCGCAACTGCTGCGCTGCCGCAAGGCCCGCCGGGCCGCTGCCCACCACGGCCACGCTGCGGCCTGTTTCGCGTTCGGGAGGCTCAGGTTGAATCCATCCCGCCTCCCACGCGCGGTCCACGATGCTCCGCTCGATCAGCTTGATGGAGACGGCCGGCTCGGTGATCGCCAGCACGCACGCAGCCTCGCACGGCGCAGGACAGATGCGCCCCGTGAACTCGGGAAAGTTGTTGGTCGCGTGTAGCCGCCGGATCGCGCCCTCCCAACGCCCGTTGTAGACCAGGTCGTTCCAGTCGGGGATCAGGTTGTTGACCGGACAGCCGGTGTGGCAGAAGGGAACGCCGCAATCCATGCAGCGTGCTCCCTGCTCGCGCTGCTTTTCATCGGGGAAGGGCTCGTAGATCTCCTTCCAATCCCGAAGGCGGTCCTCCACCTTTCGGCGCTGCGGCTGTTCGCGTTGAATCTCAAGAAAACCCGTGACCTTACCCATGTTGCACCTGCCCTGTCGCCACCAGCGGCTGAACGTTCGCGGGGGGGATGGGGGAGACATAGAACGCCTCGACGCGCTCAACACCCAGCACCCGCTTGTACTCGTGCGGAAAGACCTTGATGAACCGCGACTGCGTCGTCTCCCAGTGCTCCAGAATCCACGCCGCCTGCGGGCTGCCCGTCAGGTCGATGTGCCGACGCATCAGGCCGCGCACCAGCTCCACATCCTCGCCCAGCACCAGAGGCTCCAGGTCTACGCCGGCCCGGTTGCAGCGGCGCGTCGAGAAGTCGCCCTCGTCGTCGTAGACGAAGGCGCGTCCGCCGCTCATTCCGGCGGCGAAGTTGCGCCCCGTCGTGCCCAGTACGACCACCGTGCCGTTGGTCATGTACTCGCAGCCGTGGTCGCCCACGCCCTCGACCACCGCCGTCGCGCCGGAGTTGCGCACCGCGAAGCGTTCGCCCGCGATGCCGCTGAAGAAGGCCTCGCCGCCGGTCGCGCCGTACAGCACGACGTTGCCCACCAGGATGCTCTCCTCCGGCAGGAAGCTCGATGTCTTCGGCGGATAGACGATGATCCGTCCGCCGGAGAGTCCCTTGCCCACATAGTCGTTCGAGTCGCCCTCCAACTCGAGCGTGACGCCCGCGGGAACGAACGCTCCGAAGCTCTGTCCGGCCGAGCCGGTGAAGCGGAAGTGGATGGTCTCGTCGGGCAGCCCGTCCGCGCCGTAGCGGCGCGCGATCTCGCCGCCCAGCATCGCTCCCACCGTGCGATGCACGTTGCGGATCGCAAAGCTGCCCGTGACCGGGGCCTTCGATTCCAACGCCGGCTTCGCCTGCGCAATCAGCGCATGGTCGAGCGCCTGGTCCAGCCCGTGGTCCTGCTCCTTCATGCGCCGCCGCCCCACGTGTGAGGGAAGCGTCGGAGAAAACAGAATCGACGAGAGGTCGATCCCCTTGGCCTTCCAGTGCGCATCGGCGACCGCGGCATCGATGCAATCCACGCGGCCCACCATCTCATCGACCGTGCGGAAGCCCAGCTTCGCCATGTGTTGGCGCATCTGCTCGGCGATGAAGAAGAAGAAGTTGACGACGTGCTCCGGCTGCCCCTGGAACTTCGCGCGCAGCACCGGGTCCTGCGTGGCGATGCCCACCGAGCAGGTGTTCAGGTGGCACTTGCGCATCATGATGCAGCCCATCGAGATCAGCGGCATCGTCGCAAAGCCGTACTCCTCCGCGCCCAGCAGCGCGGCGATCACTACGTCGCGCCCAGTCTGCAGCTTGCCATCGGTCTGCACCCGGATGCGGCTGCGCAGATCGTTCAACAACAACACCTGCTGCGTCTCCGCAAGGCCCAGTTCCCACGGCAGCCCCGCATGTTTGATCGAACTCTGGGGAGACGCTCCCGTGCCCCCGCTGTCGCCGGAGATCAGCACCACGTCGGCGTGCGCCTTGGAGACGCCCGCAGCCACCGTCCCCACGCCCGCCTCCGCCACCAATTTCACCGCAATGCGCGCCTTCGGGTTCACGTTCTTCAGGTCGTAGATCAGTTGCGCCAGGTCTTCGATCGAGTAGATGTCGTGGTGCGGCGGCGGCGAGACCAGTCCCACGCCGGGGATCGAGTAGCGCAGCTTCGCAATGATCTCGTCCACCTTGTGCCCCGGCAACTGTCCACCCTCGCCGGGCTTCGCGCCCTGCGCCATCTTGATCTGAAGTTCGTCGGCGTTCACCAGGTAGTTCGTGGTAACGCCGAAGCGCCCGCTGGCCACCTGCTTCACCGCGCTGCGCCGCAGGTCGCCGTTGGCGTCGCGCACAAAGCGCGCCGGATCCTCGCCGCCTTCGCCGGTGTTGGACATCCCCCCGATGCGGTTCATTGCAATGGCCAGCGTCTCGTGCGCCTCCTTGCTGATCGAGCCAAAGCTCATCGCGCCGGTGGTGAAGCGCTTCACAATCTCCTTTGCCGGCTCCACCTCCTCGATCGGCAGCGGCTCGTCCGCGTACTTCAGCCGCATCAGGCCGCGCAGCGTGCACAGGTGTTTGTTCTGCTCGTCGATCAGCTCCGTGTACTCCTGAAACGTCGTCGCACTCTTCAGCCGAACAGCCTGCTGCAGCTTGCTGATGGTCGCCGGGTTCAGCAGGTGGTACTCGCCGCCCTCGCGGTACTGGTACTGCCCACCCACAACCAGGTCCGTCTCCGACTCCGTCAGCGGCTGGAAGGCGTACGCGTGCTTCATCTGCGCCTCGCGCGCCAGCACATCCAGCCCCACGCCCTCGATGCGCGATGCCGTCCCCGAGAAGTAGGCGTCGACCAGCGACTGGTTCAGCCCCACCGCCTCGAAGACCTGCGCGCCGCGGTAGCTCTGCAGCGTGCTGATGCCCATCTTGGAGAAGGTCTTCAGCAGTCCCTTGTCGATCGCCTTGATGAAGTTCGTCTCCGCGTACTCGGCCGTCACCTCCGGCAGGAGCCCGCGCAGCTTCATGTCGCGCAGCGTCTCGAACGCCAGGTACGGGTTGATCGCGCTGGCCCCATAGCCGATCAGCAACGCGAAGTGCATCACCTCGCGCGGCTCGCCGCTCTCGATGATCAGCGCCACCTGCGTGCGCGTCTTGTCGCGCACCAGCCGGTTGTGCACCGCCGCCATCGCCAGCAGGCTGGGGATCGGCGCATAGGCCTCGTTGACGCCGCGGTCCGACAGGATCAGCAGCGTGTAGCCGGAGGCCACCGCGTACGCGGCGCGCGCGCTCAGGTCGTCCAGCGCGTGCTTCAGGCCGGCCTCGCCGTCCGACGCACGGAACAATGTCGATAGAGTGGTCGCAAGCAGGTCGCCCGATGAGATGCGCCGCAGCTTCTCCAGGTCGCGGTTGGTCAGGATCGGGTGCGGCAGCTTCAGCGTATGGCAGTTCTCCGGCGCCTCGTTCAGGATGTTCCGCTCCGTCCCGATATAGCTGGTCAAAGACATCACCAGCTCTTCGCGGATCGGGTCGATCGGAGGGTTGGTCACCTGCGCGAACAGTTGCTTGAAGTAACTGAACAGTTGCTGCGGACGGTCGGAGAGGCACGCCAGAGGAACGTCCGTCCCCATCGACCCGATCGGCTCCTGGCCCTGCGAGGCCATCGGCCCCAGCAGCACCTTCAGGTCCTCTTCGCTGTAGCCGAAGGCGCGCTGGCGGCGCAGCAGCGTCTCCGGATCCGATGGCATCACGCGCCACGGCTCCGGCAGTTGTTCCAGCAGGACCTGCTGCTCCTTCAACCACTCCGCGTAAGGCTGGCGTCCGGCCAGCGACTTCTTGATCTCAGCGTCCGAGATGATGCGGTGCTCTACCGTATCCACCAGGAACATGCGCCCCGGCTGCAGGCGGCCCTTCTTGCGAACGTCCTCGGCGGGCACGTCGATCACGCCTGCCTCCGACGCCAGCACCACCAGGTCGTCCTTGGTCACAATGTAGCGCCCCGGCCGCAACCCATTGCGGTCCAGCGTCGCGCCCACCAGCCGCCCGTCGGTGAAGCACACCGCCGCCGGCCCGTCCCACGGCTCCATCAACGACGCGTGGTACTCGTAGAACGCCCGCTTCTCCTCGTCCATGTCGGGATTGCCCGACCACGCCTCGGGGATCAGCATCGCCATCACATGCGGCAGCGACCGCCCCGACTGGAAGAGAAACTCCACCGCATTGTCCAGCGATGCGGAGTCGCTTCCGCCCGGCGTGACGACCGGGTACACTTCGTCGATCTTGCCGTTGTACAGCGGGCTCTCCAGCACCGACTGGCGCGCGTTCATCCAGCTCACGTTGCCGCGGATCGTATTGATCTCGCCATTGTGCGCCATGTACCGGTACGGGTGCGCCAGCTTCCAACTGGGAAATGTGTTGGTCGAGAACCGCTGGTGCACCAGGCACAGAGCGCTCGCCACCAGAGGATTGGCCAACTCGATGTAGAACTTCTCGATCTGCGGGGCCAGCATCAGCCCCTTGTAGACGATCGTGCGGCAGGAGAACGACGGAATGTAGAAGTCGCCCTTGTCCTCGATCTCGGAGGCGGCAATCTCGTTCTCCGTGCGGCGGCGCACGCGGTACAGCAGCCGCTCGAAGGCCTCTTCGTCCATCCCCGCCGGACAGCCCACAAACAGTTGCTCGATGTACGGCTGCGACGCGCGCGCCTCCCGCCCAATCAGGTTGCCATTCACCGGCGTATCGCGCCAGCCCAGCACCGTCAGCCCCTCGGCCTGCGCCATGCGCTCCAAGACGCCTTCGCATTGCAGGCGGCTGTGCTTGTCCACGGGCAGAAAGACCATCGCAACGGCGTAGCTGCCCGCCTCGCCCAACTGCATGCCCAGCTTCGCGCACTCCTGCTGGAAGAAAGCGTGCGGGACCTGTATCAGGATCCCCGCGCCGTCGCCCGTCTCCGGGTCGCAGCCCGCGGCACCGCGGTGCGTCAGGTTGATCAGGACCTCCAACCCCTTGCGGATGATCTCGTGGCTCTTCTCTCCGCGAATGCTCGCGACCAGTCCCATCCCGCAGGCATCGTGCTCATTGCGCGGATGATAGAGCCCTTGCGGGTCGGGTATGCGTTGACAACGATCCGATGTTTTCATGGCAACCTTCCGATACAGGTTTCTTTCCCAGCCAAAGAAGACACTGCCACCCTGCGACTTCTACCTCGGATCGACGATCCGGTTCTCCATCGACACGTCCGCCGAAGCAGACCAAGCAGGGTCAGGCACTAGAGATGGGCACGCTAGATCTTTTAATATATAGGGAAAGCCACGTCCTCTGCACCTTTTGCCAACGGCGCAGGAAAAACTCAGCGGACTGCGGCCCACAACCAGACCCGCAATGCTCCCTCTTTCATCCAGTTAGATGAAAAACATCCGCGCCGCGACTCACCGCATCGCTGCCTGTCGTCCGCTCCCATACACCAACCAGCCCAGCCTGGGGTTCATCGCTTCGCCGCGCCCGGCGTGGAGAGGTGTACTGTCATGACCGAGCGGACCCCGTCGGCCTGCCCCACGCCATCCCGGCCCTCTGTCTCCTGCAGATAAATCACAGCGTAATCGAGATAGTCGCGCGCATACTTCAGGACCATCTCCCTGTCCGCATCGCCCAGTGTCCGCCGCACCTTTCCCGGAACTCCCGCAACCAGCGAGTTGGGCGGAATGATCGTGTGCTCGGGAACCACCGCGCCCGCCGCAACGATCGAGCCTTCACCGATGCGTGCATCGTTGAGGATCGTCGCACCCATGCCGATCAGCACCGCGTCCTCCACCACGCATCCATGCACCGTCGCGTTGTGCCCGATCGTCACCCACTCCCCCACAATCACCGGGTACCTCTCGCGCATCCCATGCAGCACGCAGCAGTCCTGCACATTGCTGTTCGCGCCGATGCGGATCGAGTTGACGTCTCCGCGCAGCACTGCGTTCATCCACACGCTGGCGTTCTCGCCCAGCTCTACGTCCCCGATCACCTGCGCCGAGACGTCCACATAGCATGTCGCCGGCACAACCGGCAATCTCCCAAGATACCGTCGAATCATTCCTCATTATTTCATGCGCCAAGGCACTCTCCGGTCCTTTTACCCTTCCCTTTCCGCAGGGCAAGCGCACGAACCACAGAGAACCTTCCTCCATTGCACCAACCGTCCTCCCGAGCGAGCACAACCCCCACCCCCACTGCCGTCATCCCACGCTCCCACACCCTAAACCGCCGTCATCCCGACCGCAGCCTTCTTGATGAATTGTCATTCTGAGCGCAGCGAAGAATCCCCGCATTTCGTCGTTGCTTCTTTCCTCGTCGAGCGCCGGTCCTGTAGTTTTTTGGACAGCTTCTTAACCGAACTTCAGACTCAGAACACGAGCACTTAGCATCATCTTGCACTGAATCGACGCTTGAGACCCGAAGAGAACCAAATCATGCCTCCTAAGTACAACAGAGTCTAATACTTAGCCGTACCTCCAATAGAATCCAATTTTTGCGGACACATGCCACCCGCAATCGCATGAATTGAATCAACTTACGCCAAAACACCCCCCAGGGGGGGTGGGGGGGGTACCACAAGGGGTAACCAACCAGTTAACCCACAAACGCCAAGCGCCACTCCAAAAAAGACAAGCCTGGCCATCCCACCGGACGAAGATAGAGAGATATAGACGAACGACGCATCGCTCGATTCCCGCGATTGCCCTGGCCTCTGCGTCGACCCGACGCTGCAAAGCGGCAACCGGCGTACAGTAGAGTGCAGGATGCGCAAACGGACGCGGTATTCGCTGCTCTTGATGTTGGTGTTGGTGGTGGCGCTCGTCGCTGCGGTCTGCCTGCGCAAGGCCGCCCCGCCGGAGGTTGCGCGCCTGCTGCCGGAGTCCGACGCAATCGTCTACATCAACCTGCGCCCCCTGCGCGCCGCGACCCACTTCGACCGCTCCTCGGTCGCGCGCAGCCCAGAGTTTCAGCAGTTCATCGACGCCACTGGAATCGTGCCCGAGCGGGACCTGGACGCCGCCGCATTCGCCCTTCACCGCATGGACAACCCCAACGGCCCCAACGGCCCGGTGGCCTACTCCGAGGTCTTCGAGGGACGCTTCGACGGAGCGCGCCTGGCCCGCTACCTCGCCGGCATCGCCACTGCGCAGGAGCAGTACGCCGACCACACCGTCTACTCCATCCCCGTCGAGGGCCGCACCCTGCGCGTCGCGCAGCTCGGCTACGACACCATCGCCGCCTCCAACATGCCCACCACAGAGCAGATCCACTCTATGCTGGATCGCTATCGCGCCTCGGCCTCGCCCTTCTCCGGCTCGTCGCTGCTGGCGGCCCGCTACCGCGACGTGCCTCTGCTCTCCAGCGCCTGGGCCATCGGCCGCGTCGGCCTGCCCTTCTCCGAGCGCGGACGCATCAGCATCTTCGGCCTCCAACTGCCGCTCCCCGAGGACACCACCTTCGTCGCCAGCCTGCGATACGGCATCGGCGCGCTCCACCTGCGCATCGAGCAGTTCGCTCCCTCCGACGCAGATGCCGCCAACTCCTCCCAGGCGCTCAATGCGCTGCTCTATATCTTCCAGGCCATCCAGCCTAAGATCGAGGCGCAGTCCGAGACGGAGGACACCGAGGCGTTGCGCCAGTTCGCCGCTTCCATCCAGATCGAGCAGCACAAGGACCGCGTCGTCCTCACCGCCACCCTGCCCGTGCAGTTGCTCAAAAAGCTGGTGACGCCGCAGAGTGCAATCGCGCCCAACCCCTCCTTCGCCACACCCTCTGCCGACGCATCTGGGCGATGAATGCTATGCCGTAGGCGGTAGATGTATGCAGCAAGGAAACGACTGAGAGAGGCCAACGCGCAGCAAAGGAATCATGTTCGTCGCCGCGCCACTTGCGCATCCGGCGACCTCCTCACGGGTGCGCCACCCCCGACGACCCCCGCTCCGCCTGGCACGTCGCGTACGCTGGGAGATAGCAAGCCAAAGAAAAAGCCCGTGTCTCCAATCCGGGAGATGGGCCTTTGATTCGTGCGGTATTGGAAGGGGATTCCAGAACAGTTTACAAGCCGGGATTGCCATCCGCGCCCAGCCCAGCCATTGTGGTGCGCAGGTACCTGTGAGGGTTCACCGGCGTGTTGTGGATGCGAACCTCGTAGTGCAGGTTTGCGCCGGTGGTCCGTCCGCTCACTCCGACGTAGCCGATCACTTGTCCGCGAACCACGGTCTGACCCGCCATCACGGCGAACGCGGACATGTGCGCGTAGCAGGTCTCGATCCCATGGCCGTTGTCGAGGACCACCTCGCGCCCGTAGCCATTCTCCATCGCTGCCGACTTCACGATGCCATCGGCGGCGGCGCGGATCGGAGTCCCGCTGGGCGCGGAGATGTCGATCCCGGTGTGAAACTCGCCTTCGCCGGTATGCAGGACCGGGTCTTCACGCTCGCCGAAGCTGCTTGTGATCGGCCCGATCACGGGCCACAGCGAGGGTGCGTCGAGCGCAATATCCATCCCGTCCGCTGTCGAGAGCGAACCCAGCGCCGATACGCCGTCGATGGCCTGGGTCGCGGCACCGCTGGCCGCCGAATCGCGCAGGCTGTAGAAGGTGTTGAGCGACTTGTAGTAGCTGTCGTCGGTGAAGCTCGATGCCGACTCCGCGATCAGAGCGCCCTGCGCTGCCCTGGCCTTGCCCGATCTGGCCGCCGACGTCAGCCGCATGTGGCCCATGGGCACAGCAAGCCGGCTCGCGGTCAGGCCGTAGAGCGCCGAGACTTCGTTTGCCAGCGAGCCAAGCGACGCCACCTGCACGTCCTTCTCGCGCTCCTGCTTCTCCAAGTGCGCGTAGTCCTTCTGCAG
>JAJZDL010000219.1:0-3746 GCA_021851465.1 Acidobacteriota bacterium
GCACACATGGTAGATGCCGGTGGCCCCGCGGTTGACGAGAGCGACGGTCGCCGTCGCCAGGTCGCGGTTGTAGCTTGGCGTCGACACCTGGTCCTGGGGCACGCGCATCGTCTTGCCCGTGGCAAGTGCGCGCAGCACGCTGTACACATAGTTCTTCTGTCCAGCATCCTGGCCATACACAACTGTCGTGCGCACGATAAGCGCATCTCTACAGGCCGCAAGCACCGCCTGTTCCCCCTCCCATTTGCTCCTGCCGTACACGTTCAGCGGGTTCGACTGGGCCTCTTCGAGGTAAGGCCCGCTGGTGCCGTCGAAGATATACTCCGTCGAGAAATAAACGAAGGGGATCCCCATATCGCCGGCTACATGCGCCAACATCGCGGGGCCGCGGCAGTTGGTATGGGATGCCTCTTCCGGGCTCTCTTCGCATCCATCGACGTTCGTCATCCCGCCGACACAGTAGATCGCATCCAGAGAATGCCCGCGCAGCGCTCGCTCGGCGTCCGCCCTGGTTGCGATGCGCGCCAGATCCAGATGCATCTCCGTGTCGGAGTGCGGCCTGCGCGACGCGACCATGCTCCGTTCCTCCCCCAGCAGGCACAGCATCTGGTTGCCGACTTGGCCCGACGAGCCGATCAGTAGAGACCTTGCGGGCATCCGGCTCACCGTATTGAGTTCTCTTTAAAGGTCGTATCTGGATCGAATTGAAATGGGCTCGCAAATTTTTTCAATGGCATCAGCGCCTCATCGCGTAGCGATACGACCGGCGCTCTCTGTGGCCACGTCGCGCCAAACGAGTCCCAATGGATTCCCATATCGTGCGCAGGAGAGTACTCCCCGGTCACATGGTATACAACCAGCGACGGCGCGGAGCGCACAAGGAATCCGTGGGCTATTCCGCGGGGCAGATACGCCGCGTTGCACTGGCCCGCGCTCAGATCGTAGGCCTCGTACTCCCCGTATGTCGGCGATCCGACCCGCAGATCCAGTGCCATATCGTAGATCGCGCCCGTCACGCAGTACACCAGCTTCGCGTGGCCCGCCGGAGGCGCCTGGAAGTGCATCCCGCGCAGCACGTTCGGCCCAGACTCCGTATAGAACGACTCCTTGAAATCGCACTCGAGACCGCGTTCATCGAAGGCGCTCCGCTGGTAGGGCTTCACGAACGTTCCCCGATGGTCGCAAAATCTGGAAAACTCCACCAGATAACATCCCGGCAGCTTGCACTCAGTGAACCGAATCGCCTGCGGCGATGTACTTCTTCGGTTATTTATCTCTGCTATGTTCATGGAATTCGCAGCACCGCGCCAAAGGCCCTTTCGTTCGCGTGCAATCGTTGCTCAACAAGTTCTTGCATCGGCAGTGTTCATCTCGGGGCATTCCAAGATCGTATTGCAGGCACACCTCTTCCGCAAGCAATTCACAGGGACGTGTCTTCTTCATGGTTGTAGCTATATCTTTTGCACCCGCTGTACGTCGCGAACGCCCTGCACGCGGCGCATTTTGTCGACCAGGCGGTTGAGGTGCCGGACATCGACCGTCTCGACGACGAAGTCCACCACCGCGCCCCCGTCGTCCGTCGCCTCAGAACTCGAAGACCGGATGTTCGTCCCTTCGTCGGAGATGATCGCCGTGAACTCCTTCAGCAGCCCCGCTCGGTCGTCGCACAGCACTGTCAGTTTCACCGGATAGGTCTGTACCTTTGCCGCCCCTGAGGAACCCGCATCGCCCGGCAACGGCGCCCACTCCACTTGAATCCGCCGGTCCGACTCGTACAGCAGGTTCTGCACATTCGGGCAGCTCCTCGCATGGACTGCCACTCCTTTGCCGCGCGTCACATAGCCGATGATCTCCTCGCCGCGGATGGGGTTGCAGCAGCGCGCGCGATAGACCAGAAGGTCGTCCTGCCCCTCCACCTGCAGCGACTCCGATCCCCGCCCGAAGAAGACGCGCTTCACCGCGTCCGACATGTGCCCCAGCGTGCTGCCGATGCCGCTCTCCTGCGCTGCCGGCTCGCTCGCGATGGTAGACCCCGGCTCCAGCTTGTTCAGCACCTGGCGCGCCGAATACTTGCCGAACCCGATGCTGGCCAGCAGGTCCGCCTGCGTTCCCAGCCCGTACTCCCCGGCCACCTTCTCGTAGTCCGCCTCGCGGTACTTGGAGAGCGCCATCTTGTACTTCCGCGCCTCCCGCTCCAGCAGCTTGCCTCCCACCTCGATCGCACGCTCTCGTTGGTGTTCGTTCAGCCAGTGCTTGATCTTGTTGCGCGCCCGCGAGCTCTTGGTGAAGCTCAGCCAGTCCCGGCTCGGCGAGTGCCCAGCCTGCGTCACAATCTCCACGATGTCCCCGTTGCGCAGCTTCGTCCGCAGCGGAACCATGCGCCCGTTCACCTTCGCGCCCGTCGTCGTATTGCCCACCTGCGTGTGGATCGTGTACGCAAAGTCGATCGGGCTGGCGTCCTTCGGCAGCACCACTACCTTGCCCTTCGGCGTGAAGGTATACACCTCCTCCGGGTACAGGTCGATCTTCAGCGTGGACATGAACTCGTTGGGATCGCTCATCTCCCGCTGCCACTCCATCAACTGCCGCACCCACGCCAGCCGCGCCTCGTCCTTGGCGCTCACGTCGTCCCCGGCCTTGTACTTCCAGTGCGCCGCGATCCCCTCCTCCGCCACGCGGTGCATCTCTTCCGTCCGGATCTGCACCTCGAACTGGTGCCCGCCGGGCGCGATGAGCGTGGTGTGCAGGCTCTGGTACATATTCGGACGCGGCATCGCGATGAAGTCCTTGATCCGCCCCGGCACCGGCCGCCATACCGAGTGCATCAGCCCCAACACCGCATAGCAGTCCTGCACAGACTGGCAGATCACCCGGATCGCCAGCAGGTCGTACACCTGATCCAGCGGGATCTTCTGCTCGGAGAGCTTCTGTTGGATCGAGTACAGCCGCTTGATCCGCCACTCCACCCGACCGGCAATCTTGTGCTCGCGCAGCTTTGCCTCCAGCGCCGTCACAATCCCTGCCAGAAACACTTCGCCCTCGCCGCGCCGCGCCTCCACCTCGTTTGCGATCTGCTCATACGCAAACGGGTCGGTGTAGCGGAAGGCCAGGTCTTCCAGTTCGCCGCGCAGCTTGCCCATCCCCAGCCGGTGGGCCAGCGGAGCGTACACATCCAGAGTCTCCCGCGCGATCTTCTGCCGCTTCTCCGCCGCCAGGTGCTCCAGCGTGCGCATGTTGTGCAGCCGGTCGGCCAGCTTGATCAGCACCACGCGCACGTCCGTCACCATCGCCAGCAGCATCTTGCGAATGTTCTCGGCCTGGTGGTCCTCCCGATTGGCAAACTTGATCCGGTCCAGCTTGGTCACGCCCTCCACAATGTGCGCCACCTGCTCGCCGAAGCGCTTCTCCACCTCGACGGTCGTCACATCCGTGTCCTCCACCGCGTCGTGCAGCAGCCCCGCCGCAATCGCCGTCGAGTCCATCTTCATCTCCGCCAGCACCAGGCCGACCTCCAGCGGATGCACCGCGTACGGTTCGCCCGAGGCGCGCTTCTGCCCCTCATGCTGCTCCAGGCAAAACTCCCACGCCCGCCGCACTATCTCCAGATCGTCGTTCGGACGGTTCTCATGCGCCTCGTGCAGCAGCCGCGCAAACTTCGCATCCATCTCCTCGATCGTCGTCGCGCTTGCGCCCGCAAGATGGCTGGCAGACGACGCCTCAGTGCCTGCACCCTCAGCCGCCGCGCC
>JAJZDL010000219.1:3756-4250 GCA_021851465.1 Acidobacteriota bacterium
ACTCCGCCCGTTGCATCTGCGGGGCCATCCGCCCCACCTGCATCCACCGGCCCCATTGCCCGCGCCGCCCATGCCTCCATACTGCGGAGTGTTACTGCGGTCGAGCCAGGCAGAGTAGTCGCACGCTCCATGCCTCCGTCCATCGCAGTTGAGCCATCTCCCGTCCCCTCCGCGCTGGAAGGGCTGGGCTGCCCGGAACCGCCCGGGGCCGCTGGTGTGTTTGCCATGGCCCATTATAGAAGGCGACGTGAATCCACGCGCAAATCTACGCCGCAGCCCACACCCGCCCGCGCGAGCCTCCCCGCCGTCATCCCACGCTGCCCCCACCCCCACCGGCTTGTCATCCTGAGCGCAGCCTCCCGCAGCCTCATCGCGGGAGGCGGAGTCGAAGGACCCCGACGACCTCCGCCAAACCCCAACCGCCCGCCCCGTTCTCCCAACAATCTCCAGCCTCTGCTCTTGCTTTGCACAATGCGCACGTCCCTTGCAAGCTC
>JAJZDL010000220.1 GCA_021851465.1 Acidobacteriota bacterium
CCCATCCGCGGGCTGAAGGCCCGCCCTATAACCCTCGGCCGCCGCGAAGCCTGAGCATTATCCCCCATGGCGGCCGCCACCATAAGCCATCTATTGCCAATACTTTAGCCGTAAGCCCCACCGATTGAATACTTTGCCGCCGCCACCACCCCGCAAGACACTGAATCCAATCGGCTTACGCACAAAGTCTTTATCCTCTATACTTTGCCCTGGAGCCCCTGAAAACACTCACCTTACCCCTCAAAACGCAAGAGGGGGGGATGGGGGGGGGGGCTATAAATATAGACTATTAAATATATATTTTCGCGCCCGCCCCACCCACCGCCGCCCCGAGCAATCGCCCTCTCTCGCTGCGGTTGGAAGTAAAATTTCACCTCCCAATGCAACGCCATAAATTCGAGCGGTCTCCTGAACAGTCGCAGAGCTCTCGTGCAACACTGTATCCTGCGCATCGGCCTCGCAGCATCGCTCAGCTCACGCTCCTTACGCGTAGCGCTTCTGGTGCCACTGCCATGCGCTGGCGATGATGCTGTCCAGTTCGGCAAACTTCGGTTGCCAGCCAAGCTCGCGTTTGATCTTCTCCGAGCTGGCCACCAGCACCGCCGGATCGCCCGCGCGCCGCTCGCACGACTCGACCGCTATCTCCTTGCCGGTCACGCGCCGCACCGAGTCGATCACCTCGCGCACGGTGAAGCCCTGCCCGTTGCCGATGTTGTAGATCAGTCGGTCCTGCTGCTTCAGCGCCGCAAGCGCCAGCATGTGCGCGTCGGCCAGGTCCAGCACATGAATGTAGTCGCGAATGCAGGTTCCGTCGTGCGTCGGGTAATCCTCGCCGAAGATCTTGATGCTCTTGCGCCGTCCGAGCGCAACGTCCAGAATCAGCGGAATCAGGTGCGACTCCGGCTCATGCGCCTCGCCGTGGCCCTCCATCGCGCCGGCGACGTTGAAGTAGCGCAGGCTCGCATAGCGCAGCCCGTGGATGCGGTTGAACCAACCGAGCATCTGCTCTACCAGCAGCTTGCTCTCGCCGTATGCGTTGGTCGGCTGCAGCCGCGCGTCCTCCAGGATCGGCGTCGTCAGCGGCTCGCCGTAGCACGCCGCCGTCGAACTGAAGACCAGACGGTCGTGCCCGGTGGCCAGCATCGCCTCCAGCAGTGTGAGCGTCCCAACCGTGTTGTTGCGAAAGTAGATCTCCGGCTTCTGCATGCTCTCGCCGGCCTCGATCAGCGCGGCGAAGTGCATCACTCCATCGAACCGTCCGGCCTTCAGTGTCCGCTCCAGCAGCGCGCGGTCGGCCAGATCGCCCTCGATGAACGCCGCGCCCTCGGGCAACGCCGCCCGCTTGCCGTGGCTCAGGTTGTCGTAGACCGTCACGGCCTCGCCGCCGCTCAACAGAAGCCGTGCCACGGTTCCACCAATGTACCCTGCGCCGCCTGTTACCAGAATCTTCATCGTTTCTCCAAGCATCGTCTTTGTCGCTACAACCAAAGTATAGGGATTTCAGCACCGAAGAGTAATTTCCCCCGCATCCGGGTCTAAAGAAGAATAAAAAGGAGTCCACCACGCATCTAACTTGATTCATTCACTGGGTTGGTCTGCGCGCCATGTCGGCAACCTGAAACACTACAATGGGTCTCACGATCCGGTGTCGCTGAAAATTTGCCCGTTGTCCCAGCAACCACCGGTTCCAGTTGTGTTCACGGTAGCGCAATTTGTTTCCTTCGCGTCTCAGGTTGCGTCATACTTATATTCATTCATCGCCCGTTACACAGCGAACAACACAAGGACCATCCGAACCATGCCAATGCCCCTTCAAAGCGAGGAACGCGGCCAGCGGATCGACGTGCAGTTTGCGCACTTTGGCCTCCTCGACGACGGCCGCCAGAGCAAGCAGTCGGTCTTTGTGTCGATGCTGCTCAATGCGGCCGTTCTGTTCGTCCTCGTCGTCATCACGGCCGCGCACAACAAGATGATCGCAAAACGGGACATGCTCACCAACCTTACATTTCAAAATATTCCCAAAAAGGTTGAGCCGATCAAACCCAAGGTCATCCCGCCGCCGCCCAAGCCGCCGGTCATTCCAGAGATCGCAAAGCTGGAGGTGCAGCTTCCGCAAATCGTCCGTGTAAAGCCCCCGGACGTGCCCAAGCCGCCCGATGTCAAGGTGGACCTGCCCAAGCCGGTCATCGCTCCTCCGGCACCTGCGAAGGTCGTTGCAATGGCCGCGCCGGTAACCGTGAACCTCTCCCATCCGCAGGCGGCATCGGTGGTGAACAATGACGCGCATCCCACCGCGGTCCGCCTGGGCAATTCGACCAGCCCGCTGAACAACCTGCACGGCCCGGCGGTCTCCAGCGTCAACCTCGGCGCGGGCATGCCGGGGATGAACTCCGCCAACACCGGCAACGGCCCGCGCGCCACCAAGGTGGTCCTCGGCAATGGAAGCCCCGGCGGGACCAGCATCCATGGCAACGGCGTGGTCGCAGTCACGGGCATTCCGCACGGCGTTCCAGAGGCCACCGGAAACAGCCGCGGCACAAGCCAGGTCAATCTTGGCCAGGCCACGCCTCCGCCCATGCCAAAGTCCTCCGCCCCCGTCACAGCCGTGCAACGCACCGAGCCCAAGGTCCTCTACAAGCCGAAGCCGGAGTACACTGCGGAGGCCCGCCAGTTGCACATCGAGGGCACCATTACCGTCCGGATCCGGGTGCAACCGGATGGCTCGGTGCAGGTCCTGAATCTCCTCAACGATCTTGGCCACGGCCTCGGAGAGGCGGCCAAACGCGCCGTCTTGGCCACAAAGTTCGAGCCTGCAACCGATGCATCCGGACGGCCCATCACCTGGGAGGGAATCGTGAATGTCGCCTTTCAGCTCGCCGGGTAGCGGAGAAGTGCGCGGAGCAGGCAGTCGCCCGTTCCTGTTGCGTCTAGTACAATCTTCGCCAAATGCATTTAATCAATCGGCAAGGTGCACCGGCGCTTCTCGGATTGGTTTAGGAGAATCTCAACCGCTTGAGATGGCATTCTGTACCGTCGAGAGTCGCTTCAGATATGTTTAGTTCAGGATGTATCCGACAGATGTCCTAAGTTTAGTTACGATGGCGTCCTCGATGTCGCCACAGGGAGCCGCAAACCATGATTCTCCGATCCAGATCCGTCGCCGCTGCAATGCTCGCGCTTCTTCTAGCGACAACGCTTCCTGCCATGGCCGGAGCCGGGCTGCCCCACCTCTTCGGGAAGAAGAAGCCGGTTCAGGACGTCATGCCCGGAACCAAGCCGACGGCCGCGCAGAATGCCTTGATCGACAAGGCGATCGTGCGTGAGAAGGCAGTGATCCAGGTCGTCAGGCAGCGCGCTCCCCTGGTCGAGACCTACATTCAGAACATGAAGCCAGACCCGGTCTTTCTACAGGTCCCGGTCTCGGATGAGCACTTCCTGGCGCGCGTGGACTTCAGCAAGGTCATCAACGACGACACTTACAAGAACTACAAAGGAAACTTCAAGGCGAAAAAGGGCCGCCTCTCCCAGTTCAAGGATTCCCTTGCCGCCCTCACGGGCATCTCCAACAGCCTGCATCTCACCTTCCATGAGTCTGGGTTCGTCCAGATGATGCTGATGGACTCGAACAACTTCGACCGCCAGCACTATAGCTTCACCTTCGTCCGCAACGACTTCCTCGGAACCGTCCCAACGGCCGTCTTCGACGTTCTGCCAACCAACCCCAGAAAGGACTTCGGGCGCTTCGCCGGGCGCATCTGGATCGAGACCAATGGAGGAAGTGTAGTCCGCTTCAACGGCGACTACGCAGGCTCCATCGCCAACATGAAGGAGTTCTACCACTTCGACAGTTGGCGCACCAACGTGCAGCCGGACCTCTGGCTCCCCACCTCCTTCTACGTCGAGGAGAGCGACCCCAAAAGCACCACCAGCACGCTTAAATTTAAAGCCATCAACTATGTCTGGGGATACGCGCTCAGAATTCCGGAGACCAATGCGGAGAACACCTCGCTGGATGTCGTCAACGCACAGGACGTCTCCAACGACGCGCCCGACCTCAGCCCGCTCGGTGCGCAACGCGAGTGGGTGCAGCAGGCAGAGGACAATGTGATCGAGCGGCTCTTCCAAGCCGGCCTTCTCGACGCACCCAGCGACTTCGATAAAATCCTCGCCGACCTCGCCAACAATATCCT
>JAJZDL010000221.1 GCA_021851465.1 Acidobacteriota bacterium
CCGTTGACGGTGGGCAAGAAGGAATAGTGCCTGCGCGGGCTGCGCCGCCGGCGGCAGAGGCGGCGCAGCCTGAGTTGAGGTTTGCGGTTGCCGACGGGCAAAGGGGATGGCGCGCACAGCGCGTCGAGGCTGCACTTGTCCGTGCAGCCGCTCAGTCGATGATGCGGACACCGCCACGTCCGACCAGTTCTTCGACGCGGTCGATGAAGAGGCGGTCGGCGGCGACGCTCACGTTGCGCGGCTCGATCACGGCGCAGAACTCGCCCGGTTCTTCCAGGTCGAGCAGCAGTTTTCCCGCACCCGGAGCGGACGCGAAGACGGCCTGTAGCTTCTCCAGCAGCGCGGTGTCGGAAGGGACCAGTGGGACCTTGATGCGGAGCGATTGCGGCAGTTTCAGCGCCACATCCTGGAGCGCCTGAATGCCGGAGATGGAGAGCTTCGGCGCGGAATCGTCCTCGCCACGCAGCACGCCGCGCACCAGCACAGGCACTTCGATCTTCAGCTTCTCGGCGAGCTTCTGGTACGCGCTCGAAAATGCAATCAGCTCAATCTTGCCCACGCTGTCCTCCAGCGTGGCCTGCGCGTACATCTCGCCGCGTTTCGATTTGGCTACCTTGAGTCCAGTGATGACCCCGGCGATCTGCACCTCGTTCTGCTGCTCACTCTGGCCGCGCCGGAAGCTCTGCGGCTCGGGCTTCATCTCGATTGCGGTGGCGGTATCGACCACCTTGAGGTTGCGCAGCTTTTCACGGTAGCGGTCCAGCGGATGGCCGGAGACGAAGAAACCGAGGACCTCTTTCTCATATTGCAGCCGTGTGTGCTCGTCCCAGTCCGGCGCGGGCGGCAGGGCCTCGTTCTCGCGGGCCGAGGCGGTCGCGTCACCTGCATCGAATATCCCGCCGAAAAGGCCGGACTGTCCCGCGGTCGCGTCCTTCTGCGACTTCTGTGCGCGTTCGATGGCCTTGTCCAACGCTGCGGCGACCTGGCCGCGCGGGCCGAAGCAGTCCATTGCGCCTGCCTTGATGAGCGATTCAAGAACGCGTTTGTTGAGCAGGCGCAGATCGACCTTCTCGCAGAACTCCCACAGGTTGGCAAAGCCCCGCTTCCCTTCCCTGCCCGATGGGTCTGGATTGAGCGCCTCGCGCGCGGCGATGATCGAGTCAATCGCATACCGTCCGACGTTCTTGATCGCCGCCAGTCCGAAGCCAATCGCCTCGACGCCCTCCGCCATGCGCACAGGCGTGAAGTCACGGGCGGAGATCTGCACGCTGGGCGGAACGACGGGAATGTTGATCTCGCGGCACTCGGAGATGTACTTCACCACATTCTCCGGCTTCGACGTTTCGCTGGTCAGCAGCGCGGCCATGAACTCTACCGGGTAGTGCGTCTTCAGCCAGGCCGTGTGATATGCCAGAAGCGCGTACGCCGCCGAGTGCGACTTGTTGAAGCCATAGCCGGCGAACTGCGCCATCAGGTCGAAGATGGTTCCCGCAACGTCCTTCGGATGCTTGTTGGCGGCGGCCCCGGCCATGAAGCGCTCCCGCTGCTTCTGCATCTCCGCCGCGTCCTTCTTGCCCATGGCGCGGCGCAGCAGGTCGGCGTCGCCCAGCGAGTAGCCGGCGACGACGTTGGATATCTGCATGACCTGCTCCTGATAGACGATGACGCCCAGCGTCTCACGCAGCAGCGGTTCCAGTTCGGGCAGCAGGTACTCGACCGGGCGGCGTCCCCACTTGCGCTCGATGAAGTCGTCGATCATTCCGCCCTGAATGGGGCCGGGGCGATAGAGCGCGTTCAAGGCGGTGAGGTCTTCGACGCTGGTGGGTCGGTAGCGGCGCAGCACGTCGCGCATTCCGCTGGACTCGAACTGAAAGATGCCGGAGGTCAGCGCACGATGGAAGACCTGCTCGTAGGTCTTCTCGTCATCCAGCGCAATCGTCGCAAGTTCTACCTCGATGCCCTTCGTGGACTTGACCAGCTTGAGCGCGTCGTCGATGACCGTCAGCGTGGCCAGGCCGAGGAAGTCCATCTTGAGCAGGCCCATCTTCTCGATCGACTTCATGTCGTACGCGGTGACGATGGCCTCGTCCTTGGTGCGCGTCACCGGCACAAGCTCGGTGAGCGGCTTGGGCGCGATCACCACGCCCGCCGCATGGACGCCCGCGCCGCGCACCAGCCCCTCCAGTCGCATCGCCGTGTCGATCAGCTCGCGAACCTTGGGGTCTTCATAGGCCGCGGCCAGTGGAGGCGAGTCCTTCAGCGCGTCCTCGATGGTGATTCCAATCGTCGGCGGAATCAGTTTGGCGATGCGGTCCACCTCGCCGTACGGCATGTCCAGCGCGCGGCCCACGTCCTTGATCGCGGCCTTCGCAGCCATGGTGTTGAAGGTGATGATCTGCGCCACCTGGTCGTCGCCGTATTTGCCCTTCACATAGTCGATGACCTCGCTGCGCCGGTTCATGCAGAAGTCGATGTCGATGTCGGGCATCGAGACGCGCTCCGGGTTGAGAAAGCGCTCGAAGAGCAGCTCGTTCTGCAGCGGGTCGACATCCGTGATCTCCATGCAGTACGCCACCAGCGATCCCGCCGCCGATCCGCGCCCTGGGCCGACCGGGATCGCGCGCTCGCGCGCGTAGCGGATGAAGTCCCACACGATCATGAAGTAGCCGGGAAACTTCATCTGCTTGATGCAGGCGATCTCGCGGTCGAGGCGTGCGTGGTAGTCGGGAATGGTCTTCTTCAGCAGGCCCTTGGAGCGCAGGTGCTCGACCGAGGTGGCCAGGCGCTTCTCCAGCCCTTCGCGGCAGATCTTCTCGAAGTAGCTGTCCAGCGTCTCCCCTTCGGGCACTGGAAATGCAGGGAATGGACTGTCCACCTTGCTGAGTTTCAGGTTGCAGCGCTCGGGAAACTGCATTGTCCCGCTCACCACATGCGGCGCGTGCGCAAAGAGCCGCGCCATCTCCTCCGCGCTCTTGATGTAGAACTCGTTGGTGTCGAACTTGAACCGCTTGGGGTCGTTCATCGATCCGGCGGTCTGTACGCAGAGCAGAATCTCGTGCGCGCGGCTGTCGTCGGCGGCGATGTAGTGTGAGTCGTTGGTCGCAATCAGCGGGATGTCGAGGTCTTTTTCCAGCCGGAACATCGCATCGCAGACCTGCTTGTCCGGCGCGAGCTGGTGGTCCTGTATCTCCAGAAAAAAATTGTTGTGCCCGAATATCTCCCGATACTGCCCGGCGGTCGCCTTGGCCTGCTCGTAGTGGCCCTCCATGATCTGCTGCGCAACCTCGCCGGCCAGGCAGCCGGAGAAGCCGATGAGCCCCTTGCTGTGTTTTGCGAGGAACGCCTTGCCGATGCGCGGCTTGCGGTAGAAGCCATGCAGCGCGGCCTCGCTGGTGAGCCGCACAAGGTTGCGGTAGCCCTCCTCGTTCTCCGCCAGCACCAGCAGGTGGTTGTACTTCAGGTCGGGGTCGGGCCTGGCGCGATGGTCCTCTTCCTTGCAGATGTACAGCTCGCAGCCCAGGATGGGCTTGATCCCCTTCTCTTTGGCCGCGTTGAAAAAATGCACAGCGCCGAAGATGTTGCCGTGGTCGGTCATGGCGACCGAGGTCTGGCCCAGCGCGTGAACGTGCTTCACCAGCTTCTCTACGTCGCATGCGCCGTCCAGCAGAGAGTAGTCCGTATGCAGATGTAGGTGAGTGAACTCGGCAGGCATACCACCAGTTTAGTTCCGACCACGCCAGAGGAAAACGCAGCAGAAATTGTCGAAGCCGCAGGGAACCCTTCATCGAATGCATCCCAGGGCAATCGCATGAATCGAAGGACCTGTCCAAAAACAGTTCTTCTCATCGAAGATTTACGCCTTGTCATTCTGAGCGCAGCGAAGAATCCCCGCATTTCGTTCGTACGAGTGGATCGACTTGTCATTCTGAGCGCAGCCCTCTTTAAGAATTGTCATTCTGCCCCTGAGCTTGTCGCAGGGGAAGAATCCCCCCATTTCGTCGTTGCTTGTCTCCTCGTTGAGCGCCGGTCCTGTAGTTTTGGACGGCTTCGGAGAGAATCTTCCTCCGTCTTCCGGCCAAACTCGCCGTGTCAAGCCCCCTGGGGCGGTAAAATCGCCGCATCCTCCACATAAACAACCGCTTGCCTCCGAAAAATAGTTGGCATAGTAGTTTCCCTACGCTTGATAAA
>JAJZDL010000011.1 GCA_021851465.1 Acidobacteriota bacterium
CCGCACACCTTCCAACAAACCCCGGATCAATTCAAACCGATCTCCGCTCACATCACTCGGATACGCTCTTCTCGACTCCATCCTTTACATCTACCGCCAACAAGCCACCACGACTATTACTGACTTGATCCCCTTCACCCAAAGATCGTGAACAGGTTCTGAGCACCAGTCGATGGCTGCCAGCGCGCAGTCGCGGTCCATTCCGTTGGCTGTAATCACGACGATAGCGTGGGGCAGCCCGGCGAGTCCACCGCAATATACCGCTTGATGCCGCTTATCTTCTTGCCTGCATCGTGGCGCTTCTGTTCGGCGCTGCGTCAGGGAACCTTCGACTTGCGACGTTCGCTCAAAATGACGGCAGGCGCTCGTGTTGTAGAAAGAACAACGGCAGAGCCGGAGCTCTGCCGTTGTTTGTTTTGCAGTAGGCCGCGCAGCGTCCAGAACGGCACGGAAGTGCTTATTCCGCGGCCATCTCTTCCTGCTCGCCTTCCATGCGCATGAGTTCGAGTTCGTGCTCTTCAGCCTCGATGGCTGCGGCGACCTCGTTCTGCACCTGGGCTGCGGCCTCTTCCAGCTCGGGGGAGAGCTGGACGTTCCGGTAGTACTCCATGCCGGTGCCAGCGGGGATGAGGCGCCCGACGATGACGTTCTCCTTGAGGCCGCGCAGCGTGTCGATGGAGCCGTTGATGCTGGCCTCCGTCAGTACGCGTGTGGTCTCCTGGAAGCTGGCCGCCGAGATGAAGCTATCGGTGGAGAGCGACGCCTTGGTGATGCCGAGCAGAAGCGAGCGTCCGATAGCAGGACGGCCGCCGGCCATCAGAACGCGCTGGTTCTCCTCGTTGAAGCGGAAGCGGTCGGTCTGCTGTTCGAGCAGGAAGGCGGTGTCGCCAACCTCTTCGATTTTGACCCAGCGCAGCATCTGGCGGACGATGGTCTCGATGTGCTTGTCCGAGATGGTGACGCCCTGCAGGCGATAGACCTCCTGGATCTCGTTGACGAGGTACATCTGGACGGCGCGCTCGCCGAGGACCTCGAGCACGTCGTGCGGGCTGCGCGGGCCGTCGATGAGCGGGTCGCCGGCGCGCAGGCGCTCGCCCTCCTGCACGTTGACGTAGACGCCACGAGGAACGCTGTACTCCTCTTCCTGGCCGTTGTCCGCGGTGACGTATACCTTGCGCTGGCCCTTGCTGACCTCGCCGAAGCGAACCACACCGTCGATCTTGCTGATGATAGCAGGGTCGTGGGGCTTGCGCGCCTCGAAGAGTTCGACGACACGCGGCAGACCGCCCGTGATGTCCTTGGTGCGAGTGGTCTCGCGCGGGATCTTGGCAAGGATATCGCCAGGAAAGAGTTCGTCTCCGTCTGCGACCATAAGGTGCGCGCGCGATGGCATGAGGTAGCGCTTGTTGCCCGCGGCGGACTTAATGATGATGGCGGGCTGCCGCTTCTCGTCGGTGGAGTCGGCGACCACCAGTCGGCTAAGGCCGGTGACCTCGTCGACCTCGTCGTTGAGCGTGACGCCCTCCTGCAGATCCTTGAAGTGGACGGTGCCGGCGATCTCCGTGAGCAGCGAGAAAGTGTACGGGTCCCACTCGCCGAGAATGTTGCCCTGCGCGACCTTAGCGCCCTCCTCGACCTTGAGCTTGGCGCCGTAGACAATCGCGTAGCGCTCCTTCTCGCGCCCCTTGTCGTCTACCACGGCGATGGAGCCGTTGCGGTTCATCGCCACCAGGCTCCCGTCCTTGCTGCGCACGGTGACCAGGTTGATGAAGCGCGCGGATCCCGCGTTCTTGGCCTCGATGTGCGAGGCGTCGGAGACGCGGCTGGCGGTTCCGCCGATATGGAAGGTACGCATCGTAAGCTGCGTTCCCGGTTCACCGATGGACTGCGCCGCAATGACGCCGACGGCCTCGCCCATCTCCACCATCTTGCCAGAGCCGAGGTTGCGACCGTAGCAGAGGATGCACACGCCACGCTTGGACTCGCAGGTGAGAACGGAGCGGATCTTGACCCGCTCGATCCCCGCGGCCTGCACGGCGGAGGCGAGTTCTTCGTCGATCTCCTGGTTGACGTCGACGATGGTCTTGCCCTCGAAGTCCTTGAGCTTCTCCAGGCTGACGCGACCGATGATGCGGTCGCGCAGCGGCTCGATGACCTCGCCCGCCTCGATGATCGGGGTAACGTAGATGCCTTCGACGGTGCCGCAGTCGTGCTCTGAGATGATGACATCCTGCGCCACATCGACCAGGCGGCGCGTCAGGTAGCCCGAGTCCGCCGTCTTCAGCGCGGTGTCGGCCAATCCCTTGCGCGCGCCGTGCGTCGAGATGAAGTACTGTAGCACCGTGAGGCCCTCGCGGAAGTTCGCGGTAATGGGGGTCTCGATGATCTCGCCGGACGGCTTGGCCATCAGTCCGCGCATACCGGAAAGCTGGCGGATCTGCTGCTTCGATCCGCGGGCGCCGGAGTCGGCCATGATGTAGATCGGGTTCATGGCCCCCTCTTTGTCCGCGCGCTTCATGTTGTTGAACATCTCATCGGCGACGCGCTCGGTGACTCCCGACCACATCTGGATGACCTTGTTCGACCGCTCGCCGTTGGTGATGGCGCCATCGAGGTACTGCTGCTGCATCGCGAGAACCGTCTTCTCCGCGTCGCCCACGAGGGTGTACTTGGAGTCGGGGATGACCATGTCGTCGAGGCCAACCGAGAGCCCGGACTTGGTGGCGTAACGGAAGCCAAGGTCCTTAATCCGGTCCAGCGCCTTGACTGTGGTCTCCAGGCCGAGGTTGAGGTAGCAGTAGTTGACAAGATGGCCGATCCCCTTCTTCTTGAGCAGGCCGTTGACGTAGGGCATGCCTTCGGGAAGAGCGTCATTGAAGATGGCGCGGCCCACCGTGGTGGAAAGAAACTGCTTGTTGAAGTGGACCACCTCGGTGTGGTTCAGGTCCTGGTCGTCGTAAGCGGTAGTCATGTCCAGGACCGGCCCGGTGTAACGCAGGCGGATCGGCGTCAGCGTCTCGACCTGCTTGGCCTCCAGGGCCATCAACACCTCTTCGATGTTGGCGAAGACGCGGCCTTCCCCAATGGCGTTGACCTTCGTTTTAGTGAGGTAGTAGATGCCAAGCACCATGTCCTGCGTGGGCACGGTGATGGGCTGGCCGCTGGCTGGCGAGAGAATGTTGTGCGAAGCCAGCATCAGCACCGAGGCCTCGATCTGCGCCTCCGGAGAGAGAGGGATGTGTACGGCCATCTGGTCGCCATCGAAGTCCGCGTTGAAGGCAGTGCAGACAAGCGGATGGATCTTGATCGCCTTGCCTTCGACCAGGACCGGCTCGAACGCCTGAATGCCCAGACGGTGCAGAGTCGGCGCTCGGTTGAGCATGATGGGATGGTCCTTGATGACCTCTTCGAGGATGTCCCATACGATGGGATCCTGCATCTCCACCATCTCCTTGGCCTGCTTAATCGTGGTGCAGTGGCCAGTCTGCTCCAGGCGGTGGTAGATGAACGGCTTGAAGAGTTCCAGCGCCATCTTCTTCGGCAGGCCACACTGGTGCAGTTGCAACTCGGGGCCGACGACGATGACCGAGCGGCCGGAGTAATCGACGCGCTTGCCCAGCAGGTTCTGGCGGAAGCGCCCCTGCTTGCCCTTCAACGTGTCGGAGAGCGACTTGAGCGGGCGGTTGTTGGCGCCGCGCAGCACGCGGCCACGGCGACCGTTGTCGAAGAGCGCGTCCACCGCCTCCTGCAACATGCGTTTCTCGTTGCGCACGATGACCTCGGGCGCGTGCAGGTCCATCAGCTTCTTCAACCGGTTGTTGCGGTTGATGACGCGGCGATAGAGGTCGTTGAGATCGGAGGTGGCGAAGCGTCCGCCATCCAGCGGCACCAGCGGGCGCAGCTCGGGCGGAATCACCGGGACCACATCCAGGATCATCCACTGCGGCTTGTTGTCGGACTTGCGGAAGGCCTCGACGATCTTCAGCCGCTTGGAATACTTGAGCTTCTTCTGGAGCGAGGTCTCGTTCTTGATGTGTTCGCGCAGCTCGACGGCAAGCTCGTTGACGTCCACGCGCTTTAGCAGCTCCTTGATCGCCTCGGCGCCCATCATGGCCTTAAAGCCGGAGGGACGGTACTGCTGATCGAGCTCGCGGAAGCGCGCCTCGTCCTTGATGACCTCGCGCTCCTTGACCGGCGCATCGCCTGGATCGACCACGACGTAGGACTCGAAGTAGAGTACAGCCTCGAGCTCGCGCAGGCTGATGTCCAGCAGGTGGCCGATGCGCGAAGGCAGTCCCTTGAAGAACCAGACGTGCGAACACGGCGAAGCGAGTTCGATGTGGCCAAGCCGCTCCCGGCGCACCTTCGAGAGTGTGACCTCGACGCCGCACTTGTCGCAGATCACGCCGCGGTGCTTCATGCGCTTGTACTTGCCGCACAGGCACTCCCAGTCGGTGATGGGGCCAAAAATGCGCGCGCAGAACAGTCCGTCGCGCTCCGGCTTGAAGGTGCGGTAGTTGATCGTCTCCGGCTTCGTCACTTCGCCATGCGACCACGAGCGGATCTTCTCAGGGCTGGCGAGCTGGATCTTGATGGCGTCAAAGTCGAGGATGGGGCCGGTAAGTTCGAAGGGGCTGGAGCGGAACATGGTTTGCGTCTCCCTTGTTTCTGCAAAAGCAGGTGCAGCGGTACTGCTGCGGTTGCTCGATCTGTCCCGCGATGACTTGAGGCGCATCGCGATGCCTTCGGTTCTGGTTCCGGTACTTCTTTCGATTGCGGTGTTGCCGTATTTCTTGCGGGACTAAAGCCCCACTGCATCCATGGTGGGTATCGGAAGGCGAAAGCCCCCTGCTCCCTCCTACTGCATTAGTCTGCCAACGCGAGCGACGGCAGCGGCACCTTTTTCTGCTCTTTCTGGTCAACGAGCTTGATCAGCTCGACGTCCAGGCAGAGCGACTGTAGCTCACGGATAAGCACGTTGAACGATTCGGGAACGCCGGGTTCGATCGCGGCCTCGCCCTTGACGATGGCCTCGTAGATCTTGGTACGGCCAAAGACATCGTCCGACTTTGCGGTCAACAACTCCTGCAGGATGTAGGCCGCGCCATACGCCTCCAGCGCCCACACCTCCATCTCGCCGAAGCGCTGCCCGCCGAACTGCGCCTTGCCGCCCAGAGGCTGCTGCGTAATGAGCGAGTACGGCCCGATCGAGCGTGCGTGGATCTTGTCGTCCACCAGGTGCGAGAGCTTCAACATGTAGATGTACCCGACAGTTGCGGGTTGCTCGAACTCTTCGCCCAGCATTCCATCGTGCAGTACTGTCTTGCCCGAACTGGGCAGGCCAGCCGCCTTAAGCAGCGCCTTGATCTCGGTCTCCCGCGCTCCGTCGAAGACCGCAGTGCCGAACCAGATGCCGCGCTTCATTCCCGCAGCGACACGGAGCGTCTGTTCGTCGTCCAGGTCGAGCAGCTGGTTGAGCGCGGCTGTGCCCGCAAAGCGCGCCTTGAAGAGCTCGCGAACTTCGCTGGCCCTGGTCATCTGCGCGGCGGCCTCGGCAATCTGCTTGCCCAGCTCGTGCGCCGCCCAACCCAGATGCGTCTCCAGAATCTGGCCAACGTTCATACGCGAAGGCACACCCAGTGGGTTCAGTACGATCTCCACCGGCGTGCCGTCTGGCAGGTACGGCATGTCCTCCTCGGGCAGGATGCGCGCGATGACGCCCTTGTTGCCGTGGCGCCCTGCCATCTTGTCGCCCACAGACAGCTTGCGCTTCATCGCAATGTAGACCTTCACCATCTTGATGACGCCTGGCGAGAGCTCGTCGCCTTTCTGCATCTTGGCGATCTTGTCGTTGGTGATCTTGCGCAGAACGTCGATCTGGCGAGAGGTCATCTCCTCGATCTCGTCCACCTGCTCGTTCACGCGCGGATCCTTGTCGGCATAACGAATGCGCTTCAGGTTGCGCGTGCTGATCAACTCGATGGTGTCGCGGTCGAGGACGTCGCCCTTGCTGAGCAGCTTCTTGTTGGTGCGCTCGTCATGCAGGTCGGCGAGGACCTCTTTTTTGCCCAGAATGCCCTCGAGCCGCTTCAGCCGCTCGTCGGTCAGAATGCGGATCTCATCGGCCAGGTTGCGCTCCAGCTTCTCCACCTGCGTCTGTTCGATCTGCTTGGCGCGCTCGTCCTTCTCCTGTCCCTTGCGGCTGAAGATGCGTACATCGACGACCGTGCCCTCAATGCCGGGAGGGCAGGTAAGCGAGGCGTCGCGAACGTCGCCCGCCTTCTCTCCGAAGATCGCGCGCAGAAGCTTCTCTTCCGGCGTCAACTGCGTCTCGCCCTTGGGCGTCACCTTGCCGACCAGGATGTCGTTGTGGCCGACGTTCGCGCCGATGCGGATGATCCCCGACTCGTCGAGGTCGCGCAGGGCGTGCTCGCTCACGTTGGGGATGTCGCGCGTGATCTCCTCCGGCCCCAGCTTGGTGTCGCGCGCCTCGATCTCGAACTCCTCGATGTGGATCGATGTGTAGTAGTCGTCGCGCACCAGCTTCTCGCTGATCAGGATGGCGTCCTCGAAGTTATACCCGCGCCAGGGCATGAAGGCGACCAGCACGTTGCGTCCCAGGCCGAGTTCGCCCTGCTCCGTGCATGGCCCGTCGGCGATCACCTGCCCCTTGACCACGCGATCGCCGTTGCGAACCACCGGCTTCTGGTTGATGCAGGTGTTCTGGTTCGACCGCTTGAACTTGGTCAACTGGTAGATGTCCGAGCCAACCTCGCGCGAGAGTTGCGTTGGATGGTGCTCGCCCTCGACGCGCACAATGATGCGCTCCGAGTCAACCGAATCGACGATTCCGTTGCGCTTGGCCAGAATGACAGCTCCGGAGTCGCGCGCGGTGACGCCCTCCATGCCAGTGCCGACGAAGGGCGCCTCGCTGACCAGCAGTGGAACCGACTGGCGCTGCATGTTGGCGCCCATCAGGGCGCGATTGGCATCGTCGTGCTCCAGAAACGGCACCAGCGACGCGGCCACCGAAACCAACTGCTTGGGGCTGACGTCGACGTAATCGACCTCCGCCTTGTTGACCATCACGAAGTTGCCCTGGCGGCGCGCATCGACGATGTTCTGGACGATATTGCCCTTCTCATCCAGCTCGATGTTGGCCTGCGCGACAGTGTGGCGATCCTCCTCCCACGCAGAGAGGTAGAAGCTGAACGGCTCGACCTCGACCGCGCGCTTCTTCTCCTTGCGCAGGCGCTCGTTCAGCTTGCGCAACTCGCCCGCCTCGATGTGGTCTCCCTGGCGCAGCGTGCTCTCTCCGGCGTTGACGACGGCAAAGTAGTCGAGAACGCGCCCGTCCTTGACACGGCGGTAGGGCGATTCGATGAAGCCGTATTCGTTGATGCGCGCGAAGCACGACAACGAACTGATGAGTCCGATGTTCGGGCCTTCAGGAGTTTCGATGGGGCAGATGCGTCCGTAGTGCGTCGGATGCACGTCGCGCACCTCGAAGCCGGCGCGCTCGCGAGAGAGGCCGCCCGGCCCAAGCGCGGAGAGCCGCCGCTTGTGCGTGATCTCCGAGAGCGGGTTGGTCTGATCCATGAACTGCGAGAGCTGCGAGGAGCCGAAGAACTCGCGGATCGCCGCCATCACTGGCTTGGCGTTGATGAGGTCGTGCGGCATGGCCGTCGACATCTCCTGGTAGACCGACATCTTCTCCTTGATCGCACGCTCCATGCGCACCAGCCCGATGCGGAACTGGTTCTCCATCAGCTCGCCCACTGCGCGCACGCGGCGGTTTCCCAGATGGTCGATGTCGTCCACGTTGCCGATGTTCTTGCGCAGCTTCAGCAGGTAGCGGATCGTCCCGTAGAAGTCCTCGGGCGTCAGCGTGCGCTTGTCCAGGCCGCTGGCGTCCTGGTTCTCGTAGAGCTTGATGTTGAACTTCAGCCGTCCCACGCGAGAGAAATCGTACTTGCGCTGGTCGAAGAACATCCCCTCAAAGAGCGCACTCGCCGTGTCCAGCGTCGGCGGGTCGCCGGGACGCAGCTTGCGGTAGATCTCGATCAGCGCCTCCTCCGGCTTGCGCACAGAGTCGCGGCGCAGAGTGTTGGTGATGATGTTGCCCACATCGTCGCGCTCGGGGAAGAAGACCTCGACCGTGGTGACGCCGGATTGGAGTATCTTGTGCAGCTTGTCGGCGGTCAGCTCCTGGTTGGCCTCGTACAACAGCTCGCCAGTCGTCAGATCCACCACATCCGCGGCGGTCATGGCTCCGTCGAACTCGCTCGTCTCGACCTCAACCGACTCGACCTTGTGCGAGCGCAACAGCTTCAGCGAGTGAGGGGAGATCTTGCGCGTGGCCGGCGCCAGATCCTCGCCCTTCACCGCGATCCCCGCCGCCGGGCGCGTGCCTTGCAGGTTGGTTGCCTGGGCCTCGGCCGCCACCTTCCAGTACAGCTTGCCATCCTTCACCTGGATGGTGTCCACGGTATAGAAAGTCTTCAGGATCTCCTCGTCTGTGCGCAGCCCGAGCGCACGCAGAAAGATGGTTCCCAGGAACTTACGCTTGCGATCGATGCGGACGTACAGCGTGTTCTTCTGGTCGTACTCGAACTCCACCCAACTGCCGCGGTACGGGATGATCTTGCCCAAAAAGTAGGTGCGGTTGTTGGCCGTCTCGAAGAAGACGCCGGGCGAGCGGTGCAGTTGGCTGACGATGACGCGCTCGGTCCCATTGACAATGAACGTGCCGTTGGCGCTCATCAGCGGAATGTCGCCGAAGAAGACCTCCTGCTCTTTCATGTCGCGCAGCGTCTTGACGCCGGTCTCGGGATCCTTGTCGTAGACCTTCAGGCGAATGGTCACCTTCAGCGGCGCAGAGTACGTCATGCCGCGCTCTTCGCACTCCGCCTGGTCGTACTTCAACTGCAACCCCACCGGGTCGCCGCACTTGGTACAGAAATCGGGCGTGTTCTTGTT
The DNA here is from genome assembly GCA_021851465.1 of Acidobacteriota bacterium. Classification (GTDB taxonomy): domain Bacteria; phylum Acidobacteriota; class Terriglobia; order Terriglobales; family Acidobacteriaceae; genus Edaphobacter. The sequence continues at coordinate 8,980 of JAJZDL010000011.1, forward strand.
GTAGGTCCCGCAGAAACCGCACAGCACATCGCCCGGATGGAAGGGATCCGTGATGACCATGTGGCCGCAGCTCGTGCAGGCCGTGCGCAGATGGTTCAGGCCCTTCAGATAGCCGCACTTACACTCCCAGTTGCCGATTGCATAGTCGACAAACTCCAGCTCGCTCACATTGCGGAAGTCCGTAATGGGGAAGACCGAGGTGAAGACCGACTGCAGTCCGTTGTCCTCGCGCTCTTGGGGCAGCTTGTCCATCTGCAGGAAGCGCTCATAGCTGCGCCGCTGCACCTCAATGAGGTTGGGGATCTGGATGGAGGTGGAAATCTTGGAAAAATCGAGGCGGCTGCGGAGCGCGCGCATTTCGCTGGACATTCTTCTCTCCTGGAACTTCTATTCGGGCCTTCCGTGGAGCGCTGCCGGATGGGTTGCATCCCGTCGCGTTCGTACGGTGGAGGGCCGCTGTACGGCTCTCCGGGTTTGCTTCCGATTGCGCTTGATCCCCGCCCCGTCATCGGTGCGTTATGCAGCGCGCTTCGGTTCGCGGTTGAAACTCAGCCTTTGGCTAGGCTGCAATTTTTAACTTTCGCCAAGCTGCTGGAACTGCTATAAAGTCCGCGGAAGACAGATTTCACCTGTTCCCGCGGGAAGAGCTGTAAATCGCGCAAACGCAGATACGCGCGCACAGAGCGCAGCCCGCCCCATGAGCGCAACGATCGGCTTGTGCACTGTTTCGCTGTCTAAATGGATGCCTGCCACCCTTTGAAGCTCGCCTAGCCTCAAGGTTTTGCTGCCGCTACTGTTCCCGTTTCACCGTACAAGTCCGCCGCCAGACTTGCAGATGGCCGGCCCCGTAGCCCGCGCACGCGGGATGGACCGGAAGAGTTGCCGTAGATGTAGATGCCGATTCCAGCCTTAGCCGGTTTGCCAAAGTTGCAAAGTTGACTGCGATGCCGAAGCATCGTATCTGTCGAATTTGTCGAGTATTAAATTGCCAGGATGTCCGGAAGCGCTATCTGCCTACCAGCACACCAAGGCAGAGGCGGTTCTCCATTGAAAAGGATACCGCGTTCTGCCCCCAAGCGCAAGTGGCGCTTCCTGGGCGGGAAAAGCCGTCGGCACCGAAGCCCCGACACCCGCCCAGTTGCACCGGTTGCGCCTCTGCTTACTTGATCTCGACGGTTGCGATGCCCTCGAACTTCTTGGCGATGGCTGCCGCGTCTTCCTTGGAGACATTCTCCTTCAGGGGCTTCGGCGCGCCATCCACCAGATCCTTCGCCTCCTTCAGGCCCAGGGCAGTCACCTCGCGTACCGCCTTGATCGTCGAGATCTTGTTCGCGCCCGCATCCTTCAGGATCACGGTGAACTCGGTCTTCTCCTCCGCCGGGGCCGCCGCCGCCGCTCCGCCGCCACCAGCCGCAGGGGCAGCAACGGCCGCTGCCGCCGAGACGCCGAGGCGCTCTTCCAGCTTCTTCACCAACGCCGAAGCCTCAAGCAGGCTGAGCGATACGATCTGATCTTCCAACTGCTGAATGTCTGCCATTTTATCTCTCCTAAACTGCTTCAATCAGAATTTTGTAGACTGCATACAGCGAACTTGCATCTTCCATTCCGAAGATTCACTGCCTCCTCGGTCGCCCCGGCCCCTGGGTCTCCGATGCGCGGGCCGGATGCCCAGACAAGCAATCCGATCAGCGCACCCATAGGGATGAAGCAAAACTTTTATGCGCCCTCAACTGCTGGCGCTTCGGCAACCGGCGCCTTTTCAGTAGGCGCTTCAGCTTCAACAACGGCAACTTCGTCAACCGGCGCTTCAACGGCCGCCGTCTCGGCTGCAACAGCTTCGGCGGCAGGCGCTTCGCGAACCGCTTCCGCTGCTCCAGCAAACTTGCCCTTCTCCACGCCCTGGTTGATGACCACCGCCAGGTCGCGGCCCACGGCGTTCATCACCGTCACCAACCGCTGCGCCGGCGACTGGACCAGGAAGAGCAACTTGCTGAACAGCTCCTCCTTGCCCGGCATCGTGGCCAGCGCCTTGATCTCCTCGACCGAGAGCAGTTTGCCATCGACGATGCCCAGCTTGAAGGTGAACTCCGAGTTCTCCTTCACCCATTCGGCCAGCGCCTTGGCCAACGCCACCGGGTCGCCCGAGGTGTACGCCACCGACGAGACGCCCTTCAGCCCCAACAGCGCCGCCTCGATCTTCGTGCCCGCCCCGGCGCGCGCCGCCAGCTTGTTCTTGACGACGTGGTAGCTTCCGCCCGCGCCGCGGATGGCCTTGCGCAGCCCATTGTCCTTCTCCGCAGTCAGTCCTGCAAATGTGCCGATGATGGCCGACGTGGAGTGCTCCAGCTCGCTGGCGAGCACAGCCACCTTTTCCGTCTTCTTTGCCCTGGTCAATGCCATAACGAAATCCTCTTTTGCCCTAAACAGTCTCTCTGTTTTGCTTTCGCGGCCCACGCCTCGCTCACGCGCCAGCGTCAGCCGTCGTCAGAATGCGATCTAAACCTTTGCCGCCAGATCCAGCACGGACGAGTCGAGCTGAACGCCGGGGCCCATCGTCGAGCTGATGGTCATGCCTTTGACGTACTTGCCCTTGGCCGCCGACGGCTTGGCCTTCAGCACCGAGATGATCACGGTCATCGCATTATCGACCAGTTTCTTCGGCTCGAATGAGAGCTTGCCCACCGGCACATGCACCAGCGCGGTCTTGTCCGTGCGGAACTCCACCTTGCCGGCCTTGATCTCCTGGATCGCCGCAACCACATCCGTCGTCACGGTCCCCGTCTTAGGGTTCGGCATCAGGCCCTTCGGCCCCAGAACCTTGCCCAGCCGCCCCACCGATTTCATCATGTCCGGCGTCGCGATCAGCGCGTCGAAAGCCGTCCAGCCTTCCTTCTGGATCTTCTCCACCAGCTCGTCGCCACCCGCAAACTCGGCACCGGCCGCCAGCGCGTCGGCGATCTTGTCGCCCGAGGCGATCACCGCAACGACCTTCGTTTTACCCAGCCCATGCGGCAGCACAACCGTCCCGCGCACCATCTGGTCGGCATGCTTCGGGTCGACGCCCAAACGCATCGTCAGGTCGACGGTCTCGTCGAACTTCGCATACTTGGCTTTAATGAGGAGTGGTACCGCATCGATCAGCGTGTACGGGCGGGGCTCGACCAGCGCGCGCGCCTTCACCATATTCTTGGACAGCTTCGTTGCCATTCTTCCCTCGTCTCCCACCGCACGAACCCAGGCAGCGAAACCTCTCGCTGAACCCATCCCTTGCCGCAAATGCCGCGAATCGTTGCCACCGGTTCGCTCCCGTCGATTCCGGGCCGTCGATCTCAAGCGATCCAACCTCTTCGCTTGGCTTCGACCTGCCCGACTTCAACGGCTGCCTGGATGGGCCGTTCGGCCGTGGTGCATCTGACTGGCCCCCGCATTCAGCGGAGACACTCTTCCCAGTATGCCGGAACACAGTTACAAATACAACACCCTCCTGCAACACAGCAATTTTGTGCTCATAGCTCGCAGTTCATCCAGCCTCCGCAGACTTGCAAACCGGATACAGACCACCCGTGAAGCAGAGAGCAACCGCAAAAGATCGAAGACCGCGCAAAAGAGGATGGCCCATCTAACGCAGCAACTCTTCCAGTGTGGTGGAGAGGTCCGTCTTCTCGTCGCGATACTTGACGATCATCGGCGTGTAGACGCTGAGGTTCATCTGTCTTCCGTAGCCGGCGGGCACGGCGCGCGAGCCGGGGACGACGACTGCGTCCTTGGGAATAATGAGCGGCACCTCGGCAGTCGCCTTCAGGATCGTGCGCTGGACAACATCGTAGACCGGGGTGCCGCGTGTCAGGATGGTCCCCGCCGCCAGCACCGCGCCGCGCCGCACGATTGTCCCCTCGTAGACGCCCGTGTTGCCGCCGACCAGCACGTCGTCTTCGATGACGACCGGCGATGCGTTCACCGGCTCCAGCACACCGCCGATCTGCGCCGCCGCCGACAGATGTACGCGCTTTCCGATCTGCGCGCAGGAGCCGACCAGAGCGTGCGAGTCCACCATCGTGCCCTCATCGACGAACGCGCCGACGTTGATGTACGCGGGCGGCATCATCACCACGCCCCGCGCCACATACGCGCCCGAGCGAACCGCGCTGCCGCCCGGCACAATGCGCACACCATCCTCGGGCGAAAACTGGCGTGCCGGGTATGTGTCCTTGTCGATGAACGCCATCTGCGGCATGTGCCCGACCGTGGTGCGGTCGACCGCGCTTGCGCTCACCACGGACATGTCCTGCAGCGCGCCGAGGCGAAAGCCCAGCAGAATGCCGCGCTTCACCCACGCATTGACGCGCCATCCGGTCGCCGCAGCCGCATCCGGCTCCGCCGCGCGCAGCGTGCCAGCCTCCAGCGCACCGCGCAGCGCAACGAAAGCCTGCATCGCCGCTGCATCGCCGACCGCCGCAGATCCCGCAGAGAAGCAGCGCTCGATCCGCGCCTGTAAATCTTCCAAATCGAACCCTGTAGTTGTCATGGTCAGCTCCGATTGTAGCGAGAACGGGGCATGGCAGCGCATCTTGCGCAGCGAATGCCGCAAAATCTTGGCCGATAAAATGTGCTCCGCTTCTCCGGTCGGCACCTAACTCGCAAGCAACCCAAGCTCGGCAAGGATATTGTGTAGCCTCTGCCGCGTGTGCGCCGTCACCGGAACCATGGGCAGGCGCAGGCAATCTGCGCCGTGGCCCAGCAGCGCCAGCACAGCCTTGATCGGCGCGGGGTTCGGCTCGCAGAAGTGCGCCTGCATCAGGCCGAAGAACTTTGTGTTGACCGCGCGTGCCGTCGCCCAGTCGCCGTTGAGCGCGGCCCGCACCATCCTCGCCATCTGCGCGGGAACCGCATTCGATGCCACCGATACAAGACCCGCGCCGCCCAGTGCAATCACCGGCAGTGTCATCGCGTCGTCGCCGGAGAAGACCTTGAAGCCGGTGGGCGCGTGGTTCAGGATCTCGGTGATCTGCGCGATGTTGCCGCTCGACTCCTTGATGCCCACGATGTTCGCAATCTCGGCCAGGCGCAGCACCGTCGCCGGCTCCATGTTCGCGCCTGTGCGCGAAGGAATGTTGTAGAGCAGCACCGGCAGCTCCACCGCCTCGGCAATCGAGCGAAAGTGCTGGTACTGGCCCTCCTGGCCGGGACGGTTGTAGTACGGGTTCGCGGTCAGAATGCCGTAGAGCCCCGCAATCTTCGCCAGCTTCTTGGCGCGCCCCGCGGCCTCGCTGGTGGCGTTGTGCGTGCAGCCGGCGAAGACCGGAACGCGCCCCGCAGCAGTGTTTACGGTGATTTCAATGACGCGCGCATTCTCGGCCTCGGACATCGTCGAGGCCTCGCCCGTCGTCCCGCAGGCAACCAGAAAGTCGATGCCCGATTCGATCTGCCAGTTGACCAGACGAACCAGAGCAGGCTCGTCGAGGCCGCCATCCGCGCCGAAGGGTGTTACCAGAGCTGTGCCACAACCGGAGAGTTCCATGATGAGTGCCAGTTTACCTCTTTCGCACAGTGGGATTCGCAAAGGAATCTACTCGACGGCAAGAATCTGCTGCGCCTATACCCACTCGTCGGCGCGCATCAACGGCTCGGCCGCACCATTCGCTCCGATGCCGTCCACGTCCATCTGCGGCGATCCTATCATCCAGTCCACATGGATCAGGCTGGAGTTTGCGCCCAGCCCGGCTAACTCATTCTCGCCCATCTTCTCCCCGCCGATCAGGCACGTCGAGTAGGCCTGCCCCAACGCAATGTGGCTGGCCGCGTTCTCGTCGAAGAGCGTGCTCCAGAATAAGATTCCCGCCGCCGCTATCGGCGACGAGGCCGGAACCAGCGCCACTTCGCCCAGTCGCCGCGCGCCCTCGTCGGTCGAGATCAGCCGGTTCAGCGCCTCCTCGCCCGCCGTCGCCGTGGCTTCCACGATCCTCCCTCCCTCGAACCGGCAGCGGATGTTTTCGATCAGCGTGCCCTGGTGGGAGAGCGGCTTCGACGCGCGCACCACGCCGTCCACGCGGTCTTTGTGCGGGGTGGTGAAACACTCCTCGGTGGGGATGTTCGGCTGGCAGTAGACGCCGTTGCCCGCGGTCGTTCCGCCGCCCGCCCACAGATGCTCGTCCGCCAGCCCCACGAGCAGATCGGTGCTTCCGTCCTTGGACTTGAAGTGCAACGCGGCGTATCGCTTGGCATTCAGCGTGTCCACGCGCTGCTTCAGCCGCGTCCCGTGCGCCAGCCAGTCGGCCACCGGATCGTCTCCCGTAATCCGCGACGCCGCAAAGATCGCCTCCCACAGCTTCGCCACCGCCTGCTCCACCGGCTCGCCGGGGAAGACCAGCTTCGCCCAATCCGGCGTCGCCGCCGCCACGATCGTCCAGTTGATCTCGTGGCGCGTAATCAACTCCATCGCCGGCTTGCCCGCCTTCGATGCGGCAATGTTGGCACGCGAGACCTTCGCCGGGTCCTGCTTTGCAAGCAACGCCGGGTTCCCACCCGCAATCGCCATGCGCGCCGCTCCGTTCTTGAATGCCTTGGCGATCGCGTCTTGTAGCCATACAGGCGCGTAGTCGAAGCTCGCGTCCGGCGCATGTTGGTAGCGTGCCAGCACACACGGATCGTCGCCGTAGAACGCCGTCACCAGCAGGGCGCCCGCGCGATAGGCGTGTTCGGTGATGCGTCGCACAAGCGGCAGCGCCTCGATGGGCGCGGTCAGCAGCAGCTCCTGCCCCGCGCGCAGGTTCAAGCCCACGCGCACCGCAACCTCGGCGAGGCGATCCAGTTTTTCATCGAAAGAAAGCGATGCGAACGAATTGCACGAGACAATAGCGGACGGGACAGCGGATGCGAAAGCGCTCATGGCTCAAGGCTAGGGGGAAGAGAATCGAAACGCAAGCTGCAACCGTTCTTCGCAGCGCGACACGCCGCTCTACCGGCAAAGGCGCTCCGGCGTGCTCATCCAGGCAGACCGGCCCCGCCGATTTTATCGATCTCCCGCTTGATCGCCAGAGAATCGAGAGACGCCAACGGCAACGCCAGCAGCAGCGAGATGCGCCTCTCCAAAATCGAAAATGCCTCCCGGTACGCCCTCTCCACTTCGCCGCGTGCGCCAACCACCGCCTCCGGATCGGGAATGCCCCAGTGAGCCGTCATGGGTTGCCCCGGCCAGATTGGACAGATCTCCCGCGCCGCGTTGTCGCAGACCGTGAAGACGAAGTCCATTCGCGGCGCGCCTGGAGCCGCAAACTCGTCCCACGACTTGCTGCGCAGACCTGCAGTGCTCAGGCCGGCCATCTCCAACTGGCGCAGCGCTTCGGGCCGCACCGCGCCCGAAGGATGGCTTCCCGCGCTGAACGCAGTAAAGTTCGCTCCGCCCCGCCGGTTCAATATCGCCTCCGCCAGGATCGACCGCGCGGAGTTCCCGGTGCAAAGAAACAAAACATTGTAGTGCGGCATCGTGATCTCCTCGACTCAAATCTCGTCATTCTGGCGGAGACGGGGCCTCCGTATTTCGTTTATGGCGCAACAATCGGTCCATCCCAAGATGCCACTAAACCACTGCGCGGGGCTTGATGGCATACACCTTTACGCTTGCCGCGACCGCGTTGATGTCGTACTGCGCCAGCAGGGACTTCAGTTCTTCATGTAACGAATCCGCAGAACTTGCCGCCGGAGTGCAGCATGGCTGCGCAATCACCTTCAACGAATCTCCGCCTTCCATCGCCGTCGAGCAGCAGCCCAACTGGTTCTCCACCTTGCTGTACGCGTTCAGGTCCTTGCCGCTGTCCACAATCTCGACGTGCTCGAACCCGGCTGCAAGCAGTCCCGCGCGGTACTCCTCCAGCCGTATCGCTCCGGCGATGCATCCGACGTACGCCGCCATGCTCTGCGCAACAGCCTCCGGCAGCTCGCGCTTCAGTGCAATATCGCTCAACGCCAATCTGCCTCCGGGCTTCAGCACGCGTGCTATTTCTCGGAAGACCGCAGGCTTGTCGGGTGCAAGATTCACCACGCAGTTCGAGATCACGCAGTCCACCGACGCATCTGGCAGAGGTATCCGGTCGACGGTGGATTGATAGAACTCGACGTTGGCGTAGCCTCCAGCCGCGGCATTCGCGCGCGCCCGCTCAATCATCGCAGGCGTCATATCGATGCCGATCGCGCGGCCCTCAGGCCCCACCAGCTTGGCGGCCAAAAAGACGTCCAGCCCTCCACCCGAACCGAGATCGACCACCACCTCGCCCCGCTTGATGTGGGCCGTAGCCGTAGGATTGCCACACGACAACCCCATGTTGGCCCCTGCCGGGATCGAACGCAACTCCTCGGCGCTATACCCAAAGGCCTCAGCCACCGCTCTCACGCCTGCCTGTTCGCCCGACAGAGGGCTCTCCGCCACCGCCCCGTAATTCGCCCTTACCGACTCCAGAACCTGATCCGACATCGCGCTGCCTCCGAAACATATTTGCTAAAACGATTATACTCTTGCTAATATATTCGTCAAGGCATATAAGTAATTCATGGCAAGAACTCCTCAACCGTTCAACAAGGAACGCTTCTTCCAGGCCCTTGGAGACACCACCCGGCTACGTTTGCTCAACCTCATGGGCAGCGAGGAACTCTGCGTCTGTACCCTGGTCGAGATCCTTGCGCAGCCACAGCCCAAGATCAGCCGCCATCTGGCCTATCTGCGCAACGCGGGCGTTGTCCAATCGCGCCGCGATGGCAAATGGATGCACTACCGCATCGCTCCGCCCGCCGACACCGGCGCCGCCAAGCTCCTGCGCAGGACGCTCAAATGGCTCCGGCAGGACCGCGCGATGCAGGCGGATCGTGCGCGCCTGGCCAAGGCCGCCTGCCCTCCCGTAAAACCCGCGATCCTGCCAAATGCGGCCCAGCCAACCGTCGGCCGCGCCCGGAAGGCACGCTAGCCATGTCCTTTACGCCGATCATGCAGGGCCACGCCTGCGCCCCGCTCCAGCGCAAGCACCTCTCCTTCCTCGACCGCTTCCTCACCCTCTGGATATTTCTCGCCATGGCCATCGGCGTCGGCCTGGGACACTTCGTGCCGTATGTCTCCGCCTTCGTCAACCGCTTCCAGAGCGGTACTACCAACATCCCTATCGCGATCGGCCTCATCGTCATGATGTTCCCGCCGCTGGCGAAGGTCCGCTATGAGAAGCTCGGCGAGGTCTTTCGCAATAAGCGCGTCCTCGGCCTCTCGCTGGTGCAGAACTGGGTTGTCGGCCCCATCCTGATGTTTCTCCTGGCTCTCCTCTTCCTGCGCGGCGAACCGGCCTACATGCGCGGCCTGATTTTAATCGGCATTGCCCGCTGCATCGCCATGGTGCTGGTCTGGAACGAACTGGCAGAGGGCGACACGGACTATGTCGCTGGCCTGGTTGCGCTCAACAGCATCTTTCAGGTTCTCTTCTACAGTCTCTACGCCTGGGTCTTTCTCAACATACTGCCCCGTTGGTTCGGCCTCGCAGGCAGCATCGTCAACGTCGGCATCGGGCCGATTGCACAGAGCGTCGGCATCTATCTTGGCGTACCGTTTGCGGCCGGGTTCCTGACACGCCTGCTGTTCATCCGCCGCAATGGGGAGAAGTGGTATAGCACACACTTTCTTCCGCGCATCGGCCCGCTCAGCCTGGTCGCGCTGCTCTTCACCATTGTGGTGATGTTCTCGCTCAAGGGCGATACGATCGTCCGCCTGCCGCTGGACGTTGTGCGCATTGCCGTGCCGCTCGTCCTCTACTTCCTCATCATGTTCCTGGTCAGCTTCTGGATGGGCAAGCGGCTGGGCGCGGACTACGCGCAATCCGCCGCGCTGTCGTTTACCGCTGCGGGCAACAACTTCGAGCTGGCCATCGCCGTCTCGGTCGCTGTCTTCGGCCTCAACTCCGGTGAAGCCTTCGTCGGTGTAGTCGGCCCGCTCATCGAGGTTCCTGCTCTTATTGCGCTGGTCAACGTCGCCTTCTGGATTCGTCGTCGCGCCTTCGCCAGCTAAATATTTTGCGATTAAAATAAGCTCAAGGGCGCGAATCGATGCAACTGGCTGTGTCTTACAGTCCGTCGCGAAGGGCGCGCCAACCAATGTCGCGGCGGAATTGCATGCCATCGAACGCAATTCCGTCGAGTGCGCCGTAAGCCTTATCGAGCGCAGCTTGCAGCGGGGACGGCAAAGGTGTGTTTGTGGATCCGGCGGCCGCTGCAACGGGGCCGGAGACAGCTGTGATGCCGAGGACGCGTCCGCCGGCGGTGACAATTGCGCCGTCTTTGGCGGCGGTGCCGGAGTGGAAGACGACGGTGTCTGGATCGTGCACGGAGTCGAGCCCGGCGATGGGCAAGCCGACGGTGTACTTGCCCGGATAACCGCCGCTGGCGGCGATGACGCAGGCGCTTGCGCCCGGCTTCATCTTGATTGCGAGCTTGTGCGCGGTGCCGTCGATGGCCGCGTCGAAGAGGTCTACGATGTCCGTCTCCAGCCGCAGCAGGATGGCCTGCGTCTCGGGGTCGCCGAAGCGGGTGTTGAACTCCAGAACCATGGGCAGGGTGGTGCCGTTTCGTTGCGGCACCATCATCATCCCGCAGAAAAGGATGCCGTGGAAGGGTGCGCCTTCGAGCGCCATCTCGTCGACGACCCGCTGGGCGACGTTCTTGAGCAGCCACTTTTCCATGGGAGGGCTGAGCAGGCCGTCGCCGGTGTAGGCCCCCATGCCTCCGGTGTTGGGGCCGGTGTCGCCCTCGCCGACCCGTTTGTGGTCCTGCGCGGCGGCCAGCGCGACGGCGTGCTTGCCGTCGCAGAGGGCGAAGAAAGAGACCTCCTCTCCATCGAGGAACTCTTCGAGGACGACGTATGTCTCGGCCACGCCGAGCAGCGCGCCGGAGAACATCTGCGCGGCGGTCTGCTCCGCCTGCAGGGGCGTCTGGCAGATGACGACGCCCTTGCCGGCGGCGAGGCCGTCGGCCTTCACCACAATGGGCACGGCAAAGCGGGGCAGCTCCTGGCGCACCTCGCCGAGCGAAGTGCAGATGGCGTGCGCGGCCGTCGGGATTCTGTGCCGCTGCATGAACTCCTTGGCGAAGGATTTGCTCGTCTCCAGCCGCGCGGCGGCCTGCTTTGGCCCGAAGACGCGGAACTTGAGATGCATGAGCTTATCGACCAGGCCGAGCGCGAGCGGCAGCTCGGGGCCGACGACGGTGAGGTCCGGCCTCTCCGCCTGGGCGATGCGCAGGATTGCCGCGAGGTCGCCGACATCCACGGGAAGGCACCGCACTTGCAGGCCGCTGCCTTGTACGCGGGCCTGCGCGATGCCCGCGTTGCCCGGCGCACAGGCCACCTCGGTCACACGCGCGGACCTGCACAACGCCCAGATGATCGCATGTTCGCGTCCGCCTCCACCGATCACCAGAACCTTCATCGCACAATCCTCTCCAGCGAGCGCGAACGCCCGTTCTCATCCCTCTCATTCATCCTATGCGACTCCGCCGGGACTCGACACGCTGGATGCGCGGCTGGCGGGGCGCCCCCGTCTGGGCGCGCCTTCGATCTGCCTCTGGCGCGCGTCTGCGCAAGCGTCAATGCGGCTTATGGCGTTTCAACGGTGTAGGTGCCCGGTTGGGTGAGCAGGATGGTGGCGCGCGTTCCCTCTTCGTTGAGCGGGCCAGGCGCGACCGGCTTTCCGTTGAGCAGGATGGAGCTGTGCCTCGGAGAGACGGGAACCAGCACAGACAGCGTAACTCCAGCCGGCAGAGTGACGGTGGTCTGCGCGGGCTTGAGGTCGATTGCGATGGGGCCATGGGGTGTCGGCTCGGTGCCGCGCGCCCAAGCCAGTCCCGCGAGGTCGGGGCGCAGGGTGGCGGTGCGGAAGCCTGCGCCGGTGGGTTGGATGCCGAGAACCTCCTCCATGAGCCACGCGGTGGGGCCGGACGACCATCCATGCGCCAGCGAGACAAAGTAGCCAGTGCTGCCGTCGGCCTGCAGCGAGACGTGCGGGTTGCGCGTGGGCCAGTGCGTGTCGTATGCCTCCCAGAAGCTGGTTGCGCCCTCGGCGATCATGCCTCCCCAGTACTTGCGAATCCATGCAAGGGCCTCCACGCGGTGGCCAGTGGTGGCCATCGCGGAGAGGACGTAGGCGTTGTAGAAGGGCGTGATGGGCGGCTCGCGGAAGCTGGCATCTGCGGTGTGCGCGAGCACCGTAGACCAGATCGCCGGAACCTGCGCCGGAGTGGCGGCACCGGCGAGGATGGCCATGCTGTTGACCTGCCAGCGGCTGCCGAAGGTCCCTGTGGCCGCATCGAGCAGATGGGCCTGGGCCGCGGCGGTAAGCTGCGCGGCGGCCTCGTCGCGTTTGCCGGCGGCTGCGCTGTCGCCCATCTCGCGCAGCAGGTAAGCGGCGTCATGGTAGGCGAGGATGTACTCGAACTGCGTGCCGCGGCGGGCCTCCGGCGTGTCGGCGGAGAGGTCGGGGCTCCAATCGACGAAGGGCCACTCCTTCGACTTGTCGGCGAAGAGGTGGTCGGAGTCCATCTCGGCATCCATGGTGGCGAGCAGGTCGAGCAGGCGTTGGTGCAGGCCCTTCAGATAATCCAACGAGCCGGTGTGCAGGTAATACTGCGTCAGCGCCGAGATCCACAGCGCGGAGTAGCCGGGGATGGCGTTGACGTGCTGTCCGGCATCGCGGTCGTCCAGCAGCCGGGTCAGGGTGTCCTCCATCAGGAAGCGGTCGGCGAAGACGTTGTCGATGACGCGCCCGGAGACGTCCAGGTCGCCGGCCCATCGTTCGCGGTCGCGCTTGGGCGCGTCCCAGATGTCGTCCTGCATGCATAAGTGCGCAGTGTAGGCCCCGGTCTCCCATATCTTGTTGAGCAGCGGATCGGAGGACTCGAAGCTACCAGCGTAGGTGACGGGATAGTAGATGGCGTCGAGTTGGATGGAGCCGATCTGGATCGGTCCCTGCGCGGAGAGAAAGCGCACGCGCGCGTACCGAAAGGCCGACTTCGGCCCATACGCCGTGCCGTTGCCAGGCACCGTGAGCAGATCCGTGCCGAGGTAGGGCTGATTGAGAAGCTCGTTCTCCGACTCTCCATAGTCGATCGAAACGAGGGCTGGTGTGGCGGAGGTCGAGACGATCCGCAGGCGTCCCGCCGTCTCGCGTCCGAAGTCCAGCACCAGGCTCGGCGCATCCTGCTGTGCCAGCATCGGTGCCGAAAGGCGGACGGTGAGCGGCGCGCTGCCGGGCTTGGTCAGCGCGTCCGCGTTGGCGATTGTGCTTCGCCCGGAGAAGACATGCGTGACGGCCACGGCGGCCAGCGGCATCTGCCGCAGGAAGGGCGATATGCCCTCGTACCCCGGCCAGTTGTACATGCCGGCGTCGGCGTTCCACTGGAGCAGGTCGATGTCGGACTCGATGGGGCCGAGCGTCGTGACTTTGGGCCACGCGGAGTCGTCGAAGGCGGGACTCTGCCAGTCTCCGCCGACGGCGAGCGTGCCCTTCCACGCGGTGTCGGAGAGCAGCAGCGCGGGCGACTCCGTCGGCACCCACGGCGCGGAGGGCAGTATCTTGGCCACGACCACCTCGCCATGGGCAAGCTGGATGATGCTCGCTGCATTGGTGGATGGGCTGCCGCCCTTGCCGCGCACAACCTCCAGCGCGAGCACGTTGCGCCCAACCCGCAGTGCCCCTGAGAGTGGCGTGGCGAAGACGCGGAAGTCCGGGCGGGGCGCGGTCAGGTCGGAGTCATACTGATCGACCAGCTTGCCGTTGAGATAGATCGTTGCCGAGCGCGGCCCCGCCAGGTAAAGCGTCGCATTCGTCGGGACGGAGGCGAGGTTGAAGGCCACGCGGAAGTAGCGCGGCTGCGTATCGCCCTGCCTCACGGGCGGCCCGCCTCGCGCCCAGATGTACTGCTCCGGCAGCGGCGTGTGCGCCGAGGCGCTGGGCGGCACAGGCAGGTTGCGCGTGGGATCCAGCGGAGCGCCAGCCTGCGCGGTCGCAAGGCCGGAGAAGAGAGCAAGCGTGGTGAAGAGGGCGAGAACGCGGGTCGTCATAGCAAGAAGACTATATCGCGCCGCGTGAACGAATGGCGAATCGCGCATCATGGATTTTTAAAGTCGGTGGCGGAAGTGGTGGGCTATACTGGCTACATCTACGACGCGGAGGGGAACCGCGTGGCCAAGGGCACGCTCACCTCGTTGAGTTGCGACATGACGATCAACCCATCCACTGGCCTGCCGAACAACGGCTTCCAGCAGAAGAGTTGGGAGGTCCTTGGCCAGAACGGCGAGCAGGTGAGCGAAACCGACGGCGCGGGCAACTGGGCGCACACCAACGTCTACGCGGGCGGGCGGCTGATTGCGACCTACGACACGCTGGGGCTGCACTTCCAGCTATCGGACTGGCTGGGCACGCGGCGCGTCCAGACCGACTACGCCGGCAATATCGAGGAGACCTGCGCCAGCCTGCCCTTCGGCAATGTCCTGAATTGCACGCTAACCAGCCTCTCGACCGCCGATGACGCCACGGAACATCACTTCACCGGCTACGCGAGAGACACCGAGACCGGCAACGACTACGCCCAGGCCAGATACTACGCCAGCGGCATGGGCCGCTTCCTCACGCCCGACCCCTACGACGGCAGCTACGACATCAACAACCCGCAGAGCTTCAACCGCTATGCCTATGTCAGCGGCAACCCACTTACTTTTATCGATCCGAGCGGGCTGGCTGGGGCAGGAATTCTTCCCGGATCAAGCGGAAACCTCTGTACTAGCGCTGGCCTCAAGCTAGGTTCGATCAACCCGTGTAGCCCAGTTGTTTCCGCTGTCTCGGTTGGAGTTCAAGCATTGTTAGGCCTCCCAAAATTTGGCTTTGCAGCGAATGCAATCTCTCCCATCCTATCGTTTGGAATTACCTTCGGCTGCGGCTTTGGATCATCTAACGACGCTAAATCTTCCTTTTGCGGCCAATCCGGGTGGACCTCTCTATTTTCTAAAGACCATCCGGATCTGGCAACGGGAATAAATGATGGAGTGGCCGCAGTTGGCCTTGTCGACGGATTAGCAGTTGCAAGCGCAGCGTCTGCAGAGGGTGTATCTTCTGCGACGTATCTCATGTCATGTTTCACTGGACCTGCCAATCCTGTCTGTGACGTTGCTATTGCCTTAATGGTCTACACTTTGGCGAATGATATCTTCTCAGTAATTTGGGACTTCTTCGGCAACTCCCAATTCCACGGCAGTCTGCTGCCGCGCCCTGGCGTTCCTGGCATGCAAGGGAATAGCTCTTTTGGCGTACCGATCCAGAATTTGAGAATCCCCGGTTTGCCGGGTTCATCATCCCAGGATAAGAATCAGTCGTTTGGATTCCGAACGTCCAACTGATCGCAAATATGTCAGGGTTTCCCTGGCCCTTAGCTCGCTGCTTCTTAGGAGGGTGTTCTTTGAAGGGCCTTCGCCATCGTATCTTAAAAAGTGCGACCTTGATTGGTCTGACTCAGTGCTCGCTTTTGCTGGCGCAGGGCACGACTCGTCCGGTCTCCGCCGACGGTTTTGTCACCCAGACGACCGGAAGCGTTCTACAGATTGGGACTCTCAGCGTTCAATTCGACGGGCAGACCCGATGTTCAAAGTACGATGCTGCCTATGCGGCAAGGATGGTTAGCGAAAGAATTCGCCAGGTCGGCACACCATGCGCGGACGTCAGGTTGAACGTCGGGAGCTATGTGCATGTGGACGGAACACTGAAAGTTGATGGAAGTATGGCGACCGCCAATGTTGAAGTCAAAGATCCATGGAGAGTAATTGAATTCAATTCATCGTCGGCTGCTCCGCCTAAACTACCATGG
>JAJZDL010000222.1 GCA_021851465.1 Acidobacteriota bacterium
CTACCGCGGCCTTGCGCGCTTCAACATCGCCAAATACGCCGAGGCCTCCGCAGCCTTCGCCTTTGTGGCCAACAGCCTGCCACTGCCAGAGGTGGTCAACGACGAAGGCGTCGCCGAGAGCCGCCAGGGCAAGGACGCCGTCGCGCTCTTTCTGCGCGTGGTCGATGCCGACCCCAACGACGCCGACTACCACTTCAACCTCGCCGTCGCCCTGCTCGGACGCGGCGACATCGCCGGTGCCACGCGCGAGGTCCAGACCGCCCTCAGCCTGCACCCCGAAGACCCCGAGGCCACCGAACTTCTCACCCGCCTGCAGGCCACCCACGGCTCCACCGCCAATCTCAAGCCCATCATGAGCGCAGACGGATTCGACCCCACAACGCGCATTCGCCGCACCTGGTCGGAGGCCTCCTTCCGCCAGGCGGAGTTCCAGCTCGACCGGATGCGCGCCATCCAGATGGCCACTCTTCCGCCAGCGCAGCAGGCCGTTCAGTACGCACAGATCGGCGATGGGTACCTCGCGCAGGGCCTGCTCCCCGCGGCGGAGCAGGAGTACCAAACCGCGCTCGCCGCAGACCCGAAGAACGCCACAGCCCACGCTGGACTCGCCCAGGTGCGCGAGCGTACCGGCTCCGCGGACGAGGCACGCTCCGAAGCGTCGGCCTCGCTCAAACTCGAGCCCAACACCGCGGCCTGCCTGGTCCTGGCGCAGCTCGACCTGCAAGCCAACAACCTCTCCGAATCCGCCTACTACGTCGCATACGCACTCCGCATCCAGCCCACAAATCCCGACGCACTGGCCCTCAAGTCCACACTCGTCGCCCGTGGGCAACTGCTCCCGTAGAGCGTTGCTGTGCCGAAGACCGCTGTTCTGCCGTATCGTTATCCCGTGGGCGCAAACCGCCGAGGTGAGTCCCTTGCTCCGCCATTTCATCCTTCGCCGCTCGATGCGCGTGCTTCTGTTCCTGGCTGCTCTGTCTGCGCTGCTCCCGCCGATCGCCACGGCACAAACTGCGGCGGCGCAACCGCCGCTCGTCGTCAAGCTCACCATCCACGACACCATCCAACCCATCACCGCCGCCTACCTCAAGCGCGGCCTCGACGACGCCTCCGCCCGCCATGCCGCCGCCGTCCTCGTCTCCCTCGGCACCCCCGGCGGCCTGCTCGATTCCACCCGCCAGATGGTCGCCGACATCGAAGCCTCCCCCGTCCCCGTCATCGTCTTCATCGAACCCTCCGGCAGCCGCGCAGGCTCCGCCGGCTTCTTTCTGCTGGAGTCCGCCGACATCGCCGCCATGGCCCCTGGCACGGAGGCCGGCGCCGCCCACCCCATCCTCGAAGGCGCCACCATGGATCCCGTCCTCAAGGAAAAGATCGAGAACGACGCCGCCGCCTTCCTGCGCTCCTACACCACCGTCCGTGGCCGCAACTCCGCCGCCGCCGAGGATGCCGTGCGCAACTCCAAGTCCTACTCCGCCGACGAGGCCCTCAAGCTGCACCTCATCGACCTGATCGCGCCCGGCGACACCGCCCTGCTCGCCACACTCAGCGGCCGCACCATCCAGCGCTTCAACGGGGCCAGCGACACGCTCGATCTCGCCCATGCGCAGATCGTCCCCCTGCCGCCCTCCACCCGCGAGCGCCTCCTCACGCGCCTCACCAGCCCAGACCTCGACGTTCTTCTTCTCCTCTGCGGCGGCCTGCTCATCTACCTCGAATTCAACGTCCCCGGCACCATCGTTCCCGGCGCGCTGGGCACACTGATGGTGCTGCTCGCCATCTTCGGCCTCAACCTGCTGCCCGTCCAGCACACCGCCGTCCTGCTGCTCTTCGCCGCGCTGGCGCTCATGGTGCTGGAGGCCAAGTTCACCAGCCACGGTGTCCTCGGCATCGTCGGCGTCCTCTGCCTGGTCTTCGGCCTCGCCACGCTGGTCGATGGCCCCACGCCGGAGATGCGCGTCCACTTCGGCGTCGCCGCAGGCGCGGGCGTCGGCTTCGGCCTCATCACCTTCGGCCTCGCCTGGATCGCCTTCAAAGCTCGCCGCGCCAAGCGCCTCACCGGCCCGCAAGCCCTCATCGGCCAATCCGCCATTGCCATCACCCCGCTCTACCCGCCCGGCTATTTTGTGCCAGAACAAGCCCCCGCAGGGCACCCGACAGGAAGCTCCACCGCCACCGGCCAGGTAGAAGTCCGCGGCGAGATATGGCGCGCCACCCTCCCACCCGGCTCACCCACCGTCCCCGCCGGCGCCCAACTCACCGTCCGCTCCATCGACGGCCTCACCCTCACCGTCGCCCCGTAGGTGGTCACCTTCAAGCTCGCGTAATCAACAATTCATGCATCTCGCAATGATGTGTATTCTTCATGCCCACATATTCCAAGAGAAACCCCTTGCGTTTGGCGAGCTTCAATACTTCCAGATCGTCGTCATACGTCATCATGAAGTTTGCAGATCCGTTTGCAAGAGTTGAAAAGATACTGTCGTGATCTACAACGCTATGTTCGTAAAGTCGGTTGCCAGCGCGTTTGCCAGAGCCAGCAGTATATGGCGGATCAACAAATATAAAGGCTTCTTGGTTGTCAGCATACTTGCGGAGCATACTGTGACCGTCTCCCTCCACAAATGTGACCCTGTCGGACAGGTCATGAAGCAAGTTGATGCGCTTTGCGAGTGTTTCTGGGTACCATCGCGACGCAACACCACGACCATTCTCTCCAATCCGTACGAGGCTGGCCCCGTTCGCCATAATGCCGCCGCGAAACGTTCTGTTTTTTACGATGGTCTGGAATGCTCGGTCAAGCGCACTTTTTGGTTTATGAGAAAGAAGCTCCAAAACGCTATCGCGGCTAACCTTGAAACTGAGGATCCGCGAGCACAGTTTTTTATAGTCTGGTGAAAAGATAGCGCGCCAAACAGAGGAAACATCAGGATCAATTTCAGTTAGGACCGCTCGACTGACACAGCCTTCCATGAGCGCTGCAAGGGGTATACTGCCACCCCCCAGAAATGGATCGACAAATATGAATGGCGATTCTGGCAACGCCCGAAGGTACGCCAACACTCTGGGCACAAGCCAGGTTTTACCTCCGGGATAACGGAAGGGGGACAGGTGACGAACCGTGGCTACGTTTACAATCGGCGAAGGCACCGCAACGCAGAATTCACCGAGGATCGTTCCCATGGCATTGCTCCAAATAGCCGAAGTCTTTGGTCATGATACCGCCATTCCCCTGTCGAAAAGCAACCGAACAAAACCTTGGTGTCCCTTTCTGGGATCGGCTTGCACAAAGCAAAGCAGGACGAAGCCCCTCGGCATATGCTCATATTCGGATGGAAAGTTGGCCACCGTCGTGTGTCCCTCGCGTTTTAGAGAGGACGGTCGCATCTTTGCCGATGCAGGAAGGGCTGCGTTTGGAGCAGGTAAGAGAATCCGAGCTTACCCAGAGTTCAGGCTCTTGGAGTTGCCAGACCATCGTCGAAAAATAGGCAAAATCGACTATATCGTAGCAGTGCTGAATGAAGATAATGAGCCGACCGACTTCGCTGCGCTCGAAGTTCAGGCTGTGTATATTTCAGGCGACAGCACCCGGCTTCCGTTCGATATGTACCTAGAAGCGGGAACCTTAACGGACAAGGGCCGAAGAAGGCCAGACTTCCGATCCTCAGCACAGAAGCGGCTCATACCTCAGTTGTCGCTCAAGGTTCCGGTCTTCCGCAGATGGGGAAAGCGATTCTTTGTTGCTGTGGATGCTGCATTCTTCGCGGAAATGCCTAAAATGCCTGTCGTCGCCGAAGACAACGCAGAGATTACTTGGCTTGTGTATCCGTTTCTGCGCGGTAAACGAGGTTTTGCTATGCAGAATCCGACTCTACACCACACGTTATGGGACGATGTGCTGACCTCGCTACGCGAAGGTAAGCCACCGACCAGGGAACAGCTACTCACCGACTTGAGCACAGCGAAGCGTGTCGACAAAATATTTGAAACGTAGGACACCCTACTCGATGATCCTTGCCGGGTGCCTGTAGATGATCAAGACGTTGTTCCGCTGTCGGAGCGGCTGATGGGTGGCCTGTAGTTGAGGCTACCATGGGGTCTTTGCAGGTTGTAGTAATCGGTCCATGGCTTGAGCGAGGCGTCTCGTTCTTC
>JAJZDL010000223.1 GCA_021851465.1 Acidobacteriota bacterium
CGCTCAACCCGCGGATCGCGCAACTCGGCAAAATACTTCAGGGGATTTTTCATATCCCCTTGTCGCCCATCTACATCCATCACGCATATAGCAATTTATATGCGTCGGCCCTGGGCGATAATCGCCTTGGCTTGTTATTCAGCAGCGCGCTCGCTCTGTCATTCCGCAACCCAGCGAAGGAATCCGCTGCCGCTTTTCAACGCTTGCCGCTAAAGCTGTGAATCAGGCGGCGATCGCGTTTTGTTGGCCTGCCAGAAGGCTGTGCGCCAGCGATTGGGCCGAGCAGACGACGCTCTTCGGCGGCTTTGCGGCGCAGCTCGATACTGGCTCCCGTCTCGCGATAGAGCGTCTGCGCGATGGCGGACGGGCCGCGCTGCTGGCTCAGCGCGAGGACCGCGACCTCCCAATCGCCGCCCTCGTTCTTGATCCGCAGCCCATCGCCGACGCGCACCTCGTGCGCGGGCTTGGCGCGTACGCCGTTGGACTCAATTCGACCCATCTCGCAGGCCTTCGACGCCAGCTCGCGCGTCTTGAAGAAGCGCGCCGTCCAGAGCCACTTGTCGATGCGCGTGCCATCCATGCGGATATTGTAAGGGGCTGTGAGAAGTATCGTTCCGCAGTATGAGATATGGACTGACGATTGGTTCATCGAGCTGGCGCTTGGCGTTTGTGGATTAACTGGTTGGTTACCCCTGGTGGTACCCCCCCCTCCCCCCCTGGGGGGTATTTGGGCGTAAGTTGATTCGCTTCATGCGATTGCGGGTGGCATGTGTCCGCAAAAATTAGATTCCATTGGACTTACGGCTAAACATTAGACTCTGTTGTACTTATGGGGCATGATTCGGGCTGTTTTAATACGCTAGCGTCGATTCGGTGCAAATTGATGCTGGTGTTCTGAGTCTGAAGTTCGTATAGGTCGGGCTTTCAGCCCTCTGCTTGGTGGTGCAATGTAGTCTGGGGCTGCGCCCCAGGCTGGTATACAGCGGGCCTTTGGCCCTTGCCGATTGCCTTTGCTGATTGCCCGCCCTTACCGGTTGCCCTTGCCGTTGATCCTTGGTTTTGGCCTTTGGTTTTGTGCCCTTGGTTTTGTGCTGTGAAGCAAGGACTTAGGAGACTGGGCTCCGTCGCCCGATTTTGTAAAAGAACTTTAGACTCAGGACAACTTAGGACAACTCAGGACACTGGTGTCTGTTTGGCTTGTTGATGCAAATACGGGCGCGCCGGGGCCGTGTTCGCAGGCCGCTTATGGTGCTAAGAGAGTCATAGCATTGCGGTTGGTCGCAGAGGCGACACAGGGCGAGGCGTCGGGGCGAAGAGGCTTGCGGGCCGTGGCTGGGCGGGTGTCGATGGAACTTCCGCCGCGCCGGCCGATCCTGCTAGCCGGGTGCGCTGGCTGCCTGCTCTCCGCCACCAGCCCCGCTGAGAACTCTGTCCGCAGCCGATCCGATGACTTCGATCGATAGTTCTATTTTACCAAGCGGAGGGAAACTACTATGCCAAGTATTTTCTGGCGGAAGTGGTTGATGGGAAGGCGGTTAGAGGATTTTTGGGGCGCGCGGGGGCTTGACAGGGGAGTTTGCTGGGATTTTTGGGGGAAGGCAAAGACAAAGACGAAAGCAAAGACAAAGGCGAAGGCAAAAGCAAAGGCAAAAGCGAAGGCGAAATGCGGGGATTCTTCGCGGCGCTCAGAATGACAAGCGAGAACAGGCAAAGGCAAAGGCAAAGGCAAGGGCAAAGGCAACGGCAAAGGCGAAATGCGGGGGTCGTCGGGTTCAAGGGTCAAGTGCAACATGTCTCTGAGAGGAGAAGGTTGCGCTATGGGTAAAGGGTATGTGCATTTGAGTCTGGAAGAGCGTTGCTTGATTCAGGCTGGGTTGAGTATGCGGCAGAGTCCGGCGGCGATCGCCGCCGTCAAATTTGAAGGTGCCCGCCGCAATGGCCACGGCAGCGTCTAGTACACTCGATTCTCGTGAGCAGTGAAGCAATTTCATGGCTGGCAGAGAACGGAGTGTGCGCGTGAACGCTGCGGTATTGTCGTATGAACATCGAGCATCGCTGTACCAGCATCGGTCGTACTTACATCGGATACATGGCCACTGTGCACGATTGGGCTGTGCTGCCCTTGGAATGGCTCTGCTGCTTGCAATCGCGCCTTCCACTGTGCGCGCGCAGGCGCCGCAAGCAGGGCCGCCGCAGAGCCAGCCGATGCGGCATGTTCCGATGCTTGCATTTCCGGGAGCGGAGGGCTACGGAGCGACGGCCACTGGCGGTCGCGGCAAGCCGGTGGTTGCCGTCACCACGCTGGCCGACGATGGCCCCGGCTCCTTGCGCGAGGCTGCTCGCCACTCCGGTGCGACGATCGTCTTCAAGATAAGTGGAGTGGTCCATCTGAAGAGCACGATGACACTGGCCAGCGACCTGACGCTGGCGGGCCAGAGCGCACCGGGCGATGGCATCACCGTGGCCGACGCCAAGGTCACGATGATGGGCAGCAGCAACATCATCATTCGTTACATGCGTTTTCGCGGCGGCATCGCCGAGCCGTCCGGTTCCAGCTCGTTGCAACTGGGCGACGCCAGCCATGTCATGCTCGACCACCTCTCCATCGAGTGGGGACGCTGGGACAATATCCAGGCCGAGGGGAACAGCTACAGCACGCTGCAGAACTCAATCGTCGGCGAGGGCATCGTTCCGCAGCGCTTTGGATGCCTGTGCGAGAGCGACTACACCACCTTCAGCCACAACCTGTGGATCGACAACAAGAGCCGCAATCCCAAGGGGAAAGGACATATCCAGTACATCGACAACGTGGTCTACAACTGGGGCGTGGATGGATATGTGGGCGGGCATAGCGCGACGGATCGCTACGCCGACCTGATCGGCAACTACTTTATTGCGGGGCCGGACTCATCTGCGTCGTTCATCGGCGAGTTTGCCAAGACCGACCACACCTATCAGGCGGGGAATTTCTACGACGCCAACCGCAACGGCACACTGGACGGACGGCCCGTGACGCAAGCCGACTTTGAAGCGGTGAAGGCAACCGTCGAACCGAAGCCCTTCGCCAATCGAGATGTCACAGTACATATCGACCCGGCCGAAACGGTCGTTGGCGAGGTCGCGCGCCAGGCGGGAGACACGCTCTGCCGCGACTCCGTCGATACGCGACTGGTCGGCGAGTTGCTCAGCTACGGGACGCAGGGAAAGCTGATCGCAGACGAGAGCGAGGTGGGCGGGCTTCCGCCGCAGGTAGAGGCCAAGGCCGCGCCCGACAACGATGGCGACGGAATCCCCACTGTCTGGGCGAGGAAGCACCATCTCGCCCCGCACAATCCTACTGCCGGGCAGACGATCGACCCGAAGACAGGCTACAGCTATTTGGAGACGTATCTAAACGAACTGGCGGCGCAACCCGCGCGGGAGTGCTCCAGGCCGCGTTAGTTGTGCCGCGTGGATTTGGCGCAGCGAATAGACCCGATGAGTGAAGGCTGCGTGGAGCGGAGGGCGGGGAGAGAAAGTCCCGGCCATAAATGGCATTGCGGCGGGTTTCCACGCAGCGTATTCTAGATGGAAGAGTGGGAGAGAACGACCCGCAATGCCGTTCCCGCCGGTCTGGCGCATCTTGATTCAGAAAGATGCTTCGAGCGCTGGGAATACCCGATGCGGCCGAATCGCAGGCAGGAGTCAGGCAGGCTGGAGTTAAATCCCAGGGCAGCGCGGAGGCGGCATTGAACCAACAAGTGAAAAACCTGATCCAGAAGCTGGGCGAGGCGATCCACGAATCTGTCTCCGAGTCGGAAAACATCGCGGGCGTGGTCAAGAACATCCGCGACCAGGGCTTCGACGTACTGCTGATGCTGGAGGCCACCATCGGCCTGAACCAGGTGGAAGCCGACGACGAAGCGGGCGAGACCACGGAGAGTGCGGGAGCCGATGCAGTCGGGCCGTTTACGCGCCACGACCTCAACTTCCTCAAGTCTCTGCGCATCACGCTGCCTGACAGCGAAGTGCGCCTGAACGGCAACAACGTGGGTCTCTCGACGGGGCCGGCCTCGGATCCCTCCCCCGAGGCATAGGCGAAGACCGAAGGCCGGCCTTCGCGAGCGGATCCTTGTCCGCCTGCCGCATTGCGCTCGGTTCG
>JAJZDL010000224.1 GCA_021851465.1 Acidobacteriota bacterium
GCTGGCGGCTGGAGATTAACTCGGTCGGTTCGGCGACCGACCGGCCACGCTACGTCGCTGCGCTGCGCGAGGCGCTCGCGCCCATCAAGCACCGGATGTGCGAGGACAACCGGCGGCGCGCCGAGACCAATCCCCTGCGCGTGCTGGACTCGAAGGAAGCCGCCGACCAGGAGATCATCGACGGGCTGCCGAAGATCGCCGACTTCCTCGATGAGGCCAGCCGCGAGCACTTCGATGCGGTGCGGGTGGCGCTAGACGCCTGCGGCGTGCCGTATACGGTGAACCCGCGGCTGGTGCGCGGGCTGGACTACTACACGCGGACGACCTTCGAGTTTACCGTGCCGGACGGCTCTGGTCTGGGTACGCAGAACGCCCTGCTCGGTGGGGGGCGCTACGACGGGCTGAGCGAGATGCTGGGCGGACCGAAGGCTCCGGGAATTGGATTTGCTATTGGCGAAGACCGGCTGCTTCTCACGCTGCAAGCGCAGGCGGAGGTGGCTGGCAACGCGGCAGGCGAGAAGAAGCTCGACGCCTACATCGCACCGATGGGCGTGGAACGCAACGCAGCGGCTCTTGCGCTGGCGCGGGAGTTGCGACGCAGCGGGATTTCGGTTGAGGTCGGCGACGGCAGCTTCCGCCTGAAGAAGTCCTTCGAGGCCGCGGACAAGGCCGCGCGGCACATCGTCATCCTCGGCGAGGACGAAGTGAAATCAGGCATCCTTACCGTAAAGACCTTCAAAGATGCCTTCCAGTGGAAGTCGTTCAAGCAGGATTTGATTCATGTTATACAAATTGAGCGGTTGGCAAGAGAAGATTGGAAACGCGCGGGCCAGACCGCTTATGAGAGCGATCGATGCATCGCGGAAAAGCGAGAGGAAGTCGCGCGAGAAGATCGTGAAACAGCCAACCAAAACGCAACCAGGAAAATGCAGAGTTGACAGGAACGCCAACGCGCAACTTCGTACAATAGGAACATTGTGACTTTAGACTTTTTAGGCAGTTTGCAACGGACCGGGATGTGTGGCGAGCTTCGCGCAGAAGACGCGGGGCGGGATGTTGTGCTGATGGGCTGGGTGAACCGGCGGCGCGACCACGGCAACCTGATCTTCCTCGACGTGCGCGACCGCACGGGCATTGCGCAGGTTGTGCTCGACCACGAGAAGGCTCCAGAAGCCCACGCCAAGGCGGAGGCCGCGCGCTCGGAGTACGTCGTCGCGGTGAAGGGTCGGGTGCGTCGGCGCGAGGCTGGCCTGGAGAACCCCAACATGCCGACCGGTGAGATCGAGGTTGTGGCCAGCGAGCTGTTGCTGCTGAACGAAGCAAAGACGCCGCCGTTTTCGCCTGCGGAAGACGCCATCGCCAATGAAGAGGTGCGCCTGAAGTATCGCTACCTCGACCTGCGGCGGACGGAGATGCAGCACAACTTTGCCCTGCGCAGCCGCGTCGCCATGGCCATCCGCAACTACCTTGTCGCCGAGGGGTTTCTGGAGATCGAGACTCCGTTCATGACGCGCTCGACGCCGGAGGGAGCGCGCGATTACCTGGTGCCGAGCCGCGTCCATGCAGGTACTTTTTACGCTCTGCCGCAGTCGCCGCAGATCTTCAAGCAGATTCTGATGATCTCCGGGTTCGACAAATACTTTCAGATAGCGCGCTGCTTCCGCGACGAGGACCTGCGCGCCGACCGCCAGCCGGAGTTCACGCAGATCGACCTGGAGATGAGCTTTCCTCAGATGGACACCATCTTCCGCGTGGTCGAGGGATTCCTGACCGCGGCGTTTGCGGCGGCGGAGATTCAACTGACGACGCCGTTCGTCCGCATGACGTACGACGATGCGATCAAGAACTACGGCATCGACAAGCCGGACATGCGCCTGCCGAAGATGGTCTCGCTCAGCGAGTTGCTTCCGTCGGAACTGCGCACTACGCTGAAGATTGAACAGGAGCTGCCCATCCTTGGCTTCGTCATTCCAGGTGCCGGCGAGCTGAGCGGGACCGAGCGCAAGAAGCTATTGAGCGAGGTTCGCACGGGCTTCGGCGACTGCGGCCTGGATCTGCTGGACGTCGTGCGGTTGCGCACCAATGCAGAGTTCGCGCCGCTGGCCGATGCAATCTCCACCGCGCTGGCCAAGGGGTTGGGCGTGGATGCGCTCAGTTCCGACGATCTGATCACCGTCGTTACGCCCAAGCTGGGCACGCCCGCGATGTGGAACTACGATCCGCAGTGGATATGGAAGCGCGTCGGCGCGCTGCGGTTGCAGCTTGGCGCGAAGTTCGCCGACAAGCACAAGTGCTTCGAGCCGAGCGGCGAGAATGGGAGATATGCCGCCGCAGACTTTAAGTTCGCGTGGGTCACAGACTTCCCCATGTACGAGTGGAACGAGGAGGCGAAGACATGGGACGCCGCGCACCATCCCTTTACCTCTCCGCACGAGGACGACATCCAGGCCGGGCGGCTCGCCAACGACAAGGGCGCGGTGCGCGCGCTGGCCTACGACATTGTGCTGAACGGCACGGAGCTTGGATCGGGGTCGATCCGCATCCATCGTCAGGATGTGCAGGCGGAGATCTTCCGATCCTTGGGAATGTCAGACGCAGAAGCCCACGAACGTTTTGGGTTCTTTCTCGACGCGCTGGAGTATGGCACGCCCCCGCACGGCGGCATTGCGCTGGGCCTGGATCGTATTGTGATGATTCTGGCGGGTGCGACCAGTCTGCGCGAGGTGATCGCCTTCCCCAAGACGGCGAAGGCCATCGACCTGATGGTGGACGCGCCGACTCCGGTGAGCGACCTCCAGTTGCGCGACCTGCACCTCCGCGTCGCCACCCATAGCTGAAGATTGGCCAATGCCGAGGCACTCCGGGCCTCAGACCGCCTATAGTTGGGCCAAAGTGTGTGACCCATCTTTGCGGCGTGCGTTACTTGCCGCAACTTTCAGTCAAGGGGTACGGATCACTCCGGGCCAGCGGCTGCGGCGGACCGGGCGGCCTGGTTCGCCCGCGCGTCCAGAAACGATTGCAGGACCAGCACCGCCGCCACCTGGTCGATGATCTGCCTGCGCTCGTGGCCCGCCGCGTGGCCGCCTGCGTCGAGATGCCGGTGCGCCTCTGTCGTGGTCAGCCGCTCGTCCCACAGATGCACGACGAGGCCGAACTCCGCGCGCAACTCTTCAGCGAAGGCCTGCGCCTTGGCCGCCTGCGGGCTCTGGTCGCCGGACATGTAGAGCGGATTGCCCACCACCGCCTCCGCTACCGAGTGCTTGCGCAGCACTCGCGCGACGGACTTCATCTCCGCGCGGTGGCCACCCTTCCCGCCAGTCCGATGCAGCGTGAACAGCGGCTGCGCGGTGAAGCCCAAGGGGTCCGACACCGCGACGCCGATCCGCCGGTCGCCTACATCGAAGGCGACCACGCGGCGGACCAGGCCGCCGGAGGGTTGCTCGTCCGGGTTCGTTTCCATAGCGTTCGCTTCGCGCTCAACACCCATCAGCCGAGTGTAGTGCACTCCTGAGCGTATGGCGACAGGGCCGTTTCCATTTTGGTGCCGACTGAACTAATTCGATATAAAGTCTAGTTTTCCACGAGCCGAAAACGAATATAAAGGGGAAAGATGAAAAAGATAACGATCATCGAGCTTTGTGCTGGCGCCGGTGGGCAAGCTCTTGGATTTGAAGACGCGGGCTACGATCATGTGGGTCTTGTTGAACTCGACAGCCACGCGTGCAAGACGCTGCGTTATAACAGGCCAGGATGGAATGTCATCCAAGATGATCTTAACGATTTTGACGCGCGGACATACAGCGGTGTTGATGTAATTGCAGCCGGACTACCCTGTCCGCCTTTCTCAAAGGCGGGTAAACAATTAGGCGCAGATGACGAGCGGAATCTCTTCCCCGCAGCGCTGCGCATAATTCGTCAGGTTCAGCCACGAGCAGTCGTTATTGAGAACGTCAGAGGAATTCTCGATGCAGTATTCGAAGCACTCTTGTCCAAATTAGCGTTTGAGCGGCGGCGGTAGAGCCCTGCTACGGTTTGTGTTGAGAGACATAAACCCAGAGGAGGATCACCGTCGCCGTGATTCGAGTATCCAGCATTTTCAGTCAGA
>JAJZDL010000225.1 GCA_021851465.1 Acidobacteriota bacterium
TCCAGCCCGGCCAGCGCGGCCAGCGTACTCGGCAGGACGGCGCCCGGCTCGAAGCCCGCCTCGCGCACCACGCTCTCATAGTCGGCCAGCAACGCGCGCGGCATCGCAACCGCCAGCACTTGCAGGTTGCTTTTGGATGTGGCCATCACCTGGTAGCTCACGGCGGCGTCGTCGGCGTCGAACGGAAGCAGCTTCTTCAGCCGAAAGCGCACGACGGGCAGCGCCTCGGAGTGTTTGGCGGGCAGCTCGTCGAAGTCCAGCAGAAGCACTCGCAGCGATGCGTCCGGCACAATCAGCGTCACCTCGCGCGAGCGCACGCAGACTGCTTCAAGCGCCTTGCGCACAGCGTCCACCAATGCTGCGCGGCCCTCCGCGCTGCCGCCCACCCCGCTCGATGCGACTGTTGCGATCGAGTTGTCGGCGGCACTGGCGGCATCGACCGCATGAAGCCGCGGCACCGCAACCTCTTCCGCCAGTTCCACACGAGAGATCGCCGAGAGCACGGCGGAGGCGTCCTCCGCGCGCGCAGCCACGACCCCTTCCGCGCACACCTCGCAGGCCAGCCGCGGCCGCGTTCCCATCGATCTCGGTAAAAAATTCATTGAGTCAGACTAACCGTTCTTTCTTAAACCGCACTAAGGATCGCGTCGTTGACGCACTGCCCACAACTCATGACCGCTCTAACGTCCCGCTTCGATGAAGGTGACCTTGTTGATCTCCTTCAGCGTGGTGATGCCCTCGCGCACGCGCTCGATGGCCGAGTCGCGCAGGAAGTGCATGCCCTTCTCCTTGGCTTTTTTGCGGATCTCGCTGCCTGGTTTTTTGGCCAGCAGCATCTCGCGGATCTCGTCGTCCAACTCCAGCAACTCATGGATCGCGGAGCGTCCACGAAAGCCAGTCCCCGCGCACTCCATGCAGCCCGGCCCCTCGCGGAAGTTGAAGCCGCGCCACTCCTCCGGTCGGAGGCCGCACGCAATCAGCTCCTCGTCGGTATACTGCACGTCGCGCACGCAGAAATCGCAGACCGTGCGCACCAACCGCTGCGCGAGGATGCAGTTGAGCGCGGAGACGAAGTTGTACGGCTCGACGCCCATGTTCAGGAAGCGCCCCAGCACATCTACGACGTTGTTGGCGTGGACTGTGGTGAAGACAAGGTGTCCGGTGAGCGCGGAGTTGATGGCGATCTGCGCCGTCTCGGCATCGCGGATCTCGCCGACCAGGATCTTGTCCGGATCGTGGCGCAGGATGGAGCGCAGTCCGCGAGCAAAGGTGAGCCCCTTCTTTTCATTGACCGGGATCTGCGTGATGCCGCGAATCTGGTACTCCACCGGGTCCTCGATGGTGATGATCTTGTCTTCCTCGCTCTTGATCTCGTTCAGCGCGGCGTAGAGCGTCGTCGTCTTGCCCGATCCGGTCGGCCCCGTCACCAGGACCATGCCGTACGGCTCCTTGATGTAGCGGCGGAAGCGCGCCAGGTCGTCGGCTGCAAAGCCGACGACATCCAGCGAGAGCTTCTTGAACTTCTCCGACATCGACTCTTTATCCAGCACGCGCAGCACGGCATTTTCGCCATGCACCGTAGGCATGATGGAGACGCGGAAGTCGATCAGCCGCCCCTTGTAGCGCACGCGGAAGCGCCCGTCCTGGGGCACGCGCCGCTCGGCGATGTCCAGCTCGCTCATCACCTTAATGCGCGACAGGATCGTCTGGTGGTGCTCGCGCGCGATCGGCGCCATGGCCTGTTGCAGCACGCCGTCGATGCGGTACTTCACCAGAAGGCAGTCGTCGCAGGTCTCCAGGTGAATGTCCGAGGCGCGCCGCTCCAGCGCAGTGAAAATTGTAGTGTCCACCAGGCGAATGATCGGCGAGATGTCGTCCTCGCCGGTCAGCCGCTCGATGGAGATGTTCTCCTCCGAGTTCTCGTCGCCGCTCAGCACGTCGAAGGCCAGGCCCTCGCTTGCCTCGTCCAGCACGCGCTGCGACTGCTCGGTCTTCTTCAGCAGGTCGTTGATCTGCGAGATGGTGGCGACGCGCGTCACCAGCCGCTGCCCCAGCAGGCCGGAGATCTCATCCAGCATCATCAGCCTCGATGGGTCGGCCACGGCAATCGCCAACCGCCCCTCAAGCTGCTCCAGCGGAACGAAGTTGTAGCGGAACATCAGGTCCACCGGCACGCTCTTGAAGAGGTCGTGCTGGATCTTGAAGTTCTTCAGGTCGACGAACGCCGCGTGGTAGCGCCGCGCCAGCGCCTGCGCGCGCTCCACCTCGCTCAACCCCATATCGCCCACGCTGAGCGGCACTGCAACTGGCGTAGCCATATCGATAGCACTCCCGTATATCTGTAAGACTCTCTTCAGCCCAACTCGTTAGGCCCCAACCGCAAAAAACAGTGCGTCTGCCGGCCGGTCTGGGGTAGCAGGTCCTTCATAACCCGCGCCCTGCCGGGTGACAGGCGATGGCAAGGCGTGCCTCGGCGCGTCATCGCAGGCGTGCGCCCAGCTCCACTGCCTCCAGGAACCCTGCCAGCGACGGGCGTCCATGGTCGCCCAGGCTGGCGGCGACCAGCATCCCCTGCGACTCCAGCCCGCGCATCTTGCGCGGCGCCAGGTTCGCCACAATCACCACCTTGCGCCCAATCAAATCCTCCGGCGCGTAGTGCTCGGCGATGCCGGCCAGAATCTGCCGCTTCTCATAGCCCAGATCGACCTCCAGCCGCAGCAGCTTGTCCGCCTTCGGAATCCGCTCCGCAACCACAATCTGCGCCACGCGAAGATCGACCTTGGCGAAGTCGTCGATGGTGATGGTGGGGGAGTTCTCCGATGTCGGTTTTGAGCTCTCGGACGCAACCGGCAGCTTGTCATTCTGAGCCGAAGGCGAAGAATCCCCGTATTTTGTTGTACTGCCAGTCGGGTCGTGCTTAGGCGGAGCGGGCTCACCATCTGTAGGCTTCGGAGGATTGTTCTGAGATTCCATGTCAGTCATGATCTGGGCGAGTCCTTTGTCTGCGCGGGGAAAGATGGGGCCGAGCGGGCCGAGCTTCGTGCCGGGTTTGAGGCCGCCCCACTTCAGGTCTTTGAGTTCGCCGTTGCGCGCGGCCTCATCAATCTCGCCCAGCCCAAGCTGCCGCCAGACGGAGGCCGTGGCGAAAGGCATCACGGGATAGAGCAGGGCAGTGATGATGCGGATCGATTCTACGGCAGGGTACAGGACGGCAGCCTGATGAGATTCTGTGGTCTCTGTCGGCACATCAAGATTGATCTTCCAGGGAGCACTAGCTGTTATGTCAATGTCTGTTATTGCAACTTGAGTTTGAACATTGCCGATCAACTTCGAGAAGTCGTACGCTTCAGCGCACTCTTCAACAACGCCAAGGAGTTCCTCTGCGGAACTGCAAACGACAACACGGCGTAGCTCGCGGCTATCTGGAATTTGACCGTCGAAGTATTTGTAGATCATGGTTAGCGTACGGCTGACGAGGTTGCCGTAGCCGTTGGCCAGGTCGGCGTTGTACCGCGTAATCAGAGCGTCGAAGCTAAACGTCCCGTCCTGCCCGAACGGGATCTCGCGCAGCAGAAAGTAGCGGAGAACATCGGCAGCAAACAAATCCCGCTCCGCCTTCGTCGAGTCGGGGAACTGCTTCGCGTAGACCTCTTCGCCAAACGCATCGAGGATCGTCTCCGTGCGGACGACATTCCCACGCGACTTCGACATCTTCGACTCTTCAAACAACAGCCATCCGTTGGCCACGACGGACTTCGGCAGCCACTGCGAAGCCCACTCCGCGTGTTCGGCGGGTGCGATCCGCGGCATCGGCTCGCCCGCGCCGTGCTTGAGCTTCGGGTTCAGCGCCAGCAGAAATGCAGGCCAGTAGACGCAGTGGAAGCGCGTGATCTCCTTGCCCACCAGATGCACGTCGGCGGGCCAGTAGCGCGCGAACTTTGCCTGTTCTTCTTGCTTCTGCTCCGTCGTCAGATCGACACGGTCTTCAGCCCCGTATCCAATGGCCGTAATGTAGTTGGCCAGCGCGTCCAGCCAGACGTAGACGACATGCTTCTCATTGCCCGGTACCGGAATGCCCCAGGTAAAGCTGGTGCGGGAGATGGAG
>JAJZDL010000226.1 GCA_021851465.1 Acidobacteriota bacterium
CGCACGGCCGAGCCGGCCAGTCCGGCAGCGACATCCTGCTGTAGCACGCCGGCCTCTGCCAGTCGCGCTAACAGCGGCCCAACCGGAACCCGCCGCAGTGCAACCGTGCGCGCCACCGCCTCCACCACCTGTTCGTTCTCTTCCGGCTCCAGCGAGCAGGTGGAGTAGACCAGCCGTCCGCCCGGTGCCAGCCGCTCCAGCGCTCCGTGCAGGATCGCGCGCTGTCGCGCCGCCTGCCGCGCCAGGTCCTCCACGCGCAGACGGTGCCGTATCTCCGGGTTGCGGGCCAGGGTCCCCGTCCCGCTGCACGGCACATCGCAGAGGATGAGATCGAACTGCGACTCGGCCGCCGTCGCTTGGCCCACAACCGAAGCATCCAGCACCTCGCAGCGCACACGCTGCGCATACGCATACCGGCGCAATCGCGCCTCCGTCTGCGCCATCCGCCGCGCGCTCACGTCCGTCGCCAGGATCTCCGCGCCGATCAGCCGCTGTGCCAGCAGCAGCGTCTTTCCCCCCGGTGCGGCGCAGCAGTCCCACACACGCGCGGCGCGCCCATCGACCGGCGGCAGCGCAGCCGCCGCAAGCTCCGCCACCAATCGCGATCCATCGTCCATCCGCGGTGCATCTTCAGGCGCCGATGTCGCACCCGCTCGCGCAGTGGCCGCCGCGCCATCCGGCTCGACAAACAATCCTCCCGAAGCAGGCTCCTGCTGCCCGTACTGGCAGATGGCCAGTGCCGCCTCGCGCCCATACGCCGCCCCCCAGCGCTCCACCAGCCACAGCGGATGCCCAAGCCGCTCCGCAAACGCCGCCGGCGACTCGAAGATGCGCGTACCGGGCCTCTGCGCCGCGGCCAGCTTGCGCAGGACCGCGTTCACCATCCCAACAGCATGTGGATGCCCCGCCGCGCGACACAACTCGACGCTCTCGTTCAACACCGCATGAGCGGGAACCCGGTCCATGTGCAGCAACTGGAAGGCGCCCATGCGCAGCGCCAGCGCCACCGGCTCCGCCAGCCTCTGCTCAGGGCGCGCCAGCAGCTTTGCCACTCGCGCGTCCAGCGCGATCTGCCAACGCAGCACGCCCATCACCAGCGCCGTCGCCAGGTTGCGGTCTTCGGGCGAGAGAGCCGCAGTCCGCGCACCGGGACCGGTTCCACACAGCAGATCGTCGCTGTGCCCCTTGGCCGCGCCGACTAGCGTGAGAACCTCGAAGGCCGCCGTGCGCGCCGGACTGATCTTTGCAATCGCCGCCGCGGCAGCAGCCGTCGGCCCCGCCGATGCAGGCCGCGCCTGCGCCCCACTTCTCTTCATGGACGAACGCAGCGGGTTGCGCCTTGCACCGCTCACTCGCCCAGCCTCTCGCCGCTGCGCACCTGAAAGCCGCGCAGAAACTCCTCCGCGTTCATCCGCTTCTTCCCTTCCATCTGCACCTCGTCGAAGACGACAGAGCCGCCTCCGCCGCAGCCCACCGCCATCTCGCCGCCCGCCACGCGCAGTACGCCTGCTTCAATCGCGTCTGTGCGCCCCAGGCGCATTCGATGCACAATCAAATTCTTTCCGCGCAGCCGCGTGTGCGCCCCCGGCCAGGGCTGGAATCCGCGCCAGCGATCGTATATCTGCCGCGCGGTCCGCGCAAAGTCGATCGCTCCATCCTCGCGCGTCAGGATCGGCGCCTGTGTCGCCTGCGCATGGTCCTGTTCGACGGGCGCAATCGTTCCGCACTCCAGCCCGTGCAGCGTCTTCACCATCAATCGCGCTCCAATCCCGGCGAGGCTCTCAAACATGTCCAGCGCGGTCGCCTCGGGCGCAATCGACGCGGCTTCAGCCAGCAGCGTCAGGCCAGTGTCCAGCCCCTCGTCGAGGCGCATCGTGGTCACGCCCGTCAGCGCATCTCCATTCGCCACCGCCCACTGGATCGGCGCGGCGCCGCGATACTTTGGCAGCAACGACCCATGCAGATTGATGCATCCCAGCGGAGGCAGCGCCAGCATCCACGGCGGAACAATCCGTCCATACGCCACGACGAGAATTGCATCCGCCCGCACCCGCTCCAACTGCGCGCGAAGCTCCGCATTGTTTTTGATCGCCTCCGGCTGCACCACCGCAATGCCATGCGCCAGCGCGGCCTGCTTCACCGGCGGAGCGTGCATCTGCATCGCGCGCCCCGCCGCGCGGTCCGGCTGCGTCACCACCAGAGCAACCTCGTGCCCCGCGTGGACCACCGCCTCCAGTGTCCCTACTGCAAACTCAGGCGTTCCACAAAAGACCAGCCTCATCGAACCACCACCCACCACTCGCACGCATGACTGCCTTCTACCACTCGCCGAGCTTCTGCATTTTTTTGATCTTGCGCAGCACCAGCTCGCGCTTCAGCCGGCTGATGCGGTCTATGAAGAGAATGCCGTTCAGGTGGTCGATCTCATGCAGCATCGCGCGCGCAAGAAGTTCCTCGCCCTCCACCTCGAACCACTCGCCGCACTCGTTCTGCGCACGCACCTTCACCCACGCGTCTCGCTTCACCTTCTCGCGGATCTCCGGCAGGCTCAGGCACCCCTCTTCTTCCAACTGCGTGCCGCGGCGCGCGATCACCTCCGGGTTGACCAGCACCAGCTTGTCCTTCGGCTCCTTTTTGAAACTTGTGTCGATCACCGTGAGCCGCTGCGAAAGGCCGATCTGCGGCGCGGCCAGCCCGATCCCCTGCGCCGCATACATGCTCTCGAACATCTCCGCCACCAGCGTCCGCAACGCCCGGTCGAAGACCGTTACCGGGGCCCCCGGCCGCGCCAGCACCGGGTCCGGGTACTTCACCACCTCGTGGATCTTCAACGCTACCGTAGCCATCATCTTTCCTGAAACCGTCGCTTGCCCTCTGCTCTTCGCCACTGGAGCGAATCCGCTTCACAAAAACATTTCAGCCACATTGATCGTCTGTCAGCCTGAACTATTATCGTCCGTCATTCTGAACGCAGCGAAGAACCCCCGTATTCAGTCTTTTCCTTTGCGATTGTCTTCACTCATAACCCAGGACTTTTTATTTTCAATACGCCCGAATCTGCTCGCAGTACCCTTTGTAGTTCCGCTCCATCTCACCCAGCGAGTCTCCGCCGAACTTTTCGATCGTCAGCCGCGCTACCGTCAACGCGACCATCGCCTCGGCCGCAACGCCCGCCGCGGGAACCACACACACGTCGCTGCGTTCATACGCCGCCTTCACCGGTTCGCGCGTGGCAAAACTCACCGAGCCGAGCGGCCGCCGCAGCGTCGAGATCGGCTTCAGGTATCCGCGCACGACCACGTCCTCGCCGTTTGAGATTCCGCCCTCGATGCCGCCCGCATTGTTCCGCTCGCGCGAGAAGTGCGTAAAGTCGCCGTCGCTTCCATCGCCGCTGCCTTCATAGCCAATCGCATCGTGTACGGCGCTGCCCAGCGACTCCGCCGCCGCCACGCCGCGCCCGATCTCAACGGCCTTGACCGCCTGCAGGCTCATCACCGCCTGTGCCAGCAGGCCATCCAGCCGCTCGTCCCAGTTCACATGCGTGCCCACGCCGGGTGGCAGCCCATGCACGAGCACCTCGAAGACGCCGCCGACCGTGTCGCCTGTGCGCAGCACCGCATCCACCTCGGCCTTCATTCTCTGCTCGTCCTCGGCATCGACGCAGTTCAGCAAGACCTCGTCCTTCGCCTGGAGAGCGGCAACCTCCTGCCATTCGGCCGCGCGCCGCAGCTCCGCCTTGCCGACACGCACCACATGGCTGGCCACCTCGACGCGCAGCGCGCGCAGCAGCATCTTCGCCATCGCGCCGCAGGCCACGCGCGCCGCCGTCTCCCGCGCGCTGGAGCGCTCCAGCACATAACGCGCGTCGGCAAAGTCGTACTTCAGGCTCCCGGCCAGGTCGGCGTGTCCCGGCCTCGGCGAGGCGACCGCCTTGTGCTTGGCCGCGTCGCCCGCCTCCACGGGCAGTATCTCCTCCCAGTTCTTCCAGTCCGCATTGGCGATCGTCATCGCCACCGGCGACCCGATCGTCCTGCCGTGGCGCACGCCGCTGAGGATGTGCGCGCGGTCCTGCTCGATGCGCATCCGCCCGCCG
>JAJZDL010000227.1 GCA_021851465.1 Acidobacteriota bacterium
CGTGTTCCAGAAGTTGACGGTTCGCGTGCCTGCCCGCCGCGGGGCTGGCGAATGGGTAGACAGTAGAATCGCAATCTGCCGCGCGATGCGCTTCCGCGCAGCCGCATCGCGGCGCCGCACAACATCTATCGCTGCACAAAATTTAGGATCGGAGAATGCCAATGCTCGTTTCAATGCGTACGATTCGCAAGGCCGTTGTTGCGATGGCCCTGGCGCTGTTGCCCGCGGCATCGTTTGCAGGCGTGTTTATCTCGGTGGGCATTGCACCCCCGGCGCTTCCGGTCTATGCCCAACCGGTGTGCCCGGGCGAAGGGTTTCTGTGGACCCCCGGCTACTGGGCGTATGGCGATGCGGGCTACTACTGGGTGCCCGGCGTGTGGGTGCGCCCGCCGATGGTTGGCCTGCTGTGGACGCCCGGCTACTGGGGATGGGGCGGCGGCGCCTACCTCTGGCACGCCGGATACTGGGGGCCGCACGTCGGCTTCTATGGCGGCATCAACTACGGCTTCGGATACGGCGGCGTGGGCTTCTGGGGAGGGCGCTGGGAGGGTGGACGCTTTGCATACAACACCGCGGTGATGAATGTGGACCGCACCGTCGTTCATAACACCTATGTGGACAATGTGCATGTCGCGAACGTAAATGTCCACACCAGTTACAACGGCGGCGCGGGCGGCATACAGGCCCGTCCCTCCGCGCAGGAACGGCAGTGGTCGCAGGAGACCCACTATGGCGCGACGGTCTCGCAGCAACTGCATGTGCAGAATGCGCAGGCCGACCGCGGCAACCTCGCCTCGGCCAATGGCGGCCACCCACAGGACCCTGCGATGTCGCGCGTCGGCGAGCGCGCCAACAACCAGCAGCAGCGCATTGCGCAGGGCGTGCGCTCCGGCCAGATGACCGCCGGCGAGACGCGCAACGTCGAGGGACGCGCGGCCGGCATCAACCGCCAGGTCGCCGCCGACCGCGCAGCCAACGATGGAAGGTTGACTCCGCAGCAACGGCAGCAGATAAACCGGCGGCAGAACAATGTGAGCCGGTCGATCTATCGAGACAAGCACAACGCGGCAAAACAACCGCGCGCCGCGCAGCGATAGCT
Source organism: Acidobacteriota bacterium (assembly GCA_021851465.1). Taxonomy (GTDB): domain Bacteria; phylum Acidobacteriota; class Terriglobia; order Terriglobales; family Acidobacteriaceae; genus Edaphobacter. The sequence continues at coordinate 1,100 of JAJZDL010000227.1, forward strand.
CGATCGGCAACCGGGTCGATCTCCATCGCACCCGTATTTTCTGCATTGGCAAGGATGCGGCCAGCTTGTTCACAAACTGGCCGCATCCTCTTCCGCCGGAGATGCCCTGGCTTGGCTTCATCCATCGGGTGCGCACAACCCTACAATAGAAGCGATGCCGACAGAAGCTGAACTCGACCGACTGTACGTCGTTCTGGTGCGCGCGCGCAACCCCAACAACATCGGTGCCGCGGCGCGGGCCATGCACGACTTCGGCCTCCGCCATCTGCGCGTGGTCAACGACTTCCCAGTCCCCTTGGAGAGCGCGCGCTCCGCCATCGATGCATCCGATGTCCTCGCCGACTCCGCCGCCTTCCCCACGCTCGCCGATGCAGTCGCCGATTGCACGCTGGTCGTGGGGACCACCGCCGTCGGCGAGCGCGATCTGCAACACGAGCTGCTCGTCCTGTCCGACGCCGCGCCGCGCATCTGCGCGGAGCTGCGCCGCGGCAACGATTGCAGCAGCGGCGCGGGCCGCGTCGCGCTGCTCTTCGGCTCCGAGAAGACCGGCCTCAGCAACGACGAGCTGAGCCACTGCAACTGGCTGCTCACAGTGCCCATGCGGCAGTACGCCGAGGTGCGCCATCCTTCGATGAACCTCGGCCAGGCCGTCGCCGTCTGCCTCTACGAGCTGGTACGCGATCGACCCCGTCCGCAAAGCTCCGCGCGCAACCCGGAAGGGCCCTCCGCCAACGGCCCCCAGGCAGCGGCTGATTGCGCGCCGCCAAATCCCGCAACCGCCGCCGATCTGGAACGCCTCACCGAATTGTTGAGCGAGGTCCTGGAAAAGACCGGGTACATCCGGCGCCACCCCGCCAACGGCGGCCCCGCGCAACTGCGCCGTCTGCTGCGCCGCATGGCACTGGACGCAGAGAACACATCAGTCTGGATGGGCATCCTGCGCCAGATACTCTGGAAAGTCGGCGGCGCTTGACAGGCAGGGGCCCGGCGATCTACTTCGCGTCGTTCTTGAAGATCTCTTCCGCAAAGAAGTTCTCCACCTTCGCCTGGTCGCGCAGGATCTCGAAGTAGGCGTTCTTGAGCAGTTGCGCCCGCCCATCGTGCAGCAGTTGGCGGATGTGCTGCTGCACCACCGGGTCGGAGATCTCGCGCTGCCCCGCCGGCTCGCGCTCCAACAGTTTGTAGATCGCATAGCCGACCGGCTTCTTGCTCTGCGGGTCGATGAGCGGAATGATGTCGGTCATCTCGCCGGGCTTCAGCTTCAGGATTGCGGCGCCCACCTCCGGGTCGGACCGCAACTGGCTCTCGGGAACGAATCCTCTGTCCCCACCGCTCGATGCGGTGTTAGGGTCCTCGGAAAAGTTCATGGCGATCGTGCCGAAGTCTTCGCCGGAGTCGAGCCGGTTCTTGAGCGCCTGGATCTTCTTCCGCGCCTCGGAGTCGGTCGTCGCCTTGCTCCCTTGCAGGTTGCCGGGCTGCTGCGAGGGAATGCTGGTTACGACGATCTCCGCCAAGTGATACTGCGCCTCGATCAGGTCGAACTCGGCCTTGTGCTGGTTGAAATAGTCCGTCACGTCGGAGTCGGAGACCGTGACCTTCGAATTGATCTCCTTGTTCAGCAGCTTGTCGATGGTCAGCGACCGGCGCAGGTCGTGCTTCACATCGTCCAGCGTGCGTCCGGAGGCCTGCAACTGCTCGGCGAACTGCGCGTCGGTATACGGGGCCTTCATCTCGATCAGCTTCGCGTCCACCTCTTCCTGGGTTGCGGTCAGGTTCATCTTGGCCGCCTTCTGTTCCACAATCTCTTCGTCGATGAGCTCGTGCACCACGCTCAGGCGAAGCGAATCAGCCTGCTCGGGAGAGGGCTGCTGCCCCGCCGCCTGGCCCAACTGTGCTTGGTACATGCGGTCCATGTCCGCTCGCATGATGGCATGGCCATTGACCGTGGCAACTACATCGGCGCTGTGCGTGCCGTTGCATCCGCCAAACAGAAGCAGCGCGAACGGAAGCACGCCCAAAGATCTTCCCTGGAGCGCGCGCCTACCGCTTGCAGTCTCCTTGTGGTTCACCGCAACGACTCCCGGTCTCCCGCTCATATCTCTCCATCCCGGCCCGCATTGCATGGCAATCGCTGCCTTCGCTCCGTGGGGCACTCTCAATCGTCCCATCTCTTCCGACTCCCGTCCTAATGGCTCGCTGGCAGCCTGGCCGCGACCGGTGCGGATTGCGGCGGTGCAGTCTGTGCCGGTTGCGCAGCCGCAGCCGTTGTAGGCGGCGGGGGTGGCGGCGTCTGGCCCTCTGCAACCAGCGCCGCGTCGATGACCCGATAGATCGTCTCGATCGGCTTGATGCCGTCCACCTCTTCGCCGTTGATGAACAGCACCGGCGCCTGATTGAGGCGCAGCGGGGCCGCCTCGGCGGATTCGACCGATGCCTTGATCTTCGTCTCATCCTGCTTCTGCACGCAGGCCGCCAACGGGGCCGCATCCAACTTCAGCCGCGCGCCCTCGTCCAGGGCGATTTTATCCAGCGTCTGGTCGGCCTTGGCCACGGTCTTCTCCGCGCCGGCCATCTCCGCGGCATGGGCGTGGACGTAGTCGACGAACTCCCAGTACCCCGCCGTGCTCCCCGCCGCAAGACAGTTGGCATCCACCGCCGCGTGCATCGCCCAGGGATGCAGTTCCACAAGTGGCAGGTCGCGGTACACCACGCGCACCTGGTCCTTGTAGCGGTTCAACACCGCGGGAAAGAGCAGCGCATTCATCTGCGCGCAGAACGGGCACTCCAGGTCGTCGAAGCCGACGATGAGGACCGGCGCATTGGGCGGCCCGCCGCGCGCTGGACGATCCGCCGCGGAGACCTTGTCCCGCGGATCCTGGCTCAGATCGAACTTGTTGAACTGCGCCAGCGTCTTGCCATCGGTCGAGATCAGGAACGGCAACGGCTTGGTCGAATTGTCATTCGAGGTGAAGGTAACTAAGATC
>JAJZDL010000228.1 GCA_021851465.1 Acidobacteriota bacterium
CCGATCTCGGCTCACATCACTCGGATACGCTCTTCTCGACTCCATCCTTTACATCTACCGCCAACAAGCCACCACGACTATTACTGACTTGGTCCCCTTCACCCAAAGATCGTGAACAGGTTCTAAGTGAAGCATCTCCGTGTTATTGTGCGCCGCGACGGCGGAGGACGATCTTGACGGTCTCGAACAGGATAAGCAGGTCGAGGCCGAGCGACATGTGCTTGATGTAGTAGAGGTCGTACTCCAGCTTTTCCTTGGTCTCGGCGAGGGTTGCGCCGTAGCCGTAGCGCACCTGGGCCCATCCGGTGAGGCCGGGTCGGATGAGCGTGCGCAGGTAGTAGAAGGGGAGTTCCTCGCGGAGCCAAGCGACGAACTCGGGGCGCTCCGGGCGCGGCCCGACGAGGCCCATGTCTCCACGCAGGACGTTCCATAGCTGGGGCACCTCGTCGAGGCGCGTCTTGCGCAGGAAGCGCCCGATACGGGTGACGCGAGGGTCGTCCTTGGTGGCCCACTTTGCGCCGTCGTGTTCCGCGTCGGTGAACATGGTACGGAACTTAACGACGTTGAAGATGCGGCCGCCCATGCCGACGCGCGGCTGGCGGAAGAAGAGCGGGCCTTTGGAGGAGAGCTTGACGGCGAGCGCAACGAAGGGGAAGAAGGGCAGGAAGAGAATGAGTCCGATGGCTGCGGCGGCGAGGCTGACGATCTGGCGCGCGAACTGCTGCGAGGGATGGACGCGGAAACCGTCGCTGTAGAGAAAGCTGGATGGGCGCAGCCCGTCGAGTTGGATCTTGCCGTGGAGGCGCTCGCGCAGTGCTCCGTCTTCTTCCACTTCGATGCCCCGGAAGCGGAGCATCAGCAGCTCCTGAACGGGCAGCTCGCCGCGCTGCACCTCCATGGCGACGATGATGCGATGGACGGGCGGGTCGGACTTGGCGATGCGGTCGAGGACGTCGATCCAGAGCTGCTTGCGCTGCGAGGGTTCGAGGTGGACATCCTCCCAGAAGACGACCTCCATGCCGATGTCGGGGTGTGCGCGGATGGCCTCGACGATGGAGCGGGCGTACTCACCGGCCCCGAGGACGTAGACGCGCTCGCGAAAGGCCTTCTGCCCACCGATCCATTCGTAGGCCCTGCGCAGAAGAATGAGCGCGGGGGTGAGCAGGGCGAAGCCGAGTGCATAGACGAAGGGCGCGATGGCGGCATCGGGCTCGAAGAGCAGAAAGGCGGAGACGATGAAGCAGTCGAAGCCGAGCACCAGCAGGATGCGGAAGTAGATCTGCTGGCGGGCGGAGACGAGGCGCGGCTCGTAGAGGTCGAAGTAGTAGGAGAGGGCCAGCGTGACAAGGGTGATGAGGGCGATTTTGAGCAGGCCGTTCTGCAACTGAAGCACGAAGACGGCCTGGTTGCCGAGCATGAAAAACGTTGCGGCGAGGAAGCAGGCGAAGACCACGCATGCCTCGCAGAACAGAAGTATGACCGTCCGGGTGGGATAGTAGACATTCAAGAAGCGGATCATAACCTGGGACGCTCCCGGTCACACCTTTGGCTTGTCGTAACCGTCGTAGCCATAATAGCCCCCGGCGACGGGTTGTCCTTCGACGGCGTTGAGGACGAAGCCGAGCACTTTGGAGGCTTTGAGCTCGGCGAGGGCGCGCTGCGCGACCGGGTATTTGGTGGTTCCGCCGCGTGCGACGAGCAGAACGCCATCGCAGGAGCGGGCGAGGTTGACGCCGTCGGATACGAGGTTGACGGGCGACGAATCGACGACGATCCAGTCGAAGTGTGGCGCGGCCTCGGCGATAAGGCGGTCGAAGCGGCGGTTGCCGGAGAGGTCGGCGGCCTTGTCGCCGGCGTGCCCACCGGGAATGAAGCTCAACGAGGCGAGACCGAGAGGCAGCGGATGGCCATCCGCAGTGGGTTTGGGGCGCTGCAGGATGCCTGCGAGGGTGGCATGACCGGAGAGATACTCGGTGAGGCCGGGGCCCTCCGGCGCGCCGAGCATCTTGAAGAGCGTGGCGCGGCGCATGTCTCCGTCGATGAGCAGGACGCGGCTTGCCTTGTGGCGGGCAAAGGAGATGGCCAGGTTGGCGGCGACGAAGCTCTTGCCCTCCCGCGGCAGGCCGCTGGAGACGAGGATGCACTTGAGCGGGTTGAGGTCGCGGAACTGCTGCAGGCGCGAGCGCAGGCTGCGGAACTGCTCGACCGCCGCGCCCCGCTCCTCCAGCGCGGGAAGCTGATGGATCGAGGGGTCCCATGCGTACTGGGGGATGTTGGCGGGATCGAACGCGGCGTCGATCTGAGGCGGAGCAATCTCGTGCGTGTCGCGGAGTAGAGCAGGCGGAGCGGGGGTGAACGGTGCGACGGGCAAGGAGGCGACAGGTCTGGAGGCGCGCGGTGCGGCGGCGAGGGGCCTCTCGCCCGGGGGTGGAGTGGGAGCTTGGGGTGCGAGAGGCGCGTCGTCCGGCAGGGCATGAACTGCGTTGGCGGCGGTGAGCGCGCCAGTCTCGGCGGCGGGTTGAGCGGTGGCAACAGGCGGCGCCTCGCCGCTTTTGGCGCTCTCCAGCTTTGCGCGGCGCAGGGCCTCGTAGATATTGCTCATCTCTGCGGCCCTCCCTCTCCCCGTGTCGGATGTTGGGAGGAAGCGAGTGCTGGGTTGGTGGGCGGAGCGTCGTGCGTTGTGGAGAGCGTGAACCGCTGCGGGTCGAGGTTGAGATCGCGCGCGACGGCTTGGACCATAGACGCGGGGATCTGGTGGAGTTGTTCGACGTAGGCCAGGATGAGGCAGTGCTCGCAGATGAGATTGACGATGCGCGGGATTCCGTGGCTTGCGCGATGGATGGCAGCGACGGAGTCTTCGGGAAAGATGCGCTCGGAGCTTCCGGCGACGAGCAAGCGGTGGGCGATGTAGGCGGAGGTCTCCTCGGCGGCGATGGCGTGGGTGCGCGCCCAGAGGGCGATGCGCTGGCGCAGTTGGCGGGTGTTGGGCGCGGAGAGCTTTTCCTCCAGTTCGGGCTGGCCGGAGAGAACGATCTGGAGCAGCTTATCGGAAGAGGTCTCGAGGTTGGTGAGGAGGCGGACCTCTTCGAGCATCTCCCAGTCGAGGTTTTGCGCCTCGTCGATGACGATGACGACGGTCTCATCGCGTCGGAATCGTTCGATGAGCCAGCGGTTGAGCTGGATGAGCATTGCGGACTTGGTGCGATCCACCGGCGGGATTCCGAAGTCGGTGAGGATGAACTCCAGCAAGCCGAGAACATCGAGGCGCGGGTTGAAGACGAAGGAGCTGAAGACACGGCCCTGATCGAGCGATGCGAGGGCGCAGCGCAGCAGGGTGGTCTTGCCGGTGCCGACCTCTCCGGTGAGGACGATGAAGCCCTTGCGCTCGGAGATGCCGTACTCGATGGTCGCGAGCGCCTCGCGGGTGTCCGGCATCCGGTAGAGGAAGCGCGGGTCGGGGCTGCCGGAGAAGGGATTGCTGTCGAGATGGAAGAAGCCTTTATACATGGCTATCCGTGGGTCTGAGTGAGGCTGTTTTGGGGAGGCTTGCGACTGAAGGGGTTCCTCAGGCGGGAGAAGCTGCCGGGCTTGCTCTCGGCCACATCGCCGGACCAGGCGATGACGGCGAGAGTTGGCAGTTTGGTGAAGGCCCAGACGTCGCGCTCGTTGCGCAGCGCCGTATTGCGGTACTCGATCAGCGCGGAGATCAGCAGACCGAGCGCGAGGCCGGCAGCGAGGCCGCCGGAGGCAAAGACACGCCTCTTGGGATAAGTGGGGCTGTCGGGAAGGTTGGCTGGGTCGAGCAGGCTGAAGGTCTCTCCCTCCTGGCGGTTCTCCAGGTCGGTGGCCTGCTGTGCCTGGTTGAGCTTGTTCAGGTCGCTATCGTAGAGGGCCTGGGAGGTTTGGGTGTCGCGGGTGAGCTCCTTGTACTGCTCTTCGACCTCCGGGGTGGATTGGATGCGCGCCTGGTAGGAGTGGATCTGGCGTGTGATCTGGGCCTGTTCGGCGCGCTTTGCCTGGATTCCAAGGTCTGCCGCGCGGAGGCGCGCGCGCAGGTCCTGCAC
>JAJZDL010000012.1 GCA_021851465.1 Acidobacteriota bacterium
TGCGTCGAGACGCCCGCGACGTGGCAGCGCACGCGCTATTCGATGGGCTTGACGCACGCCTGGGCCGCGCGGTCGAAGGCATACTTTGCGGCGCACAAAGATGAAGCCCCCTGGGCCATCGATTTCCCTCGCGATGAGAGCTGCAATTCCGGGCGCAGCGAAGAGCCCCGCGAATTTTCCGCACCGCAACACTTTGCGGGAAAGAGGCAGTGCCTCTTCGGGATCGTGCAGGGCGGCATGTACCCGGACCTGCGCCGCGAATCCGCCGAGCGCCTGGTCGAGATGGAGTTCGACGGCTACGCCATCGGCGGCCTGGCCGTCGGCGAGCCGCCTGCACTCACCCAAGAGATGATCGCCCGCACACTGGAGTATCTGCCCGCGGACAGGCCGCGCTACGTCATGGGCGTCGGCTACCCCGACCAGATCGAGCAGTTCGCGCGCATGGGCGTGGACATGATGGACTGCGTGCTGCCCACCCGCGCCGCACGCCACGGCCTGCTCTTCCGCGCGCCCGAACCCGGCGAGAGCGAGGACGGCAGCGCCATTCGCATGAACATCAAGCGCGTGGAGTACGCCGAGGACCAGCGGCCCATCGACCCGGCCTGCGCCTGCTCGGTCTGCCAGCGCTACACCCGCGCCTACCTGCGCCACCTCTTCGTATCGAAGGAGCCGCTGGGCGCCACTCTCAACTCCATCCACAACCTCTCCTTCTACCTCGACACCATGGCCCGCGTCCGCAACAGCCTTGCGGGATAGCCGTGTTCCGGGGCCATCCAATCAAGCAAGCGTTGTCCTGCCGTGCCTGCGAATGAGGATTGTGGCCCATGCTTCGGCACGGCTGGCGTAAAATTGCGTTATGTCGCAGGAACCGGAGATAAAATCCGTGGAAAAACAGCAGAAGCAGAGCGCGGCGCCCAGAGTGGATCCCGCCCACGCGCACGAGGCCGAGAGCGCACGGAGACGCCAGGCCCTCCTGCTGCAACGCGAACGCATCCTCTCCGAGCGCACCTCCAGCCCGCTGCGGCGCAGCGCACTGACCAACGCCCTGGCCGACATCGAGGAGAAGCTGGCCGAGCTTGGCTGGACGATCCACCTGTAACGGGGCCTGGGTCGCTCGATGGCAAGCGCTCAGTCGTGGCGGTGGAAGACTGTCGAGTTGGCCTGGTCGATGGTGGTGAGCACGATGCTGTGGATGTTCACATGGGCGGGACGCGTGGCGGCCCAGAGGATCGCATCCGCGATGTCCTGCGGCGTGAGCGGCGTGATCTTCTCGTAGACCTTTGCCGCGCGCTGTTCGTCGCCGTGGAAGCGCACCCGGCTGAAGTCCGTCTCCGCCATGCCGGGATCGATCGATGTGACGCGCACGGCGGTGCCCATCAGGTCGATCTTGAGGCCCTCGCTGATGGCCTTCTCGGCGGCCTTGGTCGCGCAGTAGACCGCGCCGTTGGCGTAAGTAGTGTGCCCGGCGGTGGATCCCAGGTTGATGACATGGCCTGCGTTGCGGGCCACCATTCCGGGGACCACGGCGCGGCTGACCGAGAGCAAACCCTTCACGTTGGTGTCGATCATCTCGTCCCAGTCCCGCGGGTCGTCTTCGTAGAGCTTGGTGAGCCCTCGGCTGAGGCCGGCGTTGTTGACCAGAACGTCGATGGCGGCCCACTCCGGGGGCAGGCCGGCGATGGCCGCATCGACCGCTCCGCGGTCGCAAACATCCAGGCGGAAGGAGGAGACGGCCGAGGCGCCCGCGGCCATCAGAGGGGCTTCCATCTCCTGAAGCAACTCCAGACGCCGCGCACAGAGGAGCAGCCTCGCGCCCACACCTGCGAATGCAAACGCCGTGGCCCGGCCGATGCCGGAACTCGCCCCGGTAACCAGGACTGCCTTGCCTTCGAGAGGTCTCATTCTTCTTTTATAACCCCGCGCCCACCACCGATGAAAATCGAGAGGGCCACCTGTGGCGGCCCTCTCGATGGAATCCAGCAACGTGTCTATCTCCTCGACGATGGAAGGCTCGCGGTTTACGCGGCCCTCTGCGTTATGCGCTGTGCTGAAGCGAAGCCGAGTGGCGCTGCACAAAGTGGTAGGGCGGCCAGGGACCGGACAACTGCATCCGGTACTCCTTCATCTCCAGCGTCGCCGACGAGTACTTGTTCTGGTAGCGCTCTACCGTCTTGTTGTCGATCAGGTGGGCGATGTCCAGCAGCATCTTGCCGGAGTCCATCCGTTTGCAGGTGATCTCCTCGGCGATGGGGAGGAACATGCGATGCATCTGCACCGACAGGGCGCGCGCCCGCGACTGGCGCTCCCGCTGTCGGGCCGCGCTCTCGCGCAGGCTGGTCAGATACTGCTGGCCGACCGTCATGTCTCGCGTTGAGGTGCCCGGACAGGTGTCGTCCACCAGCACCTTCAAGTGCATCTCCGCCTTGCCGCGCAGCCGCTCCACGTTGGCCGTGAAGTGCCGCTGGTTGGAGCGGACTGACCGGCGCAGCGCGTCGTCGTCGGCAAAGGTGGTGCCAAAGCGGAAGGGAAGCACGGTGGAGAGTTTGAAGCAGTCCGCAATCACGCGACCGTGGTCCTTGGCTGCGTTCTGATCCATGCGGGCAGAGTCCTCCGGCGTGTGTTCGGAGACGATGACAGCCAGATCGCTGGCCGGAAACAGGAAGGTCTGGTTGCCGAAGAGGCCCGCGATTCCAGCAAGCGGCGTCGGACGGCGGTGGCGGCAAAACTCAGGAAATGCGTTTCGTTCTGCAATGCAGTAGGCGTACCAAGTCATTGTTCCTCACTCTAAAGCGCACTGATATAAAACCCTTCGCCTGTGGAAAGGGCGGTCTAGAAACCAAATTAGCCATCCGGGAATTGTCCAGGGAATCCGGGCGAAATCCGGCTACAACCTGATTCTGAGTCATGGTGGGTATATTTGAGAGCTTTTTGGAACCGAATCGGATAGTAAGCCCATCGCGGGACGATTGGCAAGACTAAATTGGCGGGGTGGATCGCTTCGACAGAAAGGCCTGGGCCATGCCCCTGCGGAGAGGGGCCTGGCAACCCAGGCGTGCTGGAAAAGCCCCCTGGAAGTCCTGTATTTTATTGAACTGTGTATGGTTACACGTAATCGACACCAAACTTTACGGGGATCTGGGTGAAGGCGATGCGCGTCGGCGCGGACTCCTTTGCCGCCAGCATTCCCGCAAGGTGCAGGGTGGCAAGCCCGTACTTCCGGTTCAGCCGGTCCATGGTGGCGGCCAGCTCCGCGCGGTTGTTGGGATCGGCAAAGAGCGGGGCTTGCAGATCGCTCTCCGCGATCAGGTTGTGCAGGGTCACGGCGACGTGGAAGGGACGAGCAAACTCTGCCCCCTGGGGGCGCAGGGCCCATGCGCCACGCAACGCTTCGAGCAGAGTCAGGGTGTCCTGGCAGGGTGCGAAGCGCGCCTCCATCGCCCAGCCGGAGTGGCGCAGCCCGCTGAAGTGCTTCTTCGCGCGCCTGCCCGCGTTCTCGGCCTGCGAGACCTGCTCCCGCGTCAGCGCGTAGCGGATGGTCACGCCCATCGCGCTGGCGGTCAGGCGCTCCATGCGCAGGCGCATCGCGGCCTTGTGCAGCAGCTTGTGCGCCACCGCCCAGGCGCCCTCCGGCGTGCGGTGCTCCGGGCCGAGGACATGGGAGTGGCCGAGCGACTTCTGCACGCCGCTGTCGATGGGCGCGCCGTCGTCGCCGGTCTCCGCGCCACGCAGCCAGTGGTAGAGGCGGTCGCCCCAGACGGAGTTCCACAGAGCGTGCATCCCCGCGCGGTCGAGCGCGAGGAGCTGCGGCATGGTGAAGATGCCCTTCGCGTTCAGCCGCGCCTCGGTGCGCGCGCCGACGCCGATCAGGTCGCGCAGCTCGATGTGCGCGATGGCTCGGGGAAGCTGCGAGGGAAGCAGGCCGATCAGGCCGTCGGGCTTCTGCATGTCGCTGGCGATCTTGGCGAGGAAGCGGTTAGGGGCCATGCCGATGGAGCAGCGCAGCGACTCGCCCACATCGTCCTTGATCGCCTGCTTGATGGCCAGTGCGATCTGGCGCGCGCGCGGAGGCTCCCGCTCGCGGCCCATCAGCTCGCAGACCATCTCATCGATCGACGGCGTGTGCGCGACGGGGCAGCAGCGCTCGACCGCCTGCGCGATGCGCCGCGAGTAGTCGGCGTAGACGCCGTGCTCGCCCATGACGAGGATGATCTGCGGGCAGAGTCGCTTGGCCTCGCCGACCTGCGTGCCGGTCTTGATGCCCAGCGCCTTCGCCTCGTAGCTGGCCGCGATGCAGCAGGTGGTGTCGGCGTGGGTGGGCACAACGGCAAGTGGCCGCCCGCGATACTCCGGGTGCAACTGCTGCTCCACCGACGCGAAGAAGCTGTTGAGGTCGATGTGCAGGAAGGCGAAGCGGTCGGGTTGCAGGCCGGGTTGGGGATCGGGTTCGGAGATCATGGGGCCATGCGCCTCCATCGCCCTCCATTATATTCGCTTTTTATTTGCTATTGTCGCCTGGCGCCCCGCAAGGGAGGTGAAGCTGTGTCGAACCCTGCGGCGCGCTCCGCGGCAGGCGATGGGCGTGCTTGCGCTCCAGGCCGGAGCGTGGCTGGCATCCTGCGCGCCGATCTATCTTCTCCATCTGTAAACAGAGAAGGCTTCAGTTGGGGCGGGCGATGGGCAGGGTGAAGGTGAAGACGGAGCCGTGGCCGATCTGGCTGGTGACGGCGATGGTGCCGCCGTGGGCGCTGACGATGGCGCGGCAGATGGCCAGGCCCATGCCGGTGCCGCTGACCCGGCTGCGCTGCCCCTGGCCGCGGTAGAACTTGTCGAAGATGAGGCTCTGCTCCATCGGGTCGATGCCTGCCCCGCGGTCGGCGACGCTGATGGCGAGCATCTCCTTTTGAGGGTCGGCGGAGATGAAGATGGGCTGGTCCACCGGCGAGTACTTGGCGGCGTTGCCCAGCAGGTTGGCCAGCACCTTCTCGATCCAGGCCTTGTCGGCGAGGACGTTGGGCAGGAAGCTGGAGAGGGAGACGCGGAAGTCGCGCTCTGGCTGGCCGGCGCGGCACTGCTCGACCGCAGCGTAGATGAGGGCGGCGATGGGCTGCGGCTTCAGGTCGAGCTGTACCTTGTGCGCGTCGAGCTGGGCCATCTCGACGGCCTGTTCGATGAGGCGGTTGAGGCGGTCGGACTCCTCGTCGATGACGGTGAGCAGGTCCTTGCGCGCGGGTGCATCGAGGGTCTGCTGGGAGAGCAGCGCGCTGATGGATGCCTTGATGGAGGTGAGCGGCGTGCGCAGCTCGTGGGTGACGGAGTCGAGCAGGGCGGTGCGCAGGCGCTCGGTTTCTTTGGCGGCCTTGGAGCGGGCGCTGTCTTCCAGCGCCTCGGCGCGCTCGATGGACATCGCCACCAGCCCGCTGAGGCCCTCCATCGTCTCGCGCGAGAGCGAGACGGCCTCCAGCAGCACCACGCCGCTGGGGCGCACTCCGACGCGCAGGGGAATGGCGACTGGAAGGCCTTCGTCCGGCGGACGGAAGGTGGGCTGCATCATGGCCTCGCGCAGGTCGTTGACGATCTCCGAGCGGGTGCGCTCGGCCCCGTCGGCGCTCGGCGGCGCGTCTCTGGAGTTCCAAGCCACATGCGGGTTGGAGATGCGCTTGGGGTCGGAGAGATAGATGCGGTCGCCGTCGGCGAGATAGAGCGTGACGGCCGGGCTGTTGAAGGCGTTGGCCACGCTCGATGGGATGAAGTTGAGCAGTTGGGCGACGTTCTCCGGTTGCAGCAGTTGGCGGCCCAGGCGGTAGAGCATCTCCGATTCCAGGCGGCGCGTATCGGCCTCATGCGACTCCTCGCGGATGCGCGACGCGAGGTGGCTGGCGTAGATCGAGGTGCCGAGAAAGGCGAAGAGCGCGACCCAGTTCTGCGTGTCTGCGATGGTGAAGGTGCCGATGGGCGGCAGAAAATAGTAGTTGAAGAGGGCGGTGGCGGCAAACGAGGCGACAAGGGCGTAGCGCAGCCCCCAGCTGCCGGCGACAACCAGCACCAGAAGAAGCAGCGTGAGAGCGACGGTGGTGTTGTTTGCGCGGTAGTAGTGGTGATACAGGGCTACAATACTGGCAAGCCCGCTCGCGATCAGCAGCCAGCGCACCGCCTCGACCATGCGTTTAAGGGACATTGATAGAAATTGTATCGAGCATCTCACCCCCAGGATTGGGAACTTACGACCTTTTAACGGGTTCCTCCTTTATAAAACAGGTTGAACGGATATACTCGTCGCGAGTTGCAGCGGCGAGAGAAAACGATTTAGAGCGAGTTCAATGAACCCAGAACAGCCGCATGTCAAGACCCCGGAAGAGTGGCTTGCCGCAGCCGAGGGGCAGAAGCGCGGGCGTTTCAAGGTGTTCCTGGGGTATGCGCCGGGGGTGGGCAAGACCTTCAGCATGTTGAGCGAGGCGATCCGCCGCAAGAGCCGCGGCGAAGACGTGGTCATCGGCATCGTGGAGACGCATGGGCGGGCGCGCACGGCCGAGCTGGCGGCGCAGATCGAACAGGTCCCGCGCAGGCAGATGGAGTACAAGGGCGCGCTCTTTGAAGAGATGGACGTGGATGCGGTGCTGGCGCGGCGGCCGGACGTGGTACTGATCGACGAGCTGGCGCACACCAACGTGGAAGGCTGCGCGCACCCGAAGCGCTTCCAGGATGTGTTGCAGATCCTGGAGGCGGAGATCGACGTCCTCTCCACGCTGAACATCCAGCACGTGGAGAGCATCACGCCGCGGGTGCAGAGCCTGACCGGCATCACGGTGCGCGAGACGGTTCCCGACTGGGTGCTGGATCGCGCCGACGAGATCGTGATGAGCGACCTGACGCCGGAGGCCCTGGTACACCGCATGGGCCGCGGCGACATCTATCCGCAGGAGCGCGTGGAGCGGGCGCTGCAGAACTTCTTCCGCCGCGGCAACCTGATCGCGCTGCGCGAGATGGCGCTGCAACGGGTGACGCGCGCGGTGGACCGCACGCTGGACGACTATGTGGCGCGCAAGCAGTTGAGCGGGCACTGGCAGATCGCCGAGCGCGTGGCCGTGTGCATCAGCGCCAACCCCCAGGCCCGCGACCTGATCGCACGCGGTGCGCGCATGGCCGAGGCGACCAACGGCGAGTTCTTTGTCCTGCACGTCGATTGCGGACAGGAAGAGCCGGAAAACCGGCGGCGCTCGCTGGAGGCCAACATTCAGTTCGCCGAGAATGTGGGCGCGCGCGTGGTTCGGCTCAAGGGCAACAGCATTCCGGCGGCGACCGCCGAGTATATCTCCAAAAACAGGATCACGCAGGTCCTCTTCGGCCGCTCGGCGGTCAAGGGATGGAAGAAGTATGCGTACTATCTCGCGATACAGCAGTTCATGAGCAACGCGCCGCACGTCGATGTGCATATCGTGACGCAACAGGCCAAGTAGAAGAGGTGCAGGCCCACTTCGGGGCCGGCAAAAGGGCGGGCACTCATGCGGATTCTGATTGTGGACGATGAGCCGCAGATCGCGCGCGTGCTGCGCGCGTCGTTGCAGAGCAATGGCCACGAGGTGACGGCCGCGCAGAACGGCGAGGACGCGCTCACCCAGTTCCTGAAGGCACAGCCGGACCTGGTGATTACCGACCTGGCGATGCCGGGAATGGACGGCATCGAGCTGACGCGCGAGGTCCGCGCGCGCTCGGCGGTGCCGGTGATCGTGCTCTCGGTGCGCAGCCAGGACGCAGCCAAGGTAGCGGCGCTCGACGAGGGCGCGGACGACTACATCACCAAGCCGTTCAGCATTCAGGAGCTGCTGGCGAGGGTGCGCGTACAGTCGCGGCGGGTGGCTGCGGCCGCCAGCCAGGCGCATGAGGGCCCGATCGAGCTGGGCGACTTCCGCATCGATGTGGAGCGGCACCAGGTGCAGGTGCGCGAGACGGAGGTGCACCTGACACCAAAGGAGTTCGACTTGATGCTGTACTTCGCGCGCAACGCCGACCGCGTGCTGACGCACAAGACGCTGCTGCGCGCGGTGTGGGGTGCGACCGGGGCCGACCAGCCGGAGTACCTGCGCGTGCTGGTGGCGCAACTGCGCAGGAAGATCGAGCCGGATGCGGGCAGGGGCGGCGGGCCGCGATACATCTTGAGCGAGCCGTGGGTGGGCTATCGCCTGAGCCCACGGCCCGCCAGCCCCGACGAGACACGCCCGGACGAGGGCGAGCGGAAGCGCACAATCTTTACAAAATCTTAACGCGATTCCTACGGCATTCCTATGCGGCCTGCTGCGACACTCGCTCTTGCAAGCCTGCCGTGCTGCAACCAAAGTGCATGGCCGGTCAAAAGGAGTTGGGGCATGGACGATCTGATCTTTCTCGCGGCATCGGTGGGGTTTTTCGTCGTTGCCGCGGCATATCTCTACGGCTGTCGGGCGTTGAAAGGCGGGCGCGGCAATGCTTGAAAACATTCTGCTCCTGCTGTTGACCGCGGGCTTGCTGGTGTACCTGGTCTTTGCGCTTCTGCGTCCGGAGAAATTCTGATGACCTCAAACGGTTGGTTGCAGATTGCGGTCTTCTTCGTCTTGGTGCTGCTAGCGGCGAAGCCGATGGGGCTGTACATGGCCCGCGTCTACGAGCGCAAGAAGACCTGGCTCGACCCTGTGCTTGGGCCGATGGAGCGGCTGCTCTATCGCATCGCGGGCGTCGATGCGGACGCGGAGATGAAGTGGACCGAGTACGGCGCGGCGATGTTGGCCTTCTCGCTTGCGACGCTGCTGCTCACCTACGCGGTGGAGCGGCTGCAACACGCGGTCCCGCTGTGGAACCCGCAGCACCTCGCGGCGGTCGAACCGTATCTCGCTTGGAACACGGCGGTGTCGTTTACGACGAACACCAACTGGCAGTCGTATGTGCCCGAGACGACCATGAGCTACCTGACCCAGATGTTCGGGTTGGCGACGCACAACTTCTGGTCGGCGGCGACCGGCATGGCGTTGGCCATCGCGTTCATCCGCGGCATTGCGCGGCGTGAGTCGAAGACGCTGGGAAACTTCTGGGTAGACCTGACCCGCGGCACGCTATGGATCCTGCTGCCGATCTGCGTGGTCTACGCGCTGGCGCTGGTCTCGCAGGGCGTGGTGCAGAACCTGAAGCCATACGACACGGCAACGCTGGTCGAACCGCAGTCTGTAACCGCGACAGGCGCGGATGGGAAGCCGACAACGGCGACGGTGACGACGCAGACCATCGCGCAGGGGCCGGTGGCCTCGCAGGAGGCGATCAAGATGCTTGGCACCAACGGCGGCGGCTTCTTCAACGCCAACAGCGCGCACCCGTTCGAGAACCCGACGCCGCTGAGCAACCTGATGCAGATGTTCTCCATTTTCCTGATCCCTGCAGGGCTGTGCATCACGCTGGGAAAGATGACAGGCTCGCCAAAGCATGGTTGGGCCGTCTTTGCGGCGATGTCCGTGCTGTGGTTTGCGGGCGTGGCGACGTGCTACTGGGCGGAGGCGCAGCCCAATCCGCTGCTGCACGGAGTCGATCAGCACGCCTCCACGGCGGGCATCTCGCCGGGCGGCAACATGGAGGGCAAGGAGGTGCGCTTCGGCATCGCCAACTCCGCGCTCTTTGCCACCGTGACTACAGACGCGAGCTGCGGCGCGGTCAACGCCATGCACGACTCGCTGATGCCGCTGGGCGGGTTGGTGGCGCTCTCCAATATCCATCTGGGCGAGATCGTCTTCGGCGGCGTGGGAGCGGGGATGTACGGGATGCTGGTCTTCGTCATCCTGACCGTCTTCATCGCGGGACTGATGGTGGGCCGCACGCCGGAGTACATGGGCAAGAAGGTGGAGGCGTTCGACGTGCAGATGTCGATGCTCTACTTCCTGATCTTTCCGGTCGTCATTTTGGGCTTCTCCGCGATTGCGGTTTTGTCGCCGAGCTTTGGCACGTCGAGCCTCTCCAACCATGGGCCGCATGGGCTGACGCAGATCCTCTACGCGTACACCTCGGCGGCGGGCAACAACGGCTCCGCGTTTGCGGGGCTGAATGCGAACACGCACTGGTACAACGCGACGCTGGCGGTCACGATGCTGGCGGGGCGCTTCCTGATGATCGTGCCCATGCTGGCGGTGGCGGGAAACCTTGCGATCAAGAAGATTGCGCCGCCCTCGCTGGGAACGTTTCCGGTGACCTCGCCGCTGTTTGCCGTCCTGCTGACCGGCGTGATCGTGATCGTCGGCGCGTTGACGTTCTTCCCGGCGCTGAGCCTTGGGCCGATCCTCGAACACCTGCTGCTGCGCGCGGGAACCAGCTTCAGCTAGCCGCCAACAGCCCCTGTGCAACGAGAAAGAACCCGGAGGATTGAGATGAGCGCGACGCATACGGCAACGGCGAAGAAGAAAAACCTGTTCGATGCGGCGATCGTTCGCCGCGCAGCGGTGGATTCGCTGAAGAAGCTGAACCCGGCGCTGATGGCGAAGAACCCGGTGATGTTTGTGGTCGAGGCGGGCAGCGTCGTCACCACGGCCCTGCTGGTGCTGCCGCATGGCGCGACCCACTTCGCCTTCAACCTGCAGATCACGCTGTGGCTGTGGTTTACGGTGCTCTTCGCCAACTTCGCCGAGGCGATGGCGGAGGGACGCGGCAAGGCGCAGGCCGACGCGCTGCGCAAGGCGAAGTCGGAGACGACGGCGTACAGGCTGGGGTCGAATGGCGAGGTCGAAGAGGTTGTCAGCTCGCGGCTGCGCGTGAACGACAAAGTACAGGTTGTCGCGGGGCAGATGGTCCCCGGCGACGGCGAGGTGATCGAGGGCGTCGCGTCGGTGGACGAGTCGGCCATCACCGGCGAATCGGCGCCCGTTATCCGCGAGGCGGGCGGCGACCGCTCGGCGGTGACCGGCGGGACGCGCGTGCTCAGCGACCGGATCGTGGTGCGCATTACGGCCAACCCCGGCGAGACGTTCCTCGACCGCATGATTGCGCTGGTGGAGGGCGCGGAGCGGAAGAAGACGCCCAACGAGATCGCGCTCAACATCCTGCTCGCCGGACTGACAATCATCTTTCTGCTTGCGGTGGTGACGCTGGAGCCGTTCGCTGTGTACTCGGGCGCTCCGCAGACGGTCTTTGTGCTGATCTCGCTGCTGGTGTGCCTGATTCCGACGACCATTGGCGGGCTGCTCTCGGCCATCGGAATCGCGGGCATGGACCGCCTGGTGCAGCACAATGTTCTGGCCGTCTCCGGCCGCGCCGTCGAGGCCGCGGGCGACGTGAACACGCTGCTGCTGGACAAGACGGGGACCATCACGCTGGGCAACCGGCAGGCGACGGAGTTCCTCACCGCGGCGGGCGTTACGAGCGAGGAGCTGGCGGACGCGGCGCAGCTCTCGTCGCTGCCCGACGAGACGCCGGAGGGACGCTCGATCGTGGTGCTGGCGAAGGAGCAGTACGGCCTGCGCGGGCGCGACCTTGCGGACCTCAACGTGGAGTACATTCCCTTCAGCGCGCTGACGCGCATGTCCGGCGTGGACATGGAGGGCCGCAGCATTCGCAAGGGCGCGGCGGAGGCGATAGCGAATTACCTGAAGGAAAACGGCTCCGTTCTGCCGGACGAAGTGCGGGCGACCGTGGACCAGGTGGCGCGCAGCGGAGGCACGCCGCTGGTGGTGGCGGAGAATGGCCGCGCGCTGGGCGTGATCCACCTGAAGGACATCGTGAAGGGCGGAATGCGCGAGCGCTTCGAGCAGTTGCGCGCCATGGGCATCAAGACCATCATGATTACCGGCGACAACCCGTTGACCGCGGCGGCGATCGCGCGCGAGGCCGGCGTGGACGACTTTCTCGCCGAGGCCAAGCCCAAGGACAAGATGGACCTCATCAAGCGCGAGCAGGCGCAGGGCAAGCTGGTGGCGATGACCGGAGACGGCACCAACGACGCCCCCGCGCTGGCGCAGGCGGACGTGGGCGTGGCCATGAACTCCGGCACGCAGGCCGCCAAGGAGGCGGGCAACATGGTCGATCTCGACTCCAACCCAACCAAGCTGATCGAGATCGTCGGCATCGGAAAACAACTGCTGATGACGCGCGGCGCGCTGACCACCTTCTCCATTGCCAACGATGTGGCCAAGTACTTTGCGATCATTCCGGCGATGTTCGCCGGGGTCTTTCCCGTGCTGGCGGCGGTGAACATCATGCACCTGCGCACGCCGCAGTCGGCGATCCTTTCAGCCGTGATCTTCAACGCGCTGATCATCGTCGCGTTGATCCCCCTGGCGCTGCGCGGCGTCAAGTACATGCCGATGTCCGCGGCCGCGCTGCTGCGGCGCAACCTGTGGATCTATGGGT
This sequence comes from Acidobacteriota bacterium, assembly GCA_021851465.1. Lineage (GTDB taxonomy): Bacteria > Acidobacteriota > Terriglobia > Terriglobales > Acidobacteriaceae > Edaphobacter. Next base: position 12,352 of record JAJZDL010000012.1, read on the forward strand.
TGGGCGGCATCGTCGCGCCGTTTATCGGGATCAAGCTGATCGACATGTTGATCGCGTCGGCCCATCTGGTTTAGGCGCGAGCCGGTGTTAGGTACAAGTTAGGACATGAGGTTCGAGTTATGAAGAAGCACATCGTCACTGCGCTGCTATACACGGTTGTCACTGCGCTGCTGCTGGGGATCGTCTATCCGCTGGCGATGACGGGACTGGCGCATGTTCTGTTTCCGAAGCAGGCGGAGGGCAGCCTGATCGAGCGCAACGGCGTGCTGGCGGGTTCGCGCCTGATCGGCCAGCCGTTCAGCGGGCCGGGCTACTTCTGGCCGCGGCCCTCGGCGGCGGGCAACGGCTACGATGCCTCGAACTCGGGCGGATCGAACTACGCGCCCACCAACGCAGCCCTGTCGGCGCGCGTGGCGGCGACCGTCGCACTGCTGAACCCCAAGGGCGCCAACGGCCCCGTTCCCATCGACCTGGCGACGGCGTCGGCCTCCGGGCTTGACCCGGACATCTCGCCAGCCGCGGCGTTCTATCAGGTCGCGCGCGTGGCGGCGGCGCGGCGCATCGGCGAGGACGCGGTGAGGAACCTGGTCGCATCGCACATCGCGCCGCGCCAGTTCGGGCTGCTGGGCGAGCCGCGCGTGAATGTGCTCGAACTCAATCTGGACCTCGACAAGATGGCTCCAGCCGCAGGCCGGTAGCGCGGAGGCGGCCTTTGCCGCATGGCGGCGATGCGTTGCGCCCAACCGATGTACCCTCAGAAGAGGGTCCATCGGGAGACGCTGATCGTGTCCAGTCAAAAATACAAGGCGGTTGTCCTGTTGAGCGGCGGCCTCGATTCCGCGACCGTGCTCGCCATCGCCAAGTCGGAAGGATATGAGGCCTACGCGCTCTCCTTCGCGTATGGCCAGCGCCACGCGTGGGAGCTGGAGTGCGCCCGCCGGGTTGCATCGTCGATGGGGGCAAAAGAGCACAGAACGGCATCGATCGATCTGCGCGCCTTTGGCGGGTCCGCGCTGACCGCGGAGATCGACGTGCCCAAGGGGCGCTCGCCGGAAGAGATGGGCGGCGAAATCCCCATCACCTACGTTCCGGCGCGCAACACCATCTTTCTCTCCTTTGCGTTGGCCTGGGCGGAGGTCCTTGGATGCAGCGATATTTTTATCGGAGTGAACGCGCTGGACTACAGCGGCTACCCCGACTGCCGGCCTGAGTTCATCGCGGCCTTCGAACGGCTGGCAAACCTTGCGACCAAGGCCGGGGTGGAAGGCCGACAGGCGCTGCGCATCCACACTCCGCTGATTGCGCTCTCCAAGGCTGAGATCGTGCGCAAGGGGCTGGAGCTTGGGGTGGATTTCAGCTTGACCAGCAGTTGTTACGACCCGTCGCCCTCCGGCCAGCCATGCGGCGGCTGCGATTCCTGCCTGCTGCGACGCAAAGGATTTTACGAAAACGGGATCGACGACCCGCTAATATATTCGGATAGGCGATTATGAGTTACGCGGTCAAGGAGATCTTCTACACCCTGCAAGGCGAGGGAGCGCAGGCCGGCCGCGCCGCCGTCTTCTGCCGGTTCGCGGGCTGCAATCTGTGGTCTGGCCGCGAGCAGGACCGCGCCCAGGCCGTCTGCCAGTTCTGCGACACCGACTTTGTCGGAGTGGAAGGGCCGGATGGCGGCAGGTTCCAGAGCGCGGAGGAGTTGGCGGGCCGGGTTGATGCCGCCTGGCAGCCCGGCCCATCTGCGGGGAAAAAGTTTGTCGTCTGCACCGGAGGCGAGCCCCTGCTGCAGCTCGATCTGCCCTTGATCGACGCACTGCACACTCGCGGCTTTGAGGTTGCAGTTGAGACCAATGGAACCATTGCGGCCCCGCCTGGAATCGATTGGCTCTGCGTCAGCCCCAAGGCTGGAGCGGATCTGGCGCAGACCACCGGCAACGAGCTGAAACTCGTCTATCCGCAGGCCGGCGCGGCCCCGGAGGAGTATGAGCGCATGGCGTTCCGCCACTTCTTCCTGCAGCCGATGGACGGGCCACAGCGGCACGCCAATACGGAACGGGCGCTGCGCTACTGCCTCAACCATCCCGCGTGGCGCCTCAGCCTGCAGACGCATAAATTCGTGGGCATTCGATGAAGAGCGATGCAGCCGCCTTCACCGCCATTGCATTCGGCCCGCGGAGCGGCCCTTCATCCATGCCTGCGGACAAAGTACAATCGGCGAATGATTGCTTTTTTGCGCGGCCGCCTGCTCTTCAAGTCGCCGAACCAGGCCATCGTCGAGTGCGCCGGGGTCGGCTACGACGCCACCATCAGCGTTGCGACGTTTACCGCGCTGCCGCCGGAGGGCGCAGAGGCGCGGCTGCACATCTACACCCATGTGCGCGAGGAGCAGATCGCCCTCTTCGGATTTGCCGAGCCGCAGGAGAAGCGCCTCTTCGAGAAGCTGCTGACCATCACCGGCATCGGCCCAAAGCTGGCCATTACGGTGCTCAGCGGCATCGACGCAGACCGCCTGGTCACGGCCATCCGCGGCGGCGACCACGCAACGCTGACGCGCATCCCCGGCATTGGGAAGAAGACCGCCGAGCGCGTCGTACTCGAACTCAAGGACAAATTGGACGACATGGCCGTCGCGCCGTCCACCGCATCGGTGCGCTATGGCCCGGCCGGCGACGATGCGCTCTCCGCGCTGGTGAACCTCGGCTACGCGCGCCCCATTGCGCAGCGCGCCATCGAGAGCGCCATCGCCAAGCAACCCGAGGCCGCCCAGGACTTTGAAGTGCTCTTCCGCGCGGCAATGTCCGCGATCCGTTAGTTTATACAGCCAAGCACCGACTACGAACCGCTCCCCTTATGTTCGCTCGCAGAATCACCATCGAACGCATCGACGCCGCCGGCCTCGCCCACCGTTGCCCCATTGCGCAGATCGACAACTTTGCCATGCGCAACTTCACCAACGATGCGCTCTTCGACGACACGCTGCCCATCGCCGACGGCCTGCTCGAAGTGGGCGCGCGCGTCCCGCTCGACCGCCTCGCCGTTGCGATGGAGGACTGGTTCCGCCGCAAGAGCTACCTCGCCCCCAGCGATCGCCTGCGCATCTGTGAAGCTTCCCCGGCCGCGGTCCCTGAATCCAGAATTTAGCTACTGTGTACAAGAGTTCGTGGAGACGGCAAGAACAGGGGCGGGTGTGGGCATCTCCTGCGCTTCGACGTAGTCGAAGAGGGGGTAGCCGGCGAGCTTCCATCCGTCGAAGCCGCCGCGCAGCGGGCGCACGCGGGTGATGCCGAGGCGGCGCAGTTGCAGCGCGACCTTGGCGCTGGCCTCCTCCGAGGGACAGGTGCAATAGAGGACCACATCGCGGTCGCGGGGGATGCGTTCGGCGTGGCGCGCGACCTCGTCCGGCCCGATGCGCACGGCGCCGGGCAGAACGCGCGGATCGGGCAGGTAGTCCAGCGGATGGCGCAGGTCGACGATGTAGGGCTGCGGCGTGCCCTCCAGAGCGGCCTCGTCCAGCAGGGCCTTCAGATCTTCGGGGTCGAGGCGCATGTCGCGCACCTGCGCCAGAAAGCGGCGCTGCTTGACTAACCGCCAGAGGAAGAACCCCGCGACCAGAAGGAGGAAGGCGATGGCCGCAAAGTGGCTGAGGAACCCGAAGAACCCCTGGCTGCGCTGCGCCAAATCCCCGAAGAACCGGCCCGCATAGAGGAACGACAGCGACCACAGCAGCGAGCCCGAGAGGTCGTAGAGCAGGAAGCGCGAGTAGTCCATGCCCGTCTGGCCGGCGATCGGCGCGGCCACCGTGGAGAGCCCGGGAATAAACTTTGCGAAGAGCAGCGTCTCCGGCCCGCGACGAATGAAGTAGCCCTCCGTTCGGGCGACGCATGTGGTCGCTTCCATCGACAGTTTGCACAGCAGGCGGACCACGCGGCCTCCGTAGCTGCGCCCCAGCGCGAACCACGTCGAGTCCGAGATCAGGCACGCCGCCAGCACAGCCAGCAGGGCCGTCAATGCACTCACGCGGTGGGTCGCGCTCAATGTTCCGGCCGTAAGCAACAGCGGAATGCTGGGCACCGGCAGGCCAATCTGCTCGATCAGCACCCACACGAAGAGAACCGCATAGGCATGCCGGACGAAGAACTCGATGGCGATCGGCATAGGCGGAGCTCCTCTGGCATAGAAGCGGTCAAATCTATAGATGAGACCGAGGCGAGGTTGGATGCTGGCGATTTCTTTCTTCTATGGCCCCCATGACAGCGCAACGCCCCGCGACGTAGCATGGCTGTCGCAGCGCGAAGCCGCCGGGGAACCGATGCAAACGATGGGAACTTTGGCCCTTTTACTCTTCTGTGCCGCATGGAATACCGCCAGCGGACTCGCGCAGACCGCCACTCCGCACGCGCGCGCCGCCGACGACGGCAGTCGCATCGATCGCCGCGCACTCGTCACCCGCCACAACATTGCCGTCCACGACCTCGACCCCATGGGCGCGATGGACGTCGGTATCCTTAGCGATTGGGGTTGGCACCGCTTTCCCAATCCCAACGGCTACACGCTGGAGAACTTTCCCGTTCAGCCCAAGGTTCACTCGCTTGCCGTCGATCCTGAGACGCATCGCGCCTACACTCCTGAAGAACAGGAGAACGGTCATGGCGTCGCTCGGATGATTGTGTATGAGGCGGTCGTGAATCAGTAAAGAATGTCTGGAGTCTCTACTAGATGAGCGATGCGATGAAATTCTGGAAATCGATTCTCTGGATAGTTCTCGGAACTGGGATCGTTGGGACTCTGTGCGCATTTTTTCTGATCTTGCGGGGTTTCCGTGCCACATCAACGCCATCGGCATTGGAAACAGTCGTGGCCCGGACGGTGCGCAATCTGGCGATTCCTCGAATCGAGCGCCATAAGAAGAATCCGCTCCAAGCAGACTCAGATGCATTGCCGGCAGGCCGGGAAGACTTCCTGATGAGGTGTGCAATTTGCCATGGAGTTGACGGTAGCGGCAAAACCCCTGTGGGCCAGAATCTCTATCCGAGAGTGCCTGATCTGCATGCTTCTGCCACACAAAATCTCACGGATGGCGAGATTCACTACATCATTGAAAACGGAGTTCAGCTCACCGGTATGCCTGCTTGGGAGGATCCACACCGTGAGTCGAATGACGACAGTTGGAAACTCGTTCTCTTCATCCGAAGCTTGCGCCCACTCACATACGAAGAACTGTCACAGCAGGAGGAAATCACTTCTTCCGCGCATTACGTTGGCTCGCAGGCTTGCGAGAAATGCCATGCACAGATATACCAGCACTGGCAGAAGACGCCAATGGCCAATATCGTGCGTGACCCGCGCTCACACCCAGATGCCATTATTCCCGATCTTGCGACTAACACGCTTGCCAGGTTCACCAAGAACCAGGTCGCATTCGTCTACGGCAGCATCTGGAAGCAACGTTACTTTACAAAAGTCGGTGGCGATTATTTCCCCTTGCCCGTGCAATGGGACATCGGCAACCACAAGTGGTTGCCGTATCATGTTCCCCCGAAAGGTGCGGACTGGTGGGCGTCTCTTTATCCTGCGGACAATATGCAACGGCCAACCGGTCCATCGTGCGATGGCTGTCATTCCGTGGATTACAACATCCACACCAAGCAGGTTGCAGAGTGGAACGTTGGCTGCGAACGCTGTCATGGCCCGGGCAGCGAGCATGTTCAGCATCCCACGCGCGGCAACATCGTCAACCCGGCTCAGATGGATTCTGTAGCGGAGAATGACACTTGCATCCAGTGTCATTCGCAAGGGAGGCCGCTCACGCATCCGATCGAAGGGAAATATTACGACTGGCCGGTCGGCTATCGTGTTGGTCTTCGTCTACAGGACTATTGGAGGCTTGAAAACTGCACGCTTGGGCAAACAGATTTCTACTATTTCCCCGATTGCACGGCACACAAGAACCGGATGCAGGGCAACGACTTTGTGCAAAGTGTGATGTATCGCCATCAAATCACCTGTTCATCGTGCCATGATGTCCACGGAACGGAGAACTACGCGCAACTAAGAAAACCTACAAACCAACTCTGCTTGGACTGCCACGGGCCAACCTCTCCGAACGGGCCGCACACAGCATCGCTCGAAGAACACACGCATCATAAAGATGGCAGTCCGGGAAGCCAGTGCGTAGCGTGCCACATGCCGAAGATTGAAACGGAAGGCGTTCCAGGGTCCTTTGTTCATGCCCATACGTTTCGCTTCATCTCGCCCGCGATGACCGATCAATACCAGATCCCGAATCCTTGCACGTCCTGTCACAAAGACAAATCAACTTCCTGGGCGGAAGATGCAATGAGTCGCTGGTCCGAACGTTCTCCGTGGCGACTCCAGTAGGAAACCGCCGCCATTCGAGAATGTCCCAGCGTCTCGGTAAGTTCGAGGCGTTGCGGAGGCCTGCAACCATTGCCCTGACCTCTTGCGTCGCACCGCGTTCAGCCGGGCCGCGATCTTCACGATTGCTTAAGGTTGGCGGCCTATACTGGTCTTCCAGAATCGCCGCGCGCCCCACCTCAAACGCCAGACCGGCGTTGCCGCGGAGTTTGTGAAGCAACAACACCAGGAGACGCACACCCATGTCACGCAGACCGTTTGTACTCACAGCAATCGCCGTTATCGTTGCCCTGCTTCCCTTGAGCGCCTCTATCGCGCGCGCGCAGGACGGCCCCTACAAGGTCATCCAGACCGTCAAAGTCGGTGGCGACGGCGGCTTCGACTACGTCACCGCCGACTCCGCCAACCGCAATCTCTACGTCGCGCGCTCCGGCGCCGCCGGCCACATCGGCGTCTTCAACCTGGACACCTTCGCGCAGGTCGGCGACATCCCCAACACCAGCGCCCACGGTGCCATCGTCGACGATGCCACTGGCCACGGCTTTGCCACCAGCAAGGCCATCACCATGTTCGACGCCAAGAGCTTCGCCATCCTCAAGACGGTCCCCGTGCAGGGCAACCCCGACGGCTACCTCATCGACAATCACCGCTTCTACGATCTCTCCCACTCCGCGCCCAACGTCACCGTCATCGACACGAAGGACGGCGCAATTCTCGGCACCATCGACCTCGGCGGCGCGCCCGAACAGGCCGCGGCCGACGGCAAGGGAACCATTTACATCGATCTCGAAGACAAGGACGCCATCGCCGTCGTAGACGCCAAGACCATGAAGATGACCGGAAAGTACGACCTCTCCAGCAAGAGCGGGGGCTGCGCCGGGCTGGCCCTCGACGCCAAGAACAACATCCTCTTCGCCGCCTGCCGCGACAAGAACGACATGGTCGTCCTCTCCGCCACCGACGGCAAGATCCTTGCCGACCTGCCCACCGGCCAGGGATGCGACGGCGTCGTCTTCAACCCCGAGACCATGGAGGCGTTCAGCTCCCAGGGCGACGGCACCATCACCGTCGTCAAGGAGAGCTCGCCCACCAGCTTCGCGGTCGAGCAGACCATTAAAACTCCGGTGCGCGCCAAGACCATCACCCTCGACAGCAAGACTGGACACCTGTTGCTGATCACCGCCGAATACGGCCCAGCGCCTGCCGCTCCCACCCCGGAACCCGGTGCGTCGGCCCCGCCCACCGGCGGCCGTCCCGGTGGCTTCCGCGGCCCGCGCGCGCCGATGGTCCCCGGCTCGTTCGAGATCGTCGTCGTCGGCAAGTAACGCTTCGCCGTGTGCCCCATCGCCTCGCAACGGGTGCGAAGCGGTGGGGGCCACGCGCGTCGATGCGACGCTATACGCCCCTGTATTGTGGGGGACGGTGGCGCTCTGGAAGGTCGCGGTACTACAGACAGATTGGGGCGAGCGGCGCGGACTGTTGGGCGAGCAGGACGCGATTGCCGAGGAGCGTTCCGCGCTCCCGCAGGGCCTGCTCTGCGCTGAGCAGGGCGAGCTCGGGAGCGTTGTTGGACTCCGAGAGATGTCCGAGGACGATGCAGGTTGCATGGCCGTCGTAGTCCTGGGCCAGGAACTGCGCGGTGGCGTGGTTGGAGAGGTGGCCGACGCGGGAGAGCACGCGCTGCTTCACCGCCCAGGGGTAGGGGCCGTCCTTCAGCATGTCGAGGTCGTGGTTGGATTCGAGCAGCAGGACGTCGATGCGCTGGAGAGCGCTTTTGACGTTGGGCGGCATGTAGCCGAGGTCGGTGGCGATGGCCATGCGAATGGCCTCCGAGGCCGACTCGAAGACGAAGCCGCAGGGATCGGCTGCGTCGTGCGGCGTGGTGAAGGGCGTGACGGTGAGGTCGCCGATGGAGAAGGCGGTTCCCGGCTGGAAGTACTCGACCGCGGGCAGGCGCGCGGGGTCGCGCGGGGATGCGGCGGCAACGCCTTCGTCGGAAGCTGCGGCGGAGGCCTGAAGATCCGCGACGCTCCGATCCCATGTCTCAGAATCGAGGTCTGGGGCGCCCAGTTCGTTGGGCGCGCCGGGCTCGCTCGTGAGCTGCGTGGCGGCTGCGGCGCGGGCTACTTTCTCCTTCTGGGTGTGTTCGAGCCACTTGGCGTAGGTCATCGTGGTGCGCGGGGCCATCATGCGCACCCAGGCGCGGTGCGTCGGCTCGGTGAAGTAAACGGGGATGCGCAGCCGCCGTGCCAGCACCGCGAGGCCGGCGATGTGGTCCTGGTGCTCGTGGGTAATGAGGATGGCATCGAGCGCGGCAGGGTCTTCGTCGGCCTGCGCCATGCGCTTCAGCAGCTCGCGGCAGGAGAGCCCGGCGTCGATGAGTAGGCGGGTGCGCGCGCTGGCCACGATCGTGGAGTTGCCCTTGGAGCCGGAGGCGAGGATCGTCATGCGCATAGGCCCAAGATACTCCGGTCGGGTGTGGATCGGCGGGACTTTGTGCAGAGGGGAACCGATCAGGGCAGGTAGTAGAAGGGGTTGGGGAGCTTGACGCTGAACTCGGCGTGCGGGTCGCCATCCAGGTCGCTGAACTGGTCGCCAACGTTGAGGACGATGCGATAGCCGGCGGCGACGATCTTGCGGCGCTGTGCGGCTTTGTATCGGGCGACGGTTTGAACGGGGTCGTTGGATGCGGCGGGGTGGTCGGGCTGCATATAGAGCGCCTGCCAGTTGCGGTATCCGGCGGAGGTGAGGTTGGCAACGGTGGCGGCGCGCTGCGCATCGTTTCGTCCGGTGATGAAGAAGACCGCGACGCCAAGCGCCTGCGCACGGTTGAAGAGGCGCAGCGTGCCGGGGATGGCGGGCGTTCTGGCGGGGGAGGCCTGGGCATTGCACTCCTGCGCGATAAAGCTGAAGTCGCCGCGCTCCATCTCGGCGAGGTTGGAGAGCGAGGTCTCGTCGATGTCGAGGACGAGGGCCAGCCGCTCGCCCGGCTTGCCATGGGCGACGGCGGCCTCGAGTAGTTCGACCGCGCGGGTGGTCTGCGCGTCGAGGTCGCGCGCGTAGCAGGCGGAGCCGGCGGCGCAATCGGCGTAGTCGCGCAGGCGGACCTTGAGCAGGCCGAGGTTGGGTGCCGGCTCGTCGGGGAGATAGAAGCTGGGATCGGCGGCGGCGCGGGCCTGCGTCGCGGCGGGGTCTGGCCCGCGATACTGCGCGCAGGCAAATGGGACGGCAAAAAGAAGGCAGAGCGCGGCGCAGTTGGGGCTGCGCATCAATTTCAGGTCGCTCATGGATGGGCTCCGGGCGAAGATTGGTTGAGGGATGGAGGCGTCGGCGGCGCTGAGGGGCCGCGCCGGACGTAGATGCGGTAGCTGGCGGGCGTCTCGTCGCGGCTCCACCAGCGGGCGTTGCGCGTGGGCGACCACGCGGTGTGGAGCGTGTAGTCGTCGGCAAGGAAGCTCGCAAATGCGGGCCAACGGTCGAGCTTGCGGTAGTCGAGAGCGTCCGCGCCGCCGAGATAGAGAGTGCCGGTGACAACGATGACCTGCGGGGGGTCGGTCGCCAGCGCGCGCACCAGCGCCTGGCGCATCTGGCGGACGGCCGGGGCGGTGCCATCGCCAAAGAGAAAGAAGTCGGAGAGAATGCCATTCGACGGCTCCAGGCGCATGTTGTAGAGCACATTTCCGCAGCCGGAGTTCGTGTCGATGCAGAGGACCTTGTGCGATAGCTGCTGCCCGCCGAGCGCGTCGAGATCCTGCGTGAGCGACGAGATGAAGTCGGTCTCGCGCCAGCGATAGCCGTGAATCAGGATCGCCGACTGCGGCGCGAGGAAGAAGCCGCCGAACCCCAGGCCGAGCACGGCAAGGGCCTGGATCGCCAGGGCGCGGCGCGGCGGCGCGGGCGGAAGGAGATCGAGCGCGCGGGTGAGGTCGAGGGCGATCAGCGGCAGCAGGAAGGCCAGCAGCGGATACCGGTAGTACGGCAGCGCCCGTGCCTGCACGATGCAGTTCACAACGCCGAAGAGAACGCCCAGCAGCAGGGCGTCCCGCCGAAACTCGCGGGGCGCGCTTCTACGCCGGGGAAGGAGGGCAAGCACTGCGAGCCAGGCGACGGCCAGCGGAAGCAGCGGCGAGAGGCTGTGCAACAGGAGGAAGCTCAGCGGGCGGTGGCCAAGGCTGGCGTAGTAGGGGACGAGCGTGTGCAGGGTGGCAAGAAACGCGGCAAGCGCGCGTTCCCGCATCAGGAACGCGAGGACCATCGCGGGCGCGACCGGATATGCGAGCGCGGCGGGCAGAAGAAACGCGCGCGCTCCGCTCTTGCGCGGTCCGTGCTCGCTACGCGCGGGTGCATGGGCAGCATACAGCGCGAGCGCGAGTTGAGCGACGGTCAGCAGCGGGGCCGTGGGCTTGATGGTGCATGCGATGCCGGAGAGAAGCCCAAAGGCGGCGGCGAACAGCGCCGAGCGTCTTTGGACAGAGTGAACGAGAAAGGCCGTGGCGGCGACCAGGCACACCGCCATGGTGAGGTCGCGCTGTCCACACTGCGCGAGGCCGTCGCGCCCATGGATGAGGATGAAGAGCGATGCGGCAAAGAGGCCGGCGAGCCAGCCATCGCCAGAACCCGTTCCGACCGGTTCCACCCACGACGAGGAGGCTGCCATCGATGCCGCACCCGGATTCCTGCTTCGCGCGATGGCGAAAAAAGACGCGGCGGCGACGGCCATCAGGGTGAAGTCGTAGAGGCGCCAAGCGAGGGCGCCGCTGCCGAAGAGGCGCATAGCGGCGATCTCGATGAGGTAGGAGCCCGGCATGTTCATGTCGGCGAGCTCGCGGTAGGGCGCCCAGCCGCGCCCGATGAGCCATGCGATGTAGTGGATCAGCGAGGCGTCGCCGACCAGCGGCCAGCGCCAGCTCCACACAAAGAAGGCCAGCGCGGAGAGGCTGAGGCTGGCGGCAAGCGCGATGCGAAAGAGGCGGGCAGGCTGGAAGCGCATGGCCGGTCCTTAGATTGGCGAGCGCAGCGGCGCAAGGAAGTTGACGGTGGCGCGCAGCACCACCTCATCGCGCTGGTTGTAGGCCAGGGTGAAGACGCTGACCACACCGTAGTCCTTGCGCGATTTGGTGTGGCGCACGCCGACCACCTCGATCTCGGTGCGCAGCGAGTCGCCCGGACGCACGGCCTCGGTCCAGCGGATCTCCTTGGCACCCGCGCCGATCATCCCGCCGGAGACGGGGATCGACAGCACGCGCAGCCGCATCACAATGGCCGCGGTGAGCCAGCCAGACGCCGCCAAGCCATGGAAGAAGGAGCCTTCGCCCGCGGCCTCGTCCAGATGGAAGGGCTGCGGATCGTACTTCTGGCCGAACTCCTTGATCTCTTCGGTGGTCACCTTGTAGGTGGAGACGGAG
>JAJZDL010000013.1 GCA_021851465.1 Acidobacteriota bacterium
GGAGCGGTCGACGACCGGCAGCGTATTGATGCTCGCGACCGCCATCTTTTCAACGACGGCGCGCGATGTCTCGTCGGAGTAGGCGAAGACCTCCGGCAGCGGCGCATCCAGTTGCGCCCCGCCGCGATCCTGCCAGCCCGGTTCGGAGATGACTTCCATCAGGCTCACCGTCTCCAGCGGGTCGGTCGCGTACTCGCGCGTCAGGTGCGTGCCGCGCCGGCTCAGCTTCTCGGTCAGGATCGAGCGCGGCATAATCAGTGAAGTCACGGTGTATGCGGCGACGCAGCCCAGCATTACCGGCAGCAGCGCGGGCAGGCAGTGCGTCACCTCCAGGTTGAAGACGATCGCCGTCAACGGCACGCCCAGCGACCCGGAGAGCATCGCTCCCATGCCAACCGCAGCCCACAGAGCCTGTTGCGGCGCACCTGCGTGTGCGGCGTGCGCGGCCAGCTCGCCCAGCGCGCCGCCGATCATCATCAGCGGCGCAAGCACGCCCCCGGAGGTTCCCGACCCTAGCGAGGACGCCCACATCAGCGACTTCGCCAGCACCAGACCGGCGAGCAAGCCAAGCGGTGCGTTGCCGCGCAGCAGCTCCGCAATGTTGTCGTACCCCACGCCCAGGCCGCGCGGAAAAAATAGCCCGCCAACCCCGATGCCGATGCCGCCGATGGCCGGCCACCACATCCAATGCACGGGGAGCCGTTCGAAGAGGTCCTCAAAGCCGTACATCAGCTTGCTGAGTCCGGCTGCGGCAAAGCCAATCGCCAGCCCCAGCGCGAGCGCCCCGAGCGCAACCGGTGCGCTCTGCTGGTAGGCCATATCGGGCATGGCGAAGAGTGGGCCGGGACCGAGCCACAGGATGCGAACAATCTCCGCAGTGATGCTGGCGAAGGCGACCGGGACCAGGCTGCGCGGTCGCCACTCGAAGAGCAGCAGTTCCACGGCAAGCAGGATTGACGCAAGCGGTGCGGCGAAGGTGGCCGACATGCCGGCCGCGGCCCCGGCCACCAGCAGCGTGGTGCGTTCGGCATCGCTCAGGTGCATCCACTGCGCCACCAGAGAACCGAAGGCTCCGCCGGTCATGATGATCGGCCCCTCCGCGCCGAACGGGCCGCCAGAGCCGATTGAAATCGCCGCCGAGATGGGCTTTAGCAGTGCAATGCTCGGCCCGATCTTTGCGCCGTTCAGCAGGATGGCCTCGATGGCCTCGGGGATGCCGTGGCCACGGATCTTGTTCGAGCCGAAGCGCGCCATCAGGCCCACGATCAGGCCTCCGACGATGGGTACAAACAGCATCCAGTAGCCGAGCGGGCTGCCCGCCGGACGCACCGCCGCGAGGCTGAGACGGTTGTAGTAAAAGATGTTGGTGGCGAGCGAGATGGCCTTCAACAAGGTCACCGCCAGCACCGCGCCGCACGCGCCGATGACGATAGCAACCGCGGAGAGCAGCCAGACGCGGCGATCGACCGTGAAGTCGCGCAGTGCAGAAGCGTGTTTGTTCAATTCGGCCTCCGCAGTCTTTTGCCGTGCGCCGCAGCCGCGCCAACGCGAGATGCCGTGCTCGAGCGCCGGGACGTTGCGCCGCTGTTTCGCACGCTGCGCGCAGCCTTTATCTCCTCCAACGCACGCGCCAAGCGCGGGCCGAACTCATCCAGCTCCCGCGCATGGCTCGCCGAAAGAGCATTGAGAGCGCGCGTGCCTTTGGCGGTGAGCGACAGCACCACGCGGCGGCGGTCGACGGGGTCTTCCACCCGCCGGACAAGCCCCTCGGCGACGCAGCGGTTCGCCAGCTCGACCGCGCTGTTCTGGCGCACGCCCAGCCGCTCGGCGAGGAAGTTGATGGTGGCAACGCCGCCTTCACGGATACCGGCGATCTGCAACAGGAGCTGGTGCTGCCGGGGGTGCAGGCGATGATCCTGCGCAGCCTGCTCGCTGAACTGCATAAAACATCGGAGGCGGTAGCGAAACTCCGCGAGCGCCTGTAGCAGTGAGGTGCTTTTGGGTGGTTGACGGGATGCGGCCATTAATTACATCGTATCACGATGTAATTTCCTTTGGCGAACCTGGGCGAAGGCGCTCCCGGCGGGTCCTTGCCGGTGCCCTGCGGAACGCGCGGCTTCCGCCAGATCGCCCATTGGCCGAGCGGCCCAGCAGTCCCCAGCCCACCAGCCGTGCACACAACACACCCTCCAAGAAGCATCCCTGGAGACAGGCCTTCAACCCGATGCAAGCTCCGCTGACACCACGCTTGCCAACCGCAACCCAGGGGAGATTTCTATCGAGGTGAACATGGGGACATTTCTATTGTGGTATGACATGTTTGCAGTTCAAGGTTGACAAGCGACAGGGGCAAAGGCAAACTTCTTACCAACCCATAGCTTTTCCACCGCATGCCAACATCGTGCAAACATCCGCAGGTTCGCGTCGTCGCCCGCGAGGAGGACGCCGAGTTCGTTGTCTGCCAGCTCTGCGGCGAGGTCTTCGATGCCGCTGAGTTCGCCGACATCCTCAACGAAGTTGCCGAAGACGACGCATCTGCCGATGCCGAGTAATGCTGCCTCGAAGCGGCCACGGAATCTGCGCCCGTCCGAATGCATCCTGTTAGATATTCCGCGCTGCGTCATGACCCGCGGTTTACTTCACGGCCTGCTGTTCCGGCGCATTCACCCTGCGTACCACGATCCACGCGTACTGCGCCGCGGAGAGGGGCGCCAGCAGGGCGATCGTGCGCAGCAGCACCGCTCGTAGCAACGCCGCGTCCACCGATGGCCACACCTGCTCCACCAGCACCACGGTCAGCCCAACAATCTGCACCAGCGTGTTGAACTTGCCCAGCAAGCTGGGGCGGAAGTCGCGCAGCGTGCCCGTTGCAAACAGCAGCGTCGCAATCAACAAGATCCCCAGGTCTCGGCTGAAGACCAGCACTGTGACATACAGCGGTACAAGGCCCACATGCGTCAGCACCACGAACAACGTGCTCAGCAGCAGCTTGTCGGCAATGGGATCCAGATACAGGCCCAGCCGCGTGTACTGCCTGGTCAGCCGGGCCGCCAGACCATCCAACCCATCGCTGAAGCCCGCAAGCACAAACAGTGCAAATGCCTGGCCGTATCGCCCGTCCAGAACGGCAATCACCAGAAACGGGATGATGAACAGACGCAGCAGCGTAAGCAGGTTGGGGGCGGCGCGGAACTGGCGCAGGAAATCCATCGTCGGGGGCTTAGCCCATCGTAGTGCATTTTCATCCGATCTGGGTTGCCTGAGAGGCGGAAGATCGCGCACCGCTGTTTTGCCGTCATAATGCTGGCGCTATGGCATGGACTCAGACAATCCCATGCAGATTGAAATTTCACGCGCATGATTGGCCTCTCTGCTCCGGGGCGGCGGCGATGCGCTGCACATCAAAGACGCAGCCACTGAGTCCGAGGTACCTTGCGCAGTCGAACCTGAATGTCCGCAAGGACCGCTTGCATCGAAGCGTACTCTGGCGCATCTGATCCATCTGAGGTGCAGGCAATGCTGACGATTCGACCGGCCGCCGAGCGCGGACACGCCAACCACGGTTGGCTCGACTCCAACTTCAGCTTCTCCTTCGCAGACTACTACGATCCCGCTCACATGGGCTTCCACGCCCTGCGCGTCATCAACGAGGACCGCGTCGCGCCCGCAACCGGCTTCGGCAAGCACCCCCACCGCGACATGGAGATCCTCACCTATGTCCTCGAAGGCGCGGTCAAGCACGAGGACTCCACCGGCGCCAGCGAGACGCTTGTCCCCGGCGAACTGCAGCACATGTCTGCCGGCACCGGCGTGCGCCACAGCGAGATGAACCCATCCAACGACGAGACGCTGCACCTGCTCCAGATCTGGCTGGCGCCGAACCGACTGGGCATCCTGCCCAAGTACGAGCAGAAGCGCTTCACAGTGCAGGAAGAGCCGAACAAGCTGCACCTGCTCGCCTCCTCCGACGCGCGCGACGGATCGTTCAGAATATACTCCGACGCGGAGCTGCTGGCCGCGAAGCTCGACGCGGGTGGCTCCGTCAGCCACACCTTCAAGCTGGGCAATGGCTGGCTCCAGGTGGCGCGCGGCAGCGTCTCCGTCGCCGGGGGAACGCTCCAGACGGGCGACGGCCTCGCGCTCGAAGGCGAACCCTCCATCACGGTTGCAAGTGACTCCGGCGCGGAGTTTCTGCTCTTCGACCTGGCCTGAGAGCCGCCACACGCTCTCCGCGGCTGGCTGTTCAGTCGATGACGCGGCGCAGAAAACCACGGATGCCGAAGCCGGCGAGTACAGCGAACGAGCAGGCGAGCATCGCCAGGATCAGCCATGGGTTCATGTGGTGCAGCCCCGGCGTCAGCGCCGCGCGCAGTCCCTCACTCATATACACGATGGGGTTGATGAGTACGCCGTACTGGAGCCACGGCAGCGGCTTCAGCGCGGCCCACGGATAGTAGACGCAGCCCAGAAACGTGATCGGCATGACAACGACGCCGAAGATCAGGCCAATCTGTTGCGGTCGAACGCTGGTGCCGATCACCAACCCCAGAGCGCCCGCCGTCAGGCTCGCCAGCGCGAGCACAACGATGAGGAACGTCCAACTCTCGACGTGCGCGTAGACCGGCGTGGCGGGCATGTAGTAGGCCAGCGGAAAGACCACTCCGGCCGCAATCATGCTCTGCACCGCGGAGAAGACGATCTTTTCGATGGCCACCGCCGCCACTGGCAACGGACACATCACCCGGTCGTCGATCTCGCGCGTGGTGCCGAACTCCTGCGCCAGCGGCAATGCCACCGCTGCGATGCCAGAGAACATGATGGCCACGGCCATCAGTCCGGGCAGCAGCACGGTGGAGAAGTTGGCCCCGGCTGCACCCGCCATCGTCGCCGTGGGGTTCATCGCCGCGCCGCCGCTCATGTGCGGCATGATGAAGGTGAACACAAACAGAAACAGCAGCGGGTTCATAATCACGCGCACCAGAAATGCGGGCAGCTCACGCCGCAACACATGCAGGTCGCGCAGGAAGAGCCCAGCAAACGCTCTCGCGTAGAGCACCCCCACGGGCGCGGCGGCCCGGTGCGGCGGCCCTGGCCGATGGGCTGCGTCGTTCTCGGTTTCCAGTGCCGCCATGAATATCTACTCCCTCAGGTCAATATCAACGCGCGCTTTGCGCGTCTCTATTCGCGCAGGTCGTGCCCGGTGAGCCGGATGAAGACCGTTTCCAGGCTGGTTTCAGTGATGGTGACGTCAAGCAGTCCATACGGGTTGCTGGAGCGGACGATCTCCGGCAGCAGCCCGTCGGCGTTGTCGGCGAAGATGAGCATTCCGTTCGGCGTAGGCTCCACGTCGCGTACGCCCTGCATCTGCTTCAACTGCTCCGCCAATGTCGCCAGGCCAGCCTGATCGCTGAGTTCGAGCGCGTAGACCTTCTGAGCGCCAACCGAGCCCTTCAGCGCGGCGGGCGTGTCTTCGACAAGAATCCTGCCGTGGTCGATGATGGCCACACGGTCGCAGAGCTCGTCGGCCTCCTCCATGTAGTGCGTCGTCAACACGACGGTGATCCCCTCCTCGCGCAGGCGGCGCACCGCGTCCCACATTGCGATCCGGCTCTGCGGATCGAGCCCTGCGCTGGGCTCATCCAGGAACAGCACCTTCGGACGGTGCGCGATTGCGCGCGCGATTTGCACCCTTTGCGCCAGGCCGCCGGAGAGCTGCGATGGATAGGAGCCAGCGCGCTCGCCGAGGAGAAACTGTTCCAACAACTGCTCCGTCCGCTGCTTCGCCTCCGCGTGCGAGAGGCCGAAGTACAGGCAGTGGAAGTGGATGTTCTCATAGACGGTGCAGGCGCGGTCGAGCGTGTTGTACTGCGGCACGATCCCCATCGACCGCCGCGCCAGCGCAGGCGAGCGCACTACATCCACGCCCGCGATGCGAACCCGGCCCGCGCTGGGCAGCACGCGCGTGGTGCAGATGCCGATGGTCGTCGTCTTGCCCGCGCCGTTGGGGCCGAGCAGGCCGTACAGTTCGCCCTCGCGCACGCCCAGATCGATCCCGTCGACGGCAACGACGCGCTGCTTGCCTGCATAGACCTTGCGCAGGCCCTCTATCTGGACGATGTCTTGCAAACCCCTCCGCGCTCAGTCCCACTCTTCCCTGCACCTGAAATTATAGGCATCCGCACGCCAAATACACCAAATGTAAGTGCCACTGCGACCGCGCAAGCCATGGATTGACTTGGGTACAACATTCCGTCTCCGAATCCGGCGACCGCTTCGCCTCGACTACGCCGCATGAGATTTGCAGTTTCATCGGAAACACGCCATTCCACGACATCCGCGGCCCGCAACACGGGACGCCTGCCATTTATGCCAGATGGAACTGCGTCCATCCTGCTGCTTCAGCGGTGCCCCATCCCCCGCATATGCCCGCGGCCATCGCGCATCTGGTTCCCGCGGAAGTTGTTGAACCGCCGATCTCCCCGTTGCGGATAGGGACCGCGATAGCCGTAGCGCGGGTCGAAGCGGTTGTCGACGCCGCCATAAAAATCGCCGCGCCCGTGGAACCAGGGGCCGGCTCCGATGAATGCATCACCGTTGAACCATTCCGGCCCGTAGTAGCCGTAGGGAGCGCAGTTATACGGCGTGAAGTCGTAGTACCCATAGGGGCAGACCGGTTCCGGCCCAATGTTGATCCCAATGCCGATCTGGGCAGGCGATGCAGGCGAGGAACTCAACAAAGCGACGGCGAGAGCGGGTAGCGCGAGGAACTTCAAACGCATGGGCCAATCCTCCTGATTTAATATAGAGCACCCAGGGAGCGTGCGAGTTGTGTGCAATCCGACAGGAAGGCAACTCGATTCACGCGACCGTCCTACCGCGTAGAGACGCGCAGCCGTCCCCGCACTGCCGTAGACGATACAATAATGGCACGCGGGCGTTACACGGACGCCGTTCTTGCAGCGGCGCGGCTCTTGCACGGAGCAGATGCAGCCGCGCCATAGATTACGCATCGGCGATGTGGTTTTCGCCGGCGAAGGGAACCAGATGTTCGAGGTCACAGTGGAAGCCGGTTTCTCCTCCGGCCACTATCTGCGCAACTACCGAGGCAAGTGCGAGAACCCACACGGCCACAACTACCGCGTGCTGGTCACGCTTGTCGGCGAGGTGCTGGACGAGGCCGGCCTGCTCCTCGACTTCAAGCTGCTCAAAACCCTGCTGCGCCCCGTTGTCGAGCACCTCGACCACAAGATGATCAACGATCTCCCGCCATTCACCGAGCTCAACCCCTCGGCCGAGAACCTCGCCCGCTACTTCTACCAGAAGACCGCGCAGCAGCTCGACGAGATGACCCACGGCCGCGTGCGCGTCAAGGACTGCACGCTGTTCGAGACCGACACCAGCTTCGCCCGCTACTACGAGTAACGATGGCGTATTGAGAAGCGCCCCCGAATACAACCGGTCGCGCACCGCGCCTAAACTCCACACCTACGTCGGCAACTGCTTGCGATAGACAAAAGCGTGCAGGCTGGGCGCGTAGAAGCCTTCGATCATGCCGGCTTGCGCGTAGCCGAGTGCTTCATAGAGGCGGATTGCCGCTGCGTTGCCGGTGAAGACGTGCAACTCCATGGCGACCGCGCCCGCCGCGCGGAGCCTGCACTCGACCTCCGCCATCAGGCACCGCGCCAGCCCACGCCGCCGCCACGCCGCACCCACATCCAGCGTCACCACATAGCCCACGCGCTCTTCCAACTGCGCGATGCAGAACCCCGCCAGTTCGCTCTGCGCCCCAGGCACCTCCGTCTCGGCCAGCAGCGCCACCGCTCCGGGCGCTTCGGCATAACCGCGCATGGCCCTGCGGCTGAACTGAAAGGCCGGGGCGAAGCACAGCACATCCAACGCGTGCATCGCCTGCCTGTCGCCCGTTCGATACTCCCTGAACCGCAGCGCGCTCAGATTCGCCCCGTTCGGCCTGCTCTGTTCCATGCAGCCCTCAGAGCCAGCGCCGCACCAGCCTGCGCACCAGCTCCGTGGCCACGCCATAGGCCACATGCCCGGAGATCTCGCTGCCGCGCTCCCTCGTGCTCTGCGTTTGGGTTTCACTCGTAGCCGCTCCGGCAGCGACGCCAGACGAGGACAGTGCCGCTTCGCGATCCAGTGCCTCCAGCACCAGCCCGAAGCTGGCGCCTTGTTTGGCCGTCGCCTCGGGATAGAACTCGGCCAGAGCGCCGTAGGCCGCGCCGACCACCGCTCCATAGCCCCACCGGATGGCCTCGTCCTGCCTCGTCGTTGCAACCTGCGCCATCGCATCCGCATCGTCTATGCGCACCGCAAACTGCCCCGGCGGATCGGGTTCGATCTGCGAGTGCGTCTTCGGCGAAAAGATCCGTTCCGCATAGGTCCGCGCGACCGTTCCCGCCAGCCCACCGATCAGCCCCGCGATCGCTCCTTTGGCCAGCGATCGCTGCTTCACCGCCGCGCCCTTCGTCTCGCCCATAGCATCCTCTTCCGCCGCGCGGAATCAGCCGCCGACGCGGCCCGCCGATCGGCTCAGCGCAGGCCGCCGCCCTCGTTCCACTCGTAGACCACCACGCCGAGGTCGCCCAGCGTCTTGATCGCAGCCTCCACATTGCGGCGCACCGCCGGGCGGGACGAGGCAGGCGCATCGTGCGCCTCTTCGATCGCGATCACGCGCCCATACGGCCAGCAGTCCTGCGGTACCGCATCCAGCGCCGCGGGCAGGTCGCTGACGCGCACGGTCAGGTTCTGCTGCCGTGCCGCCACGGGCCGCAGCATCCCACCGGTGCCCAGCGTGCTCTGGTTGGCGTCGGCCTGGGTCACATGCAGCGTGGCCACGTTCTCCTGCACCGTCAGGTAGGGGTTCTCCCACTCGGACAGGCTGCGGATGGCCATGTAGCGGCTCTTTGCCGGCGGCGGGATCAGGTCCAACTGCTCCCGCGCCGCCTCGACCGCCTGTGGGCTTGCCGGCGCGATCGTCGTGCCCGCCGACGCGCGGTTGCAGCCCGTCAGGAGCACTGGAGTTGCAGCCATGCACAAGGCCGAAGCAAGTGCCAGCAGCAGCTTCGACCGCAGGAAAGAAGTCTGCGCTGCGGCAATGCAGCCGGAGGACGAAAGAGAAGGACCAGTCATACGCACGTCTTCCAGCATATCAATTCGTTGGATGCGGCTTCCAGTTGTAGCGTGTTTATCGTCCAACCCACTGTGCGCTGCGCTTTTCCATGAACGCCCTCGTTCCTTCGCGCTTGTCTTCCGTTCCGCAGAGTCGCCCGAAGGCCGCCGCCTCCAGCGCAAGCGCCTCGTCCAGCGGCAAGTCCGCTCCGCGTCCCACGGCTTCTATCGCCGCCGCAACTGCTAGGGGCGGCATCCCCGCAATCGACTTCGCGAGTTCGGCCGCCCGCTCCATCAACTTCTCGACCGCAACCACCTCATCCACCAGGCCGATGCGCAACGCCTCGGATGCGTCGATCATCGCGCCGGTCAGCAACATCTTCAATGCCGCGCCCCGGCCCACCAGCCTGGGCAGCCGTTGCGTTCCTCCATAGCCGGGAACCAGGCCCAGCTTTATCTCCGGTTGGCCGAAGCGCGCACGCTCGCTGGCCAGGCGCAGGGCGCAGGCCATTGCCAGCTCGCACCCTCCTCCCAGAGCGAAGCCGTCGATACATGCAATCACCGGCTTGGCCAGCAACTCGATGCGCCGGAAGAGGCGCTGTGCGCGGCCCGCCAGCCGTTCGCCTGAGATCGCGTCCACCTCGGCCAACTCTGCGATGTCCGCGCCCGCCGCGAAGGCCTTTCCGCCCGCTCCGCACAGCAGGACCACCCGCACCGCGGAATCCTCCGCAAGCGTGGCAAAGGCCCCCTCCAAGTCGTGCAGCATCGCCGCGTTTAGTGCATTCAATGCCTTTGGGCGGTTCAGGGTCACCGTTGCCACGCGCTCTTCGACCGTCAACCGCAAGGTTTCGTATGTCATCGCATTCTCCGCCTGCTTCAATCCATTACAGACGATACAATCGTAACCATGGTCAAGGGAATCACGCTGGTGACGCCGGTCGCCTCGGCTGAGGCACTGGAGCGGCTGGCCAGCCTCTTCGACGCGCTCGGCTTCGAGCCCGGCAAGGGCTGGCGGGACGAGGCGGGACGAGGCGCTGCCTTCCTCGCGCCGCTCGGCAACCTCGAACTGGTCGCGGGCCGCCTGCCAGCCGTACCTCCCGTCCTCATCGAGGTCACGCAACTCGACCAGGTGCGCGCGGTAGTCGAGCAGTGGATGAAGGCCAACGGCAGCGCCGACGAGATTGCCCAGCAACTCTCCGCCATCGCGCCCACGCACTGGAACTCGCGCCTCTTTACCCTCCAGCTCGACCCGTCGCTCGCGCTCGGCTTCTGGCAGTCGGAGAACCCGCTGCACGGCAAGCCGATCGCCGTCGAGGGCGACCTCAGCGCCGCCGGGATGCGTTTCGCCATCGTCGTCGCGCGCTGGAACTCCGTCATCACAGACCGCTTGCTGCAGGGTGCGCTGGACGCCCTGTACCGCTCGGGTGCATCCAAGCCCGACATCCAGATCGTCCGCGTTCCCGGCGCGTGGGAGATCCCCGCCGCCGCGCGTGCTCTCGCCGAATCGAAGTGCTGCGACGCAATCATCGCTCTCGGCTGCCTCCTGCGCGGCGAGACGGCGCACTACGAGGCCATCTACACCGAGGTGGCGCGCGGCATCGGCCAGTCGCAGCAGGAGACGGGCGTGCCGCACAGCTTCGGCGTGCTCACCTGCGAGACCCTGGAGCAGGCGCTCGACCGCGCCGGACTCAAGGGCGGCAACAAGGGCTTCGAAGCCGCCATCGCCGCCATCGAGATGGCCTCCATACGCCGCAAACTCGGCGCCCCAGCACTCGATCCTGAGGCATGGGATGGATTGCCCCGGCCCTTGAAAGTAAAACCATAATGGGCACGCGCCGCAAGTCCCGCGAACTCGCCATGCAGATGCTCTTCCAGGGAGACCTCGGCAAGCAGACCCCCGACCAGGTGCGCTCTCTCTTCTGGCCCTCTCGCGACGACGTGGATGCAGAGACGCGCGGCTTTGCCGAGGACATCTACCGCGTCGCCACCGCGAGAACACCCGAGATCGACACGCTCATCGAGTCGCACGCGCAGAACTGGCGCATCGAGCGCATGGCCGTTGTCGACCGCAACCTGCTGCGCGCCGCCGTCGCAGAGATGCTCGGCTACCCAAACACGCCGGCCGCCATCGTCATCAACGAGTCGCTGGAGATCGCCCGCCGCTACGCCGCGCCGGAGTCCGTGCAGTTCCTCAACGGCGTGCTGGACGCCATCGCACGCACCCTGATCCAGCAGCGCCTCGGCTGACCGCCTTCTCCATTGTTGCCCCTTCTTCGCCGTGCCTGCTCCAGCCGCACTCATCTCGCCCGTTCCGTACCGCATCCACGCCGTACTCGCCGACAACGGCATCCAGTTCGCCGACCTGCTGAAGAACCGCCAGGAACCAGAGATCTCCAGGCCCTCCGATTTAGAGCAGTTGGGAAGCCGCTTCTTGGGGATCACGTTTCACTGCGCTTCGAAGTGTGCTCGCCGATTCGCGTGTGTGCCTGCTCGGTCCGACGCGCTTGCACGGCATCAACGGGAAGAGAGCGGAGGGTCTTCCCGCCCTTTGGCGGCGCTTCGCGGTAGAGGCGAAGCTCGCGCGGAGAGCGGAGAGCGCGCAACTGCCCATGGAAATGAAGGACCGCGCCGGTGCGAGCGGGCCTGGCCTCATCTGGGCTTGAAGCGAGGCCAGCCAGGGCGAGCAGGCGCGCGGTCTCGTCGAAGGTGAGGCGCGCGCCCAGGGAACGCGCGGCGGCGCGCAGGACGCGGCGGCGCAGCGCGGGGTCGAGAGCGCGGAGGCGGTCGATCTCCAGTGCGACGGAGCTTGCGCTGGCTTCGCCGATCGCGGCGCCGACGGCGCGGCCTCCTCCGCGGACGGGCTTGCCGGGGAGCAGAAGCTGCGGCAGAATGCGACCGAGTTCCGACTGCCAGCGGGCTTCATCTTCGCGGGCCAGCTCGGCGAGGTTGGCCAGTGTCTGGTCGATAGCGGGGTTGTATTCTCTCAGCAACGGCAGCAGGCGGTGGCGGATGCGGTTGCGTGTGAATGCGTCGTCAGCATTGGATGAGTCTGTGCGCCAGCTTTGGTGGCGGGATTCGAGGAAGGCGATGAGCTCTTCGCGGCGAACGGCCAGCAGTGGGCGCAGGATCTTGCCAGCAGGCCATGGATTTTGCGGCGTGGGCCGCAGGCGGTGCGGTGTGACTGTTGCGCCTGGGGCGGCCTCGATGGGAAGCAGTGGGTGGATTCCACTGAGTCCCTCGGTCCAGGCACCGCGCAGCAGTTTCATCAGCACGGTCTCGGCTTGGTCGTCGAGGGTGTGCGCGGTAAGGACGGAGTCGGCATGGCCCTCGGCGAGAAGCTGCCGGAAGAGCGTGTAGCGAAGGTTGCGCGCGGCCTCTTCGACGGTCTCAGCCTGGCCGGATTCGCGCACTTGAGCGATGCGACCGGAGACGCCGGCGTGGCAGATGTGCAGCGGAACTGCAAGGCGCAGGCAGAGAGACTGCACGAAGGCGAGGTCGTCGTCGGCCTCGGTGCCACGCAGGCCGTGGTGGACGTGGACGGCCGATAGCCCCACGCCGAGGGCGTTGCGCGGCTGGGCGTTGGCGGCGTGCAGTAGAAGCAGGAGCGCAACCGAATCCGCGCCCCCAGAGACGGCGGCGCAGATGCGGTCGCCGGGACGGATGTAAGAGCGGTCTAGCGCAGGTTCACGGTTTGCCATCGCGACCCTATGGTACCGCGCACGGTCAGTTCGAGGGCGGTTGTCGGCGAGGGCGATTGCGTGGGCGCGCAGTGGTCGCGAAAGTATATATTTAATAGTCTATATTTATAGCCCCCCCCCCCCCCATCCCCCCCCCTCTTTCTGTATTTCGCGGGGTAAGGTGATTGTTTTCAGGGGCTCCAGGGCAAAGTATAGAGGATAAAGACTTTGTGCGTAAGCCGATTGGATTCAGTGAATTGCGGGGTGGTGCTGGCGGCAAAGTATTCAATCGGTGGGGCTTGCAGATAAAGTATTGGCAATAGAGGGCTTATGGTGGCGGGCCGCCATGGTCATTTGGGGGATGATGCTCAGGGTTCGCGGCGGCCGAGGGTTATAGGGCGGGCCTTCAGCCCGCGGACGGTTTCGCTGCGGCCTCCTGGGCCTTCGGCCCAGGCTAGGATAGGGCGCGCCTTTGGCGCTTTGCCGGGTGGGCTTGAACCGGGGCGATTGGCTGAGCTGGCTTGAGCAGGGCGCTTTGCCTGGGTGGCTTGAGGATCGTCGATTGTCAATGAACTACGTATAATCTACACATTATAAATGTGTTATTGCGCTGCTTGAGGCATCCGGCTGCCGGAAAAATGCGGGGATTCTTCCCCTGCGACAAGCTCAGGGTCAGAATGACAAGCTGCAAGATGGTTCGCTCAGGATGACAAGCTGCATGATCGCTTCGCTTAGAACGACGGTTCAATTTCGATCTACAGTTCTATTTTAGCAAGCGGAGGGAAACTACTATGCCAACTTTTTGGGGATATTTTTGGGGTGGAAGTTGTATGGATTGTGGTGGTTGATGGATTTGTGGGGCGGGGTGGGGGGTTGACAGGGATTTTTGCGGGGGCGAGCGCATTTGAAGATCGTTCAGGGCAAGAGAGCCGATTCCTGAGCGGTGAGCTTGCGAGTGACGTGCGCATTGTGCAGAGCAAGAGCAGAGGCGAAGGCAGAGGCAAAGGCAGAGACTGGAGATTATTGGGAGAACGGGGCGGGCGGTTGGGGTTTGGCGGAGAGCGTCGGGGTCCTTCGACTCCGCCTCCCGCGATGAGACTGCGGGAGGCTCCGCTCAGGATGACAGGCTTAATCTTAATGCAGAGGACAGGCTTAATGCAGAGGACAGGTTGAATGCGTGCGGTGCGCTCAGGAGGACAACTAAAAGATGCGGGGATTCTTCCCCTGCGACAAGCTCAGGGTCAGAATGACAATTTATAGGGTGATCGGCGCTGCGGTCGGGATGACAATTCATCAAGGAGGCTGCGGTCGGGATGACAAGGCATAGGGTGTGGGAGCGTGGGATTACGCTGGGGGGGAGGCTTTGCGCGGGGGGATGGATTTTATTGGATGAGGTGCGTTGCGCTGCGAATTGTTGCAGAGGGTGAAGGCCAGGCGACGGGTGGGTTATGCATCGCGATAGCGAGTTCGGCGGCGGGCGCTGTATCCGCCGGAGCCGCCCCAGACCATGAGCGCGGCGACCAGATGGATGATGAACCAGAGGCTGATTCCCTGGTCGAGGTAGATGAGATAGAGGACGAGCAGGCGGGGGAGAAAGATCGCGCAGAGCAGCGGGACGATTCCATGGAGGTGGAAGGGCGCGAGGGGAGTTTCCAGCCAGAGCAGGAGGAGCGCAATGCGCGGGAGGAAGAGGGCGAAGACCAGGAACCACAGCGGCAACGTGTGAAGCACCATCAGAATCTGCAGGCTCATAACCCCTCACTCCTTCGATCCGCGCCGTCTCGATCTACGGCGACGGGCGCAGTTGCATCATTAAGATGTTGACAACGTCCTCGCCAGGGCAAAACTCCTGCCATCGTTGGCTGCGGGGCACGCGCAGTGGAGGGCCGACTACCGCTTTTTTTTTGCGTCCTTTCCGCCGAGGAGATCTTCGAGTTCGGCCTTGAACTCGCGCACGTCCTTGAAGTCGCGGTAGACGCTGGCGAAGCGGATGTAGGCGACGGTGTCGATCTGCTTGAGGCGGGCCATGATGAGCTCGCCGACCTCGCTGGTGGAGCGCTCTCGCTCTGGGGAATCGACGACATAGGCCTCTGTCTCATCGACGATGCGTTCGAGGTCTGCGGCGGGCACGGGGCGTTTTTCGCAGGCGTGGAGGAGGCCGCTGAGGACCTTCTGGCGGTCGAACTTCTCGCGGCGGCCGTCCTTTTTGACGACCATGTACGGGATCTCGTCGATGCGCTCGTAGGTGGTGAACCGCTTGTTGCAGCCCTCGCACTCGCGCCTGCGCCGGATCGAGTCCGCCTCTTTGCTCTCGCGGGAATCGACGACGCGGTCCTGAGTAAAGCCGCAGTAGGGGCACTTCATCGGGCACAGATCGCAGGGGGCAAGATAGACCTCATTGGTGGAACGATTCTAGCAGCGAAGGACGCGAGCGGCACACGCCGGTCAGACGATCCATCCGCCGCCGACGATTTCGTCGTCCTTGTAGAAGACGGCGGCCTGGCCAGGGGTGATGGCGCGCTGCGGCTGGTCGAAGCGGGCGCGGACGCAATCGTCTCCCTCCGGCGCCAGGGTAGCCCAGGCGGGTTCGTGGCGATGGCGGATCTTGACCTGCACGCGCATCTCGCCGGCGAGGCGGGCGACGGCGATCCAGTTGAGGCGGTTGGCTCGGAGATCGCGGGCGAGGAGTTGGTCGTCGCTGCCGACGGTGACGCGGTGGGAGTCGGGATGGATTGCGAGCACATACTTTGGGCCTGAGTTGGGCGCGACGGCGAGCGAGCCGCCGAGGCCCTTGCGCTGGCCGACGGTGAAGCTGTGAATGCCATCGTGCCGCCCGAGAACCTCGCCTGTTGTGGCGACGAGTTCGCCGGATGAGTCGGGCAGCGGCTGGCCCTGCTCGTCGAGGTAGGCGGCGAGGAAGGCGGCGTAACTGCCGCCGGGGATGAAGCAGATCTCCTGCGAATCGGGTTTTTCCGCGAGGGCGAGGCCGGCGTCGGCGGCCATTCGGCGGACGGTGGGCTTCTGCATCTCGCCGAGAGGGAAGAGGGTGCGCGCGAGCTGGGCTTGCGTGAGGCCGAAGAGGAAGTAGGTCTGGTCCTTGGACTTGTCCTCGGGGCGGGAGAGGATCCAGCGGCCACGCGCGGCGTCGAAGCGGTTGCGCGCGTAGTGCCCGGTGGCGATGCGCTCGGCGCCGATCTGGCGCGCGGTGGTGAGCAGCGCGTCGAACTTGAGGTGGTTGTTGCAGAGGGTGCATGGGACGGGGGTGCGACCGGCGAGGTACTCGTCGACGAAGGGGCGCACGACCTCAGATTCGAAGCGCGCCTCCTGGTTGACGAGATAGTAGGGGATGCCGAGGTGCTCTGCGACGCGGCGGGCGTCGTATACGTCGTCGATGGAGCAGCAGCGGCCGGCGACGGTCTCTGGCATTCCCTCGCGCCCTGCAAGCCGGCGCTGGTTCCAGAGCTGGAGGGTGAGGCCGACGAGGGGGTGTCCCTGGGCGCGCAGCAGTGCCGCGACGGCGGAGGAATCCACGCCGCCGGACATGGCGACGGCGATGGTCTCGGGCTGTGCGGCGATACTCACCCATCCATTATCGCAACTTTAACGCACCCGGACGTGCAAAGGGGAAGCCTATGGGGCGATGCATCTCTCTCGACCATGGTTTGGATTGGCGCGGGCGAGAGATGTTGGCTTGCCAGCCACGCTACGGTAAGGCTGCGGCGGCCCTCGGGCAGGGCGAGGATGCCGCCGCGATACTCTTCAGTTTGCGAGGGCGGATTGGATGGCGGCGAGGATTGCGGGATCGTCTGGAACGACCTCTGGGGAGAAACGCGCGACGACGTTGCCCTGGCGGTCGATGAGAAACTTCTCGAAGTTCCAGAGGATACCCGGCTCTGGGTTGGGAGATGCGCCGGTCTTGCCCAGGAAGCCGGCGAGCTTGGTTCGGAAGGCCTCGCGCGTGGCACCGGATGCGATGGGCGCGGCGGCGATCAGCGCGCGGTAGAGCGGATGAGTTGCGTCGCCGGTGACGGCGATCTTGGCGAACATGGGAAAGTCGACGCCGTAGGTGGAGCGGCAGAAGGTGGCGATCTCGTCGTTCGATCCGGGCTCCTGCGCGGCGAAGTCGTTGGCTGGGAAGCCGAGGACGGCCAGGCCTTGCTGTTTGTGTTGGGCATAGAGCTTCTCCAATGCGTCGTACTGGGGTGTGAGTCCGCACTTGGAGGCAACGTTGACCAGCAGCAGCACCTTGCCGCGGAAGGGCGCGAGGGTGGTGGGTTCGCCGGCGATGGTGTGGAGGGGAATGTCGTAGAGGGACGGCTGCATGGTTTCTCTCCTGGAGGTTTCGGGGTGGGTTGTTGTTGAGGCTGGCGGACGGGCCATGCTGCGGAAGCGGGTCGCGGCGGGCCTGGATGCCGCAGACACCTACACATGGATTTGGATGCGAAGGGAGGAGATTCGATTCACAAAGTTATTGGAGATATGCATCAATCCTGTGGAATTGGCCGCCGGACGATTTACTATTAAATTTACATGTCACTTGCAGATACCCTGTTTGGCAGGCCCTTGGCCACGAGCGAAGAACGCGCCGAGCACATTGGCGTGGCCGCCGGAATTCCCATCTTTGGGCTCGATGCGCTGACCTCGGCGGCGTACGGGCCCGAGGCCGCGCTGTCTCTGCTGATCCCTCTGGGGATTGCGGGCATCGCGCACCTTGTGCCGATCATCGTGGCGATCCTGATCCTGCTGGGCATCGTCTTCTTCAGCTACCGGCAGACCATCTCGGCGTATCCGAACGGGGGCGGTTCTTACACGGTTGCTTCGGAGAACCTGGGCGATGGCGCGGGGCTTCTGGCCGCGGCGGCGCTGATGATCGACTACATCCTGACGGCGGCGGTGGGGATCACGGCCGGGGTCGGCGCGGTTGTGAGCGACCAGACGTGGTTGCAGCCGCACATGCTGATGCTGTGCCTGATGGTGCTGGCGTTGCTTGCGCTGGTGAACATGCGCGGGGTGAAGGACACGGGGGCGGCGTTCATCCTGCCGACGTTTCTGTTTGTCGGGACGGTGCTTGCGACCGTGGCGTTCGGCTTCTTCCGCGTGATTGCGGCGGGCGGCCATCCGGTGGCGCGCGCGGAGATGCCGCATCCCGTATCGGCGACGATCGGCTATCTCGGGGTATGGCTGTTGCTGAAGTCGTTCTCCAACGGCTGCGCGGCGATGACGGGAGTGGAGGCCGTCTCGAATGGCGTGATGGCGTTCCGCGAGCCGAGGGTGAAGAACGCGCAGTGGGCGCTGACGATCATCATGGGCACGCTGGTCGTCATGCTCTTCGGCACGGCGTGGCTGGCCAAGAAGTACGGGATCATGGCGATGGACCCGACCGACCCACAGTACCAGAGCCTTCTGAGCCTGATCGTGATGGCGGTCTTCGGGCGGAGCTGGTTCTTTCACCTCACCATGTGGTCGATCTTTCTGGCGCTGACTCTGAGCGCGAACACGGCGTTTGCGGACTTTCCGCGGGTGACGCGCGCGGTGGCGATGAACGATTATCTGCCGCACGTCTTCATTGTGCGCGGGCGGCGGCTGCTCTACTCGTACGGGATCTACGCGCTGACTGCGATGACCGCAGTGATCCTGATCAAGTTCAGCGGCAACATCGACAACATCATTTCGCTCTACGCGATCGGCGCATTTCTGGCCTTTACGCTGTCGCAGGCGGGGATGGTGGTGCACTGGCAGAAGCAGGAGGCGGAGCACAAGGGCCGCTACTGGCACATGTTCGTGAACGGCACTGGCGCGGTGGCGACGGGCATCACGACGCTCATCGTGCTGGCGGCGAAGTTCACCTCCGGCGCCTGGATTGTGGCGCTGCTGATCCCCCTGTTGATCGTGCTGATGGCGACCATCAAACGGCACTACTCGCGGGTGAAGGGCGAGGTCACGGAGATGGCGCCGCTCAGCCTGAAGAACATGCAACCGCCGCTGGTGGTGATCCCGATGGCGCGGTGGGACCGCATGGCGGAGAAGGCGCTGCGCTTCGGCCTGCTGATCTCCAGGGAGATTAAAGCGGTCAACGTTCAAGGCGCGGACGGGGAGGACTCGCTGACGGACATCTGGGATGCGAACGTCACGAAGCCTCTGCGCGACGGGGGCCTGCCGGAGCCGGAGCTTATCACTCTGTTCTCCAGCTATCGGCATGTGATTACGCCGTTGATGGACTACATTCTGGAGCTGGAACGGCAGAACCCGGACCGCAAGATCACCGTACTGCTGCCTGAACTGGTGGTCCGCCACTGGTGGGAGTACCTGCTGCACAACCAGCGGGTGCAGATGCTGAAGGTGCTGCTGCTGCTGAAGGCAAAACAGCGCATCATCGTGGTGAACATACCGTGGTATCTGTAGGGCGCGGTCTCAGGCGTGGACGGCCATTGCCTTGTTCCAGCTTGGGCTGAGCCTGCGCAACTGCGCCACGGCAGCGGGAACAAGATCCAAGGCGCAGGCGACCTCGCTGTCGGTGGTCAGGCGGCTGAGCGAGAGGCGCACGCTGGCGCGGGCGCGGGCCACGCTCAGCCCCATGGCGGTGAGGACGTGCGAGGGCTCGGTGGCACCGGACTGGCAGGCGGAACCGCCGGAGACAGCAAGCCCCTTCAGGTCGAGCGCGATGACCAGGGCCTCGGCTTCCAGATGGTCGAAGAAGAGGTTGCTGGTGTTGGCGACGCGCGGCGCGGCGGCGGCGTTGACGCCTGCCTCCGGAACCTGTGCGAGGATTCCCTGTTCGAGGCGGTTGCGCAGGGCGGCGAGCGCCTGCGCGCCCGCCGGCTGCCCGGCGCCGGCCACATGCGGTTGGATCTTTGCCGAATCGCATCGCGCCGCGTCGTTGGCAGGCGACCCGGCGAGCCAGGAGATTGCCAGTTCGGCTGCTTTGCCCAGGCCGACGATGGCGGCGACGTTTTCTGTTCCGGGCCTGCGCCCGCGCTCGTGGTTGCCGCCGAAGAAGAGGGGCCGCAGGCGCACGTTGCGGCGGACGAAGAGCGCGCCGACGCCCTGCGGCGCGAACATCTTGTGCCCGGAGATGCTGAGCAGGTCGCAGCCCAGCGCCTGGACATCGAGCGGCAATTTGCCCGCCGCCTGAATCGCGTCGGTATGGAAGAGCGCGCCGGCGGCGTGGGCGACCTGGGCCAGTTCGCGGACGGGTTGGATGGCCCCGGTCTCGTTGTTGGCGAGCATCACGCTGACGAGTTTTGTATTGGGGCGCAGGGCGGCTTCGAGCGCTGCCACTTCGACTACGCCGTGCGGCGTGGCGGGCAGAAATGTGACGTGGACGCCGCGCTCGGCGAGCGCCTGGGCGGCGTGCAGGACGGCGTGGTGCTCGATGCCGCTGGTGATGAGATGGTCGCCCGGCGCGAGGACGCCGAAGAGGGCGAGGTTGTCGCTCTCGGTACCGCCGGAGGTGAAGACCAGCTCGGCGGCGCGGCAGTTGAGGAGCCTGGCGACCGACTCTCGGGCGCGGTCGATGGCGGCGCGCGCGTGCTGGCCCTGCTGGTGGATGGAGCTGGCGTTGCCGAACGCCTCCATCCAGAAGGGGCGCATTGCGTCCAGCACCTCGGGGAGCAGAGGCGTTGTGGCGTTGGCGTCCATGTAGATGCGCCGCACAGATACAGTCTACTCGGCCTGCTTGCCGGGCGGCCATCCTCGGTGGGGCCATCGGACGAAGGCCGCCTGTCTATGCTAGCCTTGCATCGTTGTGAAGCGAGAACAGTGAAGGGAGATCGAGCGATGACAATGAAGCGGATTGCAGCAGTGGCGGCAGTGGCGATTTCAAGCGTTATGGCAGCTCCGGCCCAGATGGGCGGCATGAGCGGCATGGGTGGAGCGACGGCGAGCGCTGCGGGCTCCCCAGTGGATCCGGCGAAGTCGTTCGACGCATCGGTGAGCCAGATCGAACGGCAGTGGATGGGCGCGGCGCAGGCGATGCCCGCCGAGAAGTACAACTTCGCGCCGAGCGCGGCGATCTTCGTGCCCGGCCAGGCGGTGAAGTACGACGGCGTGCGCACGTTTGCGCAGATCGTCATCCACACGATCCAGTCCAACTACGGCTCGTTCGCGGCCATCGGAGGGACCAAGCCCGACGTGGACGTCAAGGCCATCGGCGACCTCAAGAGCAAGGACGACATCGTCAAGGCGCTGGCGGCGACTTTTGCTTTTGCGCACACGGCGGTCGCCAACGTGACGGCGGCGAACGCCTTCGAGAGCGTGCGCGGAACGCAGACCCGCGCCAGCATGTTGGCCGGGGCGGTGGGACACGCGGAGGACGAGTACGGCCAGGCGGTGGAGTATCTGCGGATGAACGGCATTGTGCCGCCGGCCAGCGATCGCCGACCGAGGATGTAGCGGCGGCGCGCCGCAGGGATTTTAGAACGGGACCTTCGGCGTGCGCGGCGGGGCCTTGAGCAGAAAGGTGAAGGAGAAGCCGGCGATGTCGTCGTGGTCGCGCAGGCTCCTGCTATAGAACCCGGAGAGAGTGGTGTGCGGGTTGAGCGGGATGTCGAGGGATGCGATGAAGCCGTTGTCTTCGGCAGGGTCTCTATTGGTTGAGGTGCGCACCCTCTTCTTTCCCTTGCCGGTGGTGGAGTAGACGATGTCCTTGGCCAGCGGCAGCTCCTCGTAGGCATCCGCCTCGAAGCTGCTGTGCAGGGGCAGAAAGATTGCGGAGCCTGCCTGGAAGTGCGCCAGCGGGCCGACGGCGACGTAGCTCTGCACGATGCGCTGGTCGACGAGGCTGTTGGTGTCTCCATAGCCGAGTTCGACGTCCGGGGTAAACAGGCCGAGGGCCTTCTCGAAGTGGTTGTTGAAGTTGTAAGTGACCTGGCCCGCGCCGAGGCCGTAGTCGGTGTTTCCGGAGGGCAGGCCCAGGGAGAAGGTCCCGGCATAGGCGAACGAGCGAGCACCGGCATCGCCCTCGAAGGAGAGCGTGGTATCGCCGAAGACGCCTTTCTTGGGGGAATAGACGTAGACTGGCTTGGCTTTTTTGCCGACGTTTGCGTCGATGTTGATGTACAGATACATGTCCACGCCGGCGTCCACGCTGAAGTACCGGTTCAGGCGATAGGCGATGTTGGGGGCCAGCAGGGAGAACCATCCGCTGTTGGAATCGTGCATCGAACTCGAACCGAGCGAGGCGTTGAATCCGCGGGCCACCGGGATGATGCCGACAGGCCCGCTGTCGTTGATGGCCGCGGCGGCGGTAAGGCTGTCCAGTTCATCCTGTTCGCTCTGCTGGGCCGTCTGCGACTGGCCGCGCGCGATCAACGGCACGAGGAGGCAGGGGAAGACAATGAGCCGAAGCAGGCGACCGCGACCGGCCCTTGGGAGTGGCAAGACGGCTCTCCTCTTTGGGATACAACGGTGGAACACCAATAGAGTGACACGAACTGCGCGCGCAGTCCATCCTGCCTCAAACGGTGGGAGCGCCGCGGGGCCGAAGGGAGAGACGGCAGCGGTTTGCGGACGCGAGGAATTCTGGGAGAGCGGCATAGAGTACCGCGCCAGATGGCTACCGTTGCGCAATCGGGACGTAGGGCTGGGGGTAGGGCAGGCCGATGTAGTCCGCGCGTGGGCGAATGAGCCGGTTGTTGTCGAGCTGCTCGATGACGTGGGCGGACCAGCCTGCGATGCGGCTGATGGCGAAGATCGGGGTAAAGAGGTCGATCTCGATGCCGAGCATGGTGTATGTGGAGGCGGAGTAGAAGTCCACGTTTGCGTTGAGTTTTTTCTCGCGGTTGACGAAGAGCTCGATCTTGCGGGACATATCGAACCACTTGGGGTTGCCGGCGGCGATACCGAGGTCTTCGGACATCTTGCGCAGGTGGGTGGCCCGTGGGTCTTCGGTGTGGTAGACACGGTGGCCGAAGCCGGAGATCTTCTTCTTCTCGGCGAACATTTGTTTGACATACTCGACGGGGTCGGCGCCTGCCTCGTCGATGGCAAAGAGGAGCTTCATCGTCTCGGCATTGGCCCCGCCGTGCAGCGGCCCTTTGAGGGCGCCGATGGCCCCAACGATCGCCGAGTGGATGTCGGAGAGGGTCGAGGCGATGACGCGCGCGGCGAAGGTGCTGGCGTTGAGCTCATGGTCGGCTTGCAGGATCAGGGCGACGTCCAGCGCGCGCACGGCCTCGGGCAGCGG
This sequence comes from Acidobacteriota bacterium, assembly GCA_021851465.1. Classification (GTDB taxonomy): domain Bacteria; phylum Acidobacteriota; class Terriglobia; order Terriglobales; family Acidobacteriaceae; genus Edaphobacter. The sequence continues at coordinate 22,987 of JAJZDL010000013.1, forward strand.
GTCTGCGCCGTTGAGCATCTTGAGGAAGTTTGCGGAGTGGGAGAGCGAGGGGTCTGGATCGACGATGTGCTTTCCCTTGCGGATGCGGTCGAAGATGGCCACGATCATGGCGATCTGCGCGGTGAGGCGGTAGCTCTTGCGCACATTGGCGTCGTGGGTAGAGTCCTTCTCGTCGGAGTCGTAGAGGGAGAGGAGGCTGACCGCTGTGCGCAGCACCTCCATGGGCACGGCATCGGTGGGCACGCTGCGCAGGAAGTCGTAGATGCGCCAGTTGAGCGTACGCGCAGCAGCGAGCTCCTTGCGGAACTGGTCGAGCTGCGCCGCATTCGGGAGGACGCCGAACCAGAGAAGATAGGCGGTCTCCTCGAAGTTCGAGTGGTCGGCCAGGTGGTGGATGTCGATGCCGCGATAGGAAAGAACTCCCGCATCTCCGTCGATCCAGCAGATTGACGACGTTGTGGCGATAATGCCTTCAAGACCCTTCAACGGGAGAACAGTGGACATGGCCTACCTTCTGGACAGCTTGAAATGATGCACTCACTACGGTTATAGCTTAGCGACAAAGCGTTTGTCACGAAGGCGTCGGCCCGTCCGCAGGGCAAGCGTGTTTAAAGATCTTTCTGGGCAAAGCGGCTCGGTTCCCGAGCTGTGAGCTTAAAAGCCGCCCGCCGCCCGCTTAAAGCAACTGCTATTTGAGCTTGGAGGGCGCACTCTTCGGGGCTGTCTAAAAACTGCGCGACTCGCATTCGACGAGGCAGCAAACAACGACGAAATACGGGGGTTCTTCGCTGCGCTCAGAATGACAATCCGTAGGTTATGGATGCAAAGGGCCGTTATTGAACAGGTTCTAAGAACCTGTTCACGATCTTTGGGTGAAGGGGATCAAGTCAGTAATAGTCGTGGTGGCTTGTTGGCGGTAGATATAAAGGATGGAGTCGAGAAGAGCGTATCCGAGTGATGTGAGCGGAGATCGGTTTGAATTGATCCGGGGTTTGTTGGAA